>DYKY01000067.1 GCA_020722365.1 Thermoflexus sp.
TCGTGATCGCGCAAGCGCGTCGAGATGAGCTTGTAAATCACCAGGTCTTCCGGGCTGCACACCCGAATTGTCACACCCGGCTGCACTTCGAAATCGCGCCCGCGCTGAATGGCAAGCACATCGTAAGGCGTGTCGGCCAACAAAACATCCAGGCGCGTTCCCAGGGCATCTTGCACAAACACCATAGCTTGTTGTCGCAATGCCTGGCGCGGGTCAGCGAGCAGCGAAGTGTAGTCAGATGCGAGTGTGTCTAGCAAGCGGTCAGCGTCATCACGCTCCAACAACACTTTCACGTCAACATCCCGTGTCAGACGTGGCTCGCCCCATACAGCGACGGCTACGCCTCCGATGACGATAGAGAGAATACCGGCATCACTCAGTCGTTGTTGAAGCGCCCGCAGAGATTGTATCAGATTCTCCATGCTCTTTTTGCCATTCCGCCAAACGACGCAATCGCGCCTGCAATTGCGCCAGGGATGCCCGACGCTCCGGGCCAAACAGCGCCTCGGTTTCCTGCAATTGATGCTCGAACGCGCGCTGCAAGGCCAGCCATTGCCGGACACTCTCATGAACGGTCATTTGGCGCAACAGACGGGTTTCATCGGCTTCGAGCATATCCCAACCTTCGCGCAAGGTCCGTAACTCACGCATAACTTTCTACCTTCGGCCTACTATTTTCAGAAAGTTACTACACTATATCATGCATCTTTGCATCCACAAACACGACGTCTACACGGCCCGCTTCACCGCCAGAACAAGCGGCACATCATCCACCATGTCTTCGAGCACCTTGTCGCCGGTTGGTACATCGACAGCTTCGAGCGCATCCGCGAGCACCTCGCTGGCGATCATCTCGCGCTGCGCGGCAATGGCCTCCGCCAGACCGCCGCTCGCACTATATTGGACGACGATCCGGGCGGTGAGCTGGTAATCGGCCTGCTTGCGCAAGTCTTGCACGCGGCGCACGACTTCACGGGCCAACCCTTCCTGCTCCAGTTCCGGCGTGACGACGGTATCCAACGCCACCACCAGGCCGCCTTCGCCGGCAACGCCGTACCCTTCACGGGCGTGGCTCTGCACCAGGACTTCGTCGGACGAGAGCACAGCCTCACTGCCGTCGCCGAGCGTCAACGTCAACGCCTCACCGGCGTGCAAGTGCGCGACGGCGCGCGCGGCATCCACCGTCTCCAGCGCCTTGCGGACGAGCGGGAAACGTTGCCCGAACTTCGGGCCGAGCACACGATTGAGCGGCAGCAGCTTGTATTCGACCAGTTCGCCCTCTTCGGCGACAAAATCGACGTCCTTCACGTTCAATTCATCGGCCAGCACATCGAGCAACTGCGACAGTTCCTCGCGGCGGCGCGGGTCGGCGGCGATCAGGGCGCGGGCCAGTGGTTGGCGCACTTTAAGGTTGTTGCTGGCGCGCACCGAATGGCCCAGCGTCGCAGCCTGACGTACCGCCGCCATCGCCTCGGTCAACACGGATTCGTCTGCGGAGAGCGGTGCGGCGACCGGGAACATGCAGTGGTGGATGCTCTCCGGGGCCGCGCCATCCGCTTCGCGCACTAAATTCTGGTACATCACCTCCGTCATAAACGGCAACACCGGCGCGAGCAACTTGGCGAACGTCACCAGCACGGCGTAGAGTGTCTGGTAAGCAGCCTCCTTGTCGGCGTCGGAACTGACACTTGCACCACGCGCGGCCCAGAAGCGGCGGCGGCTGCGGCGAACGTACCAGTTGCTCAAGTCATCCAGGAACGCCTCAGCAGACTGCGCAACTTTGACCGGGATGTATGTCTCGTAGCCCTCCGTCATCGCCGCAATCGTCTCACGCAGGCGGGCGATGATCCACTTGTCCAGCACGGTGGGAGCCGCCGCACCCGTCCAGGGAGCCCCCAGCTCGGGGTGTCCCTCTTCATACTTCAACGGATTGTTCAACAGCTCAGCGGGCGGCGTCCACTCGTCGATGCGCGCGTAAGTGACAAAGAAGGCGTAGGTGTTCCACAGCGGGATGATGAAGCGGCGGCGCGTTTCATCGGCGCGGTGGTAGCCGAACAGCAGGTTTTGGTCGAGCGGCTGGTTCATGAAGAGCCAGCGCATCGTGTCCACGCCGATCTTTTCGGCGGCTTCATCGAACCAGATCGCGTTGCCCCACGACTTGTGCATCTGACGACCGTCTTCCGCCAGGCAAGTGGAATAGCCGTGAACCACCTTCGTCGGCGGCATCTGCTCAAAAACGGTGCTCATCGTAATCAGGCTGTAGAACCAGTTGCGGAACTGTCCGGGGAACGATTCGCTGATCCAGTCTGCCGGCACCCACTTAGCCCAAAACTCGCGGTTGGTGCGATATTGCGTGGTCGAATATGTCACGCTGCCCGCGTCGAGCCACGGATTGCCCACATCGGTGATGCGCGTCATCGTGCTGCCGCACTTGGGGCACGTGATCTTCACCGCGTCCACATAGGGGCGATGCGGGGTATGGCCCTCGAAGACGTCCCACCCTTCAACGGCGCGCGCGCGCAGTTCGTCCCCGTCGCCGAGCACCTCGAAGTGATCACAATCCTTGTTGTCACACACCCAAATCGGCAGCGCCAGCCCCCAGTAACGTTTCTTGGAGATCATCCAGTCGTGCATATTGCGCAGCCAATCCATTTCGCGGGCATAGCCGAATTCGGGGATCCACTGAATCTGATCCACGACATCCATGATCTGGTAACGCAGACTGCGCGCTTTCTCCTCCGCCGTGACTTCCTCGCGAGGTTTGTCGTACAGTTCGCCCATATTGATGAACCACTCATCCACCAGACGGAAGACCAGCGGCGTGTCACAGCGCCAGCAAACCGGATAGCGGTGCGTGTACTCGTCGACACGATAGAGCTTGTCCTTATCCTCTAGATCGTGAAAGACTTCGTGGGCAACTTCGTGGACGTCACGCCCGGTGAGCCAGCCGAAGCCCTCCAGGAAAGCGCCGTTCTCGGCTAGCGGGGCGAGCGCGGGCAGGCCGTGGATTTCGCCGAGCTCGAAGTCTTCCGCGCCACAGCCCGGCGCGATATGGACGATGCCGGTACCTTCGACCTCACCGACTTCATCCCAGGGGATGATACGGTGGAAGTCCGGCACATGCATAGCCTGGACGGCAGGCAACTCGTCAAACGGGCCGATGTATTCCCAACCGAGCATATCCTCGCCTTTGAGTTCACCCAAGACCTCGTACTTGCCCTTAACGACATTCTGTAGCGTGCCCTTCGCCAGGTAATACGTCCACCCATCACTGGCCTTGACCTTGGCATAAGTCAACTCAGGCCCCACAGCAGCAGCGACGTTACTGGTGAGCGTCCACGGCGTCGTCGTCCAGACGAGCAGCGCCTCACGCTCGCGCCCGCGCAAGGGAAAGCGAATGACCGGCGCGTCGTGCGTCAGCTCGCGGTAACCATCCGTGACAATCTCGTGTTGGCTAATACCGGTTTCGCAGCGCGGGCACCAGGGCATCACGTCGTGGCCCCGGTAAAGCCAGCCGCGCTCCCACACCTTCTTGAGAAACGTCCAGATGGTGTAGTTATTCTCCGTGGCGAAGGTGAAGTACGACCCGCCAAGTTCCGGCATACCCAGCCGGCCCACCAACCGCTCGACGCTATCGGTAACAGGGCCTTCGGGACCGTTCACCGTCATTGTCTGTGCCGGATTCTCAAGCAGCTTATCGGCCATCGTGCGCAGCATTTCAGGGTCGTTCCAGTCCATCCAGTAGCCCAGGCGGATCGATTGCTCGGTCTGTTTGGCAGCCTGGCGCAGTACGCGCGCCTTGCACTCCAATACGAACGGCGCGAGGCCGTAAGTCTCGATGTCACGCTTGGATTTGAATCCCTTCTCCTTCTCAACCTCCACTTCCACCCAGAGGCCCTGACAATCGAAACCGTTTTGGTAGCGCTGTTGGTAACCGTGCATCGCCCAATAACGCTGCCAGAGGTCCTTGTAGGAACGCCCCCAGCCGTGATGAATACCCATTGGATTATTGGCCGTGATCGGCCCGTCGATGAACGACCAACGCGGCGCACCCTGGCGCAAAGCGTTCAACTTTTTAAATGCCTGGATTTTGTCCCAAAAATCCAGCATTTCGTGTTCTTGTGCGATAAAGTCGACTTGGGTTTGTACTGGTTTGAACATAATTTTTCTCCTCACACCGAAATAACAAAAACGCTCCCATCCCCACAGGGACGGGAGCGTGTCTCTCAAGCTCTCGCGGTACCACCCTGATTGTTCCACACAATGCGGAACCCCTCATTCAGCGGCCATCACCGCCGCGCCTTAGATAACGGTCGGCAAATCCGGCCTCACTTACTTAGTCTTATAGTCTTTAGTCAGATGGTCTTTAGTCATGTAGTCACATGACGATCTGACTATGCGACTAAGGACTACTTGACTACCAGACTGTTCAGTGGGCAGCTCCGGAGGGATTTTCAGCGCCGGCTCTTGCACTCGGCTCACACGCTCCCGAATTCGCTGAAGCGGCTTCCTGCGCGTACTCGTCTCCATCGACGCCTTTATGCTGAAATTATGCCATAAGCGGGACAGTTGTCAAGCCAACGACCGTGAACTGCCCACGGTAGAATCCACAAATCCCAAATCCGCGGTATGATGGCGGTTATGATGGCAACGTGGCTCGCAGACTCCGATCTGGATATAGATGTCGCGCTGAACCTCGATGGCGGCGCATCATCGGGGTTGTGGATACCGCAAGTGGCGCAGATCGATTCGCTGACGGCGGTTCCGGTGGTTATTGCGGTGTTGTCACGGTAAGCGTCGCCAAAGGCAGCGCATCCCCCGCCGGTTGACCATCCAGCGTCACCGGTAACCGTTCCCCGGAGAAGCCATACATCCCCACCAGGAGACGATGTTCTCCCGGCGTGCTATCCGGCGGCACGAGCACACCATATCGGTCGATCTGGCCTTCTCCCGGCTGCCACAGCGTCGTCAGAGCGAAGCCGCCGCCCGGCTCAGCGTCGGTCTGCGCGACCAACGTGCCATCCGCGTTGACCAGGTGAACGAAGACTTTGTAACGTTCCGCCGGCGTGACCTCTGCGCGCCAAAATAGCGTCAATGGGATGACGTCGCCGGGCGCAAAGGCAGTCTCCGGCAAAGCGTAACCCTCGAGCGCAATCGTATCGCCCAAACGGGCATCCAGGGATACCGCGGGCGTGTCCGGCAAGGCCGCCGTCCCATAAACCGCCAGCCGCACCGTGCTGATCCACGTATCCACGGCTTTGTAAGCGTTGCGCGCCAGGTAGGGTTCGATCAGGCGCTGCGGATCGGATTCCGCATCACCCCAAAAGAGGACGAACAGGCGCGTGTGCTTCGCCACAATCTCATCCACCCATGTCACTGCCTCAGACGGGTTGGGCCGGTAGGGCGCGGGGTACACCGGCAACGATCCCCGGTAGTAGTAGGTGAAGACTTCCCATTGGTTCGGCGCGCTGAGCAGAATTGCGTCACCGGGCCGCGCTTCCGCAGCGATGCGCGCCGCGAGGTCACGGTAATCGTCGCGGGCGTAGGTCGGATCGGCGTAGAGGTGTTGCAGCGCGGTCAACTGCGCCCAAAGTAACGCCAGCAAGAGCGCTCCCGCGAGGTAATTCCGCGCTTTTCCTATCCTCGATTCTGCGCGAGCCAGCGGCAAGGTCAAGACGATAGCCAACGGCGCGAGCGCAGCCATCATAAACTTGAGATACGCCGGACGATAAAGCCCAAGGACGATCAACAGCAGCGGTGGGACCAACGCCATCCCTAGCGCGGCCCACGCGCCAAAGCGCGACCTGGTGCGCACCGTCAGCGCCACCAACAGCAGAAGCAAACCGCACATGAGCACCCACGGGGCAACTTCCGCCGGGAGTGTGATCCCCACGAGCAGCGCCCGCGCAATCTCTTGAGCAGCCCGCGCCGAGTCCAAATCCGGTGGACGCCACCCACTCGCCCCTAACGCGATCGGCGCCCAGGGCAAAAACGCCAATCCGCCAAGCGCGTGCGCCGCGATCCACTGCCACAATGCGCGCCAGTTCCACGGACGGCGCAACAGCCAATCGACGCCAAACGCCAGATTCAGCCCTACCAGGACGAAAATGTAGGCGTATTGCGTGTACAGGCCGAGCGCGATGCTGAGGGCAAGGAGTAGGGAGTAGGGAGTAAGGAGTAAGGGAAGATTTGGGATTTTCGATTTTGGATGTTCAACGCGCGAGGCTTCGCGCTTGAACTTTGAACTTTCAACTTTCAACTTTAGACTACAGAGCAACGTCAACGCCGAGGCCAGGCCAAGTAAGGCGTACATCCGGGCTTCCTGGCTGTAGTAGATCGAGAGGGGATGTACGGTGACGAAGAGCGCCGCGGCGAGCGCGATTCGTCGTCCGCCCACAAGACGCCCGACTGCCATCGTCACCGCCACAGTCAGCACGCCGCACAACGCCGAGAAGGCGCGCAGTGCGAACTCCGATTCACCGGCAAACACGCGCCACACGTGCAGCACCAGATAGTAACCAGGGGGATGAATGTCGCCGGCCGCGCCCTCGATGATCAGGGCGATAGGGCGCTCGACCAGCCGCGCGGTGTTACCCTCATCGTTCCAGAAGGATTGAGCATCCAGGCGATAGAAGCGCAAGCCAGTCGCCGTGAGGAGAATCACAAGACACGCGCCAACGTACCAGCGTTTCACCTGATCGCGCGCGACGGCGCAAGTCCCACCGCCTCCCAAATTTTCTCCTCCGGGATGACGCCCCGCCGCCGAATCTCCGGCGGGTCGGGGACGCAATCCACAATAGTCGACGGAATGCCGAAAGGCGCGCGCCCGCCGTCCAGGATAAGACCGACTTCATCGCCAAAAAGGGCTGCGGCTTCGCGGGCGGTAATGGCGGGACCTTCCCCACGACAGACGGCGCCAGTGGCAAACAAAAAACCGCCAACAGCCTCGAAGAGCGGCAACAACATTGGGAAATTCGGTACACGAAGTGCGACCGGCAAAGCGCGCAATGCCGGGCTGAGATCGGGATTGGGGGATAGGATCAAGGTCAGCAAGCCAGGCCAGAAAGAGCGGGCCAATCGCTGCGCTGTGCGGGTCGAACGTCCCAATACGTCCATATACTCCGTACGCGCCATCAGAAAAGGGGACGCCGGTTCAGGATCACGGTTTCGTATCTCGTAAAGATGCGCAATGGCCTCAGGTTTGTCGGGAAGGACGGCGATGCCGTAAATGGTATCTGTGGGAATGACGATAATTTGCCCTGCCTGGAGCAGTTCAACCGCCCGCGCGATAGCCGTGGGACTGCGCACGGAGAGGATCAGGGCGCTCAAAATTGACTCCCATCCAGCACAAAACGTTCGAGTAACACCGCCGCGCCGTCTTCCGTCACCGGCGGCGCGATCCAATCCGCGATTTTTTGCACAGCCGGGGCGGCATTGCCCATCGCCACGCCGAAACCGGCCCATTCGATCATCGTGATGTCGTTCTCCTGATCGCCTGCTGCCAACACCTGTTCCCGCGGGATGCCGAAATACTGCGCCAACCATGCCAGCGCCGATCCTTTACTCACCCCAAGCGGCACCACTTCGATGAACATCGCGTGCGAGCGCACGATCTCGGCCATGCCCGCAAAGCGAGGCTGCAAAACCTCTGCCATCGCCGGGATGTGCTCCGGCTCGGCGACGTACAACACTTTGTCTACGCCATCGCGCGTGGCGAGGATTGCCTCCCAGGGTTCGCCTACCGTCACGTCAGAGCCAAGGAGTGCGTCATAAAAAGCAATGGGATACAGGTATTCCTTGAGGAAAAGCTTTCCTTTGGCATACAGAAGGATATGCCAGCCTTCCGCCTCCCCCAACTCGATAGCCGCCCGCGCCAGCGTCGTGGACAGCGTGTCCCGCCGCAGCACCGGTCCATCCAGCGCCTGAATCCAACCCCCTTGATAACACAACAGCGGCGCGGTGATCTTCAACTCGCGGGCGAAGCGCACCGTCGCATTAAACATCCGCCCGGTCGCCAGGGTGACGATGACACCCCGCGCTTGAGTGCGGGCCACTGCTTCAAGCACACGAGGACGAATCTTTTGATCCGTCCCCATCAACGTTCCATCCAGGTCGAACGCGGCCAAACGTATCATTGTCGCATCAGGATAGAGACCGCCGCCGCCCACAAACCACCCTGCACAGCCAACAGCCCCGTCCAGAGGAAATAGGTTGCCGTGCGTTCGCGGCGATACAATAGCAGTCCCAACCCCCCATTGATCACCAGGAAAATCACACCCAACAACGCAATGTAGAAGATGCGCGAAGCCTCTGCTACCAACAGCGCCTCTCCCGTAGGGTCAAACCGCAACGCGATCTCCGGCGGGAGATACGGGTAACGCCAACACAGCACACCCACGAGCAGGACGAGCAGCAACAAGCTGCCGAGAAGCACACTCAACCCCACTCGATCCCGCCAGATCTCCCAATCAAGAAATCCAGGGTATTTGGACGATTCCTCGACCTCCTGCGTTGGTCCCATATCCAGCCTCTCGCGGAACGCTTGCAGGAACTCATCCCGATCTTTGGGCGAAATCGCATACGCCATCCCCGCTGTGCGGATGATAATGTGCTCATGCAACGGGCGGGTGGCAAAGAACAAGATCGGACCAACATCGGGGGCTTCACCCAGACCGACAAAGTACCCTGGCCAACGCAACCCCGGCTGCATGCGCAATCCGGTCACGTCTGTACCTTGCAGGACAGATTGCACCGAGGCCATCGGGATATGATGCTGGATGCCGCCCCAGTGGATGACAACCGCATTACGATCCATATCGTAAACGGCGTTGATCAACCCCCACAGTTGATAAATCAGCCGGATGATGACAGCCAAGGCCACGACTGCACCCACACCCATCAAAAATGTCCAGATGGTAATGGGCGACATCCACGCCAGAACAACAAGGGTAACCGTTAGCGCGATGAGGACGGCGACAATCACAAGCCCAATGAGCCATCCCCATCGGACCTCGAGAGTCCAGATATTGCGCATCTATAGCTCCTGCCTGGATTCCAGGGCGCGCATCAACGTCACCGCATCCGCGTATTCCAGATCGCCGCCCATAGGCAGACCCCGGCCCAGGCGGGTGATGCGCACACCGAGCGGTTTCAAGCGTTGCAGCAGATACGCCGCCGTGTAATCGCCTTCGCTGGTGGGGTTGGTGGCGAGGATAACCTCTTCCACGTCGCCGCGCCGGATGCGCGCTTCCAACTCGTTGATGCGCAAATCCTCGGCAAAGACACCCTCCATCGGCGACAGCGCCCCGTGCAACACGTGATAGACGCCGTGATATTGGTCCGTGCGCTCCAACGCCAGCAGATCCAACGGTTCTTCGACCACGCAGACCATCCGCTGGTTCCGCGCCGGATTCGTGCAAATCGGACAAGGATCGGCCTCGGTCACATTGTAGCAGATCGAACAAAAGCGCGTGCGCTCGACCAGGCCCTTCAACGCCTCGGCCAGACGCAGCGCCAGCTCCGATTTGCCCCGCAGCAAGAAAAACGCCAGACGCGAAGCCGTCTTTGGCCCGATGCCCGGCAGTGCGGATAGCGTCTCGGTCAATTCGACGACAGAAGCAGGAAGCGCCGCAGTATACATACGCTACAGTCCGGGAATCCCCAATCCTCCGGTCAGCGCCGCCATGCGACCCGACATCATCGCCTGCGCTTTCTGAATGCCCTCATTTACTGCCGCCACGATCAGGTCTTGCAACATCTCCACGTCGTCTGGATCGACGACTTCCGGCGCGAGTTTGATGCTCTGCACTTCCAGCGCGCCATTGATCGCCAACTGAACCATGCCACCGCCGGAGGTAACGTTGACCACTTCCTGCGCGGTCTCCCCCTGGATGCGCTCCATCTCCTGCTGCATCTTCTGCACCTGACGCATCAGATCGTTGGGGTTCATCCCACCACGGCCCATCACGCGACTAGCTCCTTTTCCACCTTTCATCTTATGCCTCCCAAAACAGTGTCAACGGATTTAGCCGAAGTATCCCTGTTAAAATCCGTCGAGAAATTACTCACCAATTCTGACCTCTGCGCCCAACTCTTCCCTGGCTCGCCGGATCAACTCGTCATCGGAGAGTGGGTCAGGCGGCTCCGGGGGCGGCGGAACCACTGCCGGCGCAGGTTTGGCGCGCGACGTCGCACCGGGCTTTGCCGCCGCGCCAGTTTTCGGCGCCGCCGGCGCAGACGTTGCGCCGGGCTGCCATTCCTTCTCCATCACACAGCGCACCAAAATCCGCTGTCCGAACATCTGCGAAAGGTGCGTTTCCACAATGCCCCGGTTGGATTCCTTATCGACGTTGTTACGATGCAACGTGTGCTGGAAGCCCAACACCAGAAAGCCCTCCACATCTACGCCCACCGGATGCGCGTCGCGCAAAAAAGCGCCCAGGTTGACCGGGCGCACCTGCGCCAACACCTCCCGCCAACGGGCGTTGACCGTGTCGCTCAGACCGGCATCAGCCGCCGCCGGAACAGCACCCTTCGGGGCCGGGGTATCCTGCACCGCTGAGGGCGATGTCTGTGGCGTCGTCACCGGGCGCGACGGGGCGCGTCGCACGGTCGGCGTTTGCGTCGGAGGAGGCGCGTCAGGTGACGATGCGATCACCGGTGAAACTGGAGCACTTGTGACCGATGCGCTACTTGCGACTGGAGGGATAGAAGATACCGGCGGTGTCTGCGGCGCCGGCGCGGCAACAACCGTTGACGACGGCAACGTCGCTTCGACGAAGGCCAGTTCCAGCGGCAGTTGCGGCTGCCACCCGGCGCGCCGCTCAGACGCCACTTCACTAAACAGTTGCACAGCCTGCACCAGCCGCTCCGGCTGCGCTTGCTTCGCCATCGCTTGCAGGCGCAGGCGCTCCTCGGCGGTGGGATCGGTCCAGGATTCACCGGCGCCCACGCGCATCAGCAGCAACCCGCGGAAAAAGTCGGCGGTCTGCCGCGCGAGTTGGCGCGGGTCCGCGCCACTGTCCACCGCTTCGTTGATAACGTGCAAACCCCGGTTCAAATCGCCATCGAGCCACGCCTGGAGCAGCGCTTGCACTACCTCGCGCCGTTCCGCGCCGAGCATCAAGCGCACGTAATCCGCCGTCACTGCGCCGCCCGCCGCCATCTGATCGAACAGGCTGATCGCGTCGCGCATGCTGCCGGTCGCAGCCCGCGCGATCAAATCGAGCGCCTCCGGTTCCGCCTCGATGCCCTCGGCAGTGGCAATCGTTTGCAGTTGCCCCACCAATCCCGTCAACGGGATACGCCGGAACTCGAAGCGCTGGCAGCGTGAAAGAATCGTCTCCGGGATTTTGTGCACTTCGGTGGTCGCCAGCACGAAGATGACGTGCTCCGGCGGCTCCTCCAACGTCTTCAGCAGCGCGTTGAACGCCGCTGTAGAAAGCATGTGAACTTCATCCACCACGTAGACTTTGAAGCGCGCCTGCGTGGGCCGGAAACCCACCTTCTCCAACAAATCGCGGATGTTGTCCACACCAGTGTTGGACGCGGCGTCGATTTCCATCAGGTCCATCAACCGCCCATCGGTGACGGCGCGGCAGATTTCACATCGATCACAGGGGCGTTCCTCCATCGGCGCCAGACAATTGACCGCCTTCGCAATCAGGCGGGCAATCGTCGTTTTGCCCGTGCCGCGCGGCCCGGCGAGCAGGTAGGCGTGATGCAGACGCCCGGTCTGCAGGGCATTGCGCAAGGTACGCACAATATGCTCCTGCCCGACAACATCGGCAAAGGTCTGTGGACGCCACTTGCGATAGAGTGCTTGTGCCATAATGCCTCCCGAGACAGACTACAAACGTCGCCTAACGTCAGGACTTTTGTAGCTTGCATAGTCTATCACGGATGACAAATGAGGCAAGCGATAAAAAACCTGACAGGTCTTAAAAACCCTGTCAGGTTTGCGGTAACTATATTCTGGGAATGCAAAACCGGGGGCGTCCCAAAACCCCCGGCTGCATCAGAAGGAGGAGAATCCTTATTGTCTGCGGCCCCCGACCACATCTACTTTAACTATACTGCTTTTCGCTTTATGTGCTTGACGTGAATCTGACGCTTTCCTGACGATTTACGTCATTCGAGTGCGCAGTTGGCCGCAGCCGGCCTGAATGTCGATTCCACGACGCAGCCGCAGGGTAAAGGGGACATGACGGCGCTCCAAAATCTGCGTGAAGGCTTCGATACGCTCCTCGGAAGACGGCTGCCCGGCATATCCGGCGGTGGGGTTGAGCGGGATGAAATTTACGTGGACGAGCATCCCCGCCGTGCGCGCCGCCAACGCTTCGGCCTGTTCCGGCGTATCGTTGATCCCATTGATCAACACCCACTCGAGCGTCACGCGGCGGTTGGTCTTCGTCAGATAGTCGCTGATTGCGCCAAAAAGCTCGTTCAAGTTGTGCTTGCGGTTGATCGGCATCAGTTCGCTGCGCAGCGCATCGGTGGCGGCGTGCAGCGAAACGGCCAGGTTGACCTGCAAATCCTCGTCGGCAAAGCGGCGGATCGCCGGCGCAATCCCAGAAGTGCTGAGCGTGATCCGTCGCTGGCCCATTTGGAAGCCGCCGGGGTGAATGAGGGTGCGAATGGCGGCCAACGTGGCGTTGTAATTCAAGAACGGCTCGCCCATGCCCATCAACACCACGTTGGTCAACTTTTGATCCTGTGCGGCGAGTTCGCGGGCGAGATGCAACACCTGGGCGACAATCTCTCCGCTGTTCAGGTTACGCTTGATGCCCATCTGCCCGGGGGCGCAGAACTGGCAGCCGACGGCGCAGCCTACCTGTGTCGAGATGCACGCGCTGCGCCGCTCGATGTAGCGCATCAGCACGACTTCAATGGATTGCCCGTCGTGCAATTCCAACAAATCCTTGCGCGTTTCGCCGTCGAGGGATTCCTGACGCGCCAGCACACGCGGGACGTACAACATGGTCTCCGCAGTCAGCCGCTCGCGCAGTGCCTTCGGCAACGACGTCATCTGCTCCACGTCCGTGACGAGGTGATGATAAAGCCACTCCCATATCTGCTTGGCGCGATACCGCGGCTCGCCCCACGTCCCCAACAACGCTTCCAGCGCCGGTAAATCCAAATCGTATAAGTTCGGTTTTGCCATGATTTCCTCACAACAATTGAGCCAAGACTACAAAAGTCTCAGCACGCATCCGCACATTCCAAATGGCTTGTTCAGCGCAGGTGTCTGTTCAAGCAGGTGAATCGTGAGACTTTTGTAGTCTACCCTGCCAGGCCTGCACCAGCGCCGCCAGGTCGTCGAAGACCACATCCGGGTGAATCGGTGAGGCAGGCAGTTCGTCCGCTTGCGTGATGCCGGAGAGCACCAACGCGGTCGGCATCCCCAGGCGCAAACCGCCCAGGATGTCTGTGTCGAGCCGGTCGCCGATGACGAGCGTGGCTTCCGGCGCAACGCCCATCCGCGCCAACGCCCGCTCGTAGAGCAGCGGGCCAGGCTTGCCGGCCATCACCGGCGTGACGTCGGTCGCCGTGATCAACGCCGCGACTTGCGCGCCGTTGCCGGGCACCAGGCCATCTTCCATCGGGAACGTGCGGTCGGGGTTGGCGGCGATGAAACCCGCGCCATTCCGGATGAGCAGCGTTGCCGTTGCCAATTTCCGCCAGGTCAAATCGCGGTCCCAGCCGACGACGACATAATCGGCGTGATCGCCCTCGGTGAGCGTGAAACCGTGCGAGCGCAGCGCCTCACGAATGCCCGGCCCGCCAATGGGGTAGACCGGCGCGCCCGGCGCGGCCTGCGTCGCCAGATAGTCGGCGGCGGCGGTGGCGGAGTTGAGCACGTGCTCGGTGTTCGTCACGATGCCCATGCCTGCCAGCTTGTTGACGTACTGCTCCGGCGTCTTGCTGGCGTTGTTCGTCGCCAGGACGTAGGGGATGCGCCGCGTTTCGAGCAGCGCGAAAAAGTCGTGCAGGCCGGGCAAGGGCGTCTCCCCGCGCCAGAGCACGCCGTCCATGTCGCAGATCACGCCCTTGAGCGCGTCCCACTCCAGCGACATCCCCTGCCGCGCCAACAAGGCTTCGTAGGCGGCAGGGGTATCCACGTCGGTCAAAATATCGGGATCGGCAACGGGCATCGTCGCGCGCTCGTCAGGGTACTGCGCGAACAACACGCGCCCGCCAATGTCGCCGGAGAGCTGCGCCAGTTCGGCGAAGAAGCGCCGCGCGAACAGTACCGGCGTCCCGCGTTGCCCCTCGCGTCCCACGGGAATAACGATGCCGGCGTTACGCTGCTGCCAGTACGCCACCAACGACCGCAAGAAACGCACGTCCACGAGAGGTTGATCCACCGGCAAAAAGACCGCCGCCTCCACCGATGACGGCAACGCCGCCACGCCGAGGCTGAGGCTGACGCTCATCCCCTCGTGCCAGCGGTAATTGCGCAGCACAAGCACATCGCGCCCGGCAAGCGCGGGCGTCACCTGCTCCGCCTCCGCGCCCACCACCACGACGATGGGCGACAATCCCGCCATCCACGCCGTATCCGCGACGTGGGCGATGAGCGGGCGACCCTGCCAGGGTAGCAGTTGTTTGGGCGCGCCGAAGCGCGTGGAGCCTCCGGCGGCCAGAATGACTGCGGCGACAGCGGGGCTAGACATGAACATGCTCTTTTTTCATCAGCAGATTAAGCGGATGAAGCAGATTTTTACTGTTTACAAACAGAAATCTGCTTAATCCGCTGATAAAGGAAAACACGTTAAACATAGAGAATGTCATACATGCGCCCAGAATCGCTGGATGATTTCCTCTTCCAGCCGGTCGCGCATGTAGGCGAGCGGGACGCGCTCCACTACCGAACGCAAAAAGCCCTGTACGATCAGTCCTTCGGCGTCGCGGGTGGGCAGGCCGCGCGCTTGCAGGTAAAACAACTGCTGCGGATCGATCCGCGAGGTCGTGGAGCCGTGGCTACAACGGACGTCGTTGCAGCGAATTTCCAGGCCGGGGATCGAGTACGCGTGCGCGTCGCTCAAAAGCAGGTTGTTGTTCGCCTGGTAGCCTTCCATGCCGGCGGCCTCCTGCTCGGCGCGGATCATCCCGTAGAAGACGGTGCGCGCCTGATCACGCAGCACGTTGCGGTAGAGCAAGTTGCTGTACGTGTTGGGCGCGCGGTGATGCTGGTAGGTACTCTGATCAATATGCTGCTCACCAACCGCAAAAGCATACCCGTACATTTGCGCCCGTGCGCCGGGCTCGTTGAGAGAAGTGGAGAGGAACTCCTTATTCATCTGCCCACCGAGTGCACCATTGATCCAGAGGAAATTGGCGTCACGCGCAAGGTTAGCTTCTTGCACACTCAGCGAATAGCGCGCCTTTCCCCAATGTTGGAAGCTGGCGTAGCGGACCCAGGCGCCTTCTTCGGCGTAGATTTCGACCATTTCGAGGTTGAGTTCGGGCCGGCGCTCTTGCGAGACGCGATCCTGGATCAAGGAGACGCGGCTCCCCTTCTCGGCAATGATGAGCGTGTGGTGCAGACCGCTGCCTGAATCAACGTCGTAGGCCAGCAGCGATTGTAGCGGGCGGGAAACCCGCACGCCCGCCGGGACGTAGACAAACGTGCCGCCGTGCCAGAGCGCCGCGTGGAGCGCCGTGAGCTTGTTGAAATCCGGGCGAGTGGTGCGACCCTGCATCCAATACCGACGGATCAGGTCGCCGTGGGTGGGGAGCGCGCGATGCAGGGTGTCGAAGACCACACCGCTGCGGAGGTCTTCCGGGCGCATCGCCTGGTACGAATTCACGTCGTTACAGTGGACGAGTGTGCCGGAAACCAGGTCTTCCGGAGCCATAGTGTAATGCCAGCACGGCGGAAGATCATCCAGCGCAGTACGCTCACGCGACATTCGCGCCACGCGCAACGAATCCAACGGATAACGATGCAGGGGTATGCGCCGCCATGCCTCTTCTTTCTGATGCGGAAGGGGGATGTCCTGTGCTAACGTCCAGGCATCGCGCCGCGCCGCACGCATCCAATCGGGTTCGGCATAGAAGTCGGACAGCGCCTCAACATCGCGCAGGCTGACAGCCTGGAAATCTGGGGAAGTCTGTACGCCGCTCATCCGACGGACCCCTCCATTTGCAGATCGATCAAGCGGTTCAGCTCGACGGCGTACTCCATCGGCAGTTCCTTCACAAATGGCTCCAGAAAGCCGCTGATGATCATCGCCGCAGCGCGGTTTTCGGGCAAACCGCGGCTCATCAGGTAGAAGAGCTGGTCCTCGCTGATTTTGCTGACGGTGGCTTCGTGCTCGATGTGCGAGTCATCCTCGCTCACGTCCATGTAGGGATAGGTATCGGTGCGCGATTCGGGGTCGAGCAACAACGCGTCACAGGTGACTTTGGAGTGCGTACCCACCGCCCCCTTCGCCACGCGCACCAAACCCCGATAATCGGCGCGCCCGTTCCCTTTGCTGATGGATTTGGAGGTGATGAGCGAGGAGGTGTGCGGAGCCAGGTGGATCGCCTTTGCGCCGGCGTCGAAGTGCTGGTTATCGCCGGCAAAGGCAATCGAGAGCACTTCGCCGTGCGCCCGCGGCCCTTTGAGAACGACGGCGGGATATTTCATCGTAATGCCGCTATTATGGACAATGAAACCTTCTGCGACAAAGTTTCCCGTCCCCTCAACCTCAATATCCCACGTCGGGACATCCGAAGATGAAGGTTCACCGACAAGCACGTCAACCACTTCAACAGTTCCCGGTACTTCGATATTGGAACGCCCAACGTGATGATGCTGTTTCAGTACTGAATTGGGCACCAATAACATCTTCTGTTTAGTTCCCTCACAGACGTAATCCAGTAACCGGGAATCAACCGGTAATTCAATCCTGTGGGATCCGTGCGCTGTTGTGGTATAGCCCATAATGACAACCTGACGTTCTTCGGCGAATTCTGTATAAATCCGAGGGGTGATGCCCAATGTAACCGCTAATCGCGCCACATCTTGTAGGAGTTGCCGGTTCACGGATTTGATCAGGATTCGGCGCTTTGAAATCGACACCGTACCATCTGCATCAATATACCCGGCCAAAAACGCCAATCGATGGCTTTCAGGCGTCGAGAATACCCACTCTGGGATACGTTTTGTGTCTGCCGTTCCCTCCAATCCTTGCAAGCCAAATAAATCGGCCAGTTCAACTGAATTCCACGTCAATTGAATGCCATCTTTTCGCTCGGTTGGCGGGGTGTCTATGATTTCGGTCATGCACCGGATCAATTTGTCGCGCGCGCGATTATCGCGTGGAATAGAAAAACCAACTTTGGCATACCGCGTGCCGCCATTTTGCGCCGACTCCCGATAGATGTTGCCATCACCCAAAAACAAACCGAAAAGCCACATCAAATCCATCGTGCTTCGTTCTGGCAATGTAAGACGTGTGGCCCGATTGCGCGTTGCCTCGAACGTGTCCGTATGTTGGTTGCGTGAGGTAAAAGTTGTTTCAACTTCTGGGATCTTTAGCAGATAGGACTGCCCAAAATCCACCGAACGCCGTGGGACGATCGCCTGGGTCAGATGATCAGCGCGGACGTAGGCCAGTTGATAACGTCCCAACTTCTTGGGCCGTTCCGGCGTGTAAATGTAAGAATAAAATGGGTGGTTATCCGTAACGCGCAAGCGCCTTTCGCCGTAAGAGACCTCCCGCACACGTTGATAACCGGAAAAACGTTTGGCCAGAACTTTGCGGAAGACCAACTGCCCACTCGCCTCATCGAAGGATAGAACTGCATCGCCGACTTCAAGTGCCTCAATTGCCCGTAATCCGATGGGCGTTGTTACCGTAGACCCTTCGGCCAAGCAGCCCAGATTGCCGTCTACCCAAGCCATCGCACCGTCTTCCTCCACCACCGCGCGTTGCGTGACCAGGTTATAGACGTTGGTTGACCAGTTCTGAATAGTCGTATAGCGCGCTCGCGCGCCCTTGCCGACGAAAATTTCGATGACGCCGGTGTGCAGAGCTGCGGTTGTGTATTGAGGCGCGGTGCAGTTATGAGAAATGACGCCTTCACAAACATAAGACTCATCTTCCTCAACCGAAAAATTGTAAACTTCGGTTTGCATTTCCTCAACAGTAATTGAGCGAATGGGAACATACAAATACTGTGCGTCTAAATGAAATGGCGACCCCTTCAGACTGCCATCCGGCGCAGACATATCAACAATATCACCGAACTTCGTATTGTAGGGAGAGGCAATAATCACGGCGTAAAGTGGCTGGCGTGGCGGTTTACGTTGCTGCATATTGACAGAAGCAGGTATCCCCAAACGTAAAAGCGCATCACGGAAGGCGTAGGCCAAACTACGGGAAATGGAGTTATAGCGAAACATTTTCTTTTTAGGGCTATAATTCCCATCACCGCGCCACATACCACGCACGAATTCCCTTAACAAGGGTAATGGCGACTCTAGCACCCAATCAGGCACATGCTTATCATAGGCCGTGCTCCCAAACTCATAAGCAAAAGCCCGCGCTATTTCTGTAGAACACAGTACCAGCGTTTGTCCATTTTGATAAACTTCGTTCTCGATTGGCGCTTTTTTGCCATAACGAGTTAACAACGCAATAGCATCTTGAATATATTCCGTTTCGTGAGCGCCAAAAGACAAGGTCAGGTAATGTTCGTTACTGATATGTCCTTCGGAAAAGAAATAACCTAGCAACCGATAAAACTCCGGTTCTTGGGGAAAACTGACATCGCGTTCAATGGCTGTCAACATCCCCACCGGACGTAATGTGATTGTAACCCGTGGAGAGGATTCCTGCTGACTCGCCGGTTGACGTACAGGAATAACAAGATAATCTCCCACAGAAAGCTCTGAGGCAGTCACCCATTGAGGGACAAATTCGCGGTTACGCTCACGCCTTCGTTGACGCTTAACGACTAAGAATGGGTGATCTTCAGTCACACGCAGCTCTTGCGCTGAGTCGCCATAATAGCGAATCGTATAGATCTTACCGGTATACGGACGGCGCATCGTATGATAAACTTTACGATAAACTCCGGTGTGGGTAAGCACTTCATCGCCAACAGCCATTGTCTCTATGAATTTGAGACCATGCCGCGTAGCAACGCGACTGCCGGCTAAAAAGCAGCCTTCGATGTAATGCACGTTGCTGCCTTCTTCAGCGATGATGATCGTGCGTTCGAACTGCCCCAGGCTTTGCGCGTTGATGCGGAAATACGCCTGCAAGGGGATTTCGACGTTGACGCCCGCCGGGACGTAGACGAAGCTGCCGCCCGACCAGAAGGCGCTGTTCAACGCAGCGAACTTATTGTCGGCGATGGGGACGACCGTGCTGATGTATTTCTGGACGAGATCGGGATACTTCTGCACAGCGGTGTCCATGTCCACGAAGATGATGCCGTGGCGCTCCCACTCAGCCTTGAGCGAGCTGTAGACCGATTCGGAATCCATCTGCGTCTCGACGCCCGCGAGGAATCTGCGCTCGGCTTCGGGGACGCCCAATTTGTCGAAGGTGTCTTTGATCGCGTCGGGAACGTCTTCCCAGGTGCGCGCTTTTTCCGGCGTCGCGCGCATAAAGTAATAGAATTCCTCAAAATTTAGCGCTCCCAGGTCCACGCCCCACGCAGGCATAGGCATACGAAGGAAAATGTCCAACGCCTTGAGCCGAAAATCCAACATCCACTGCGGCTCATTTTTGAGCGCCGAGATGCTGCGCACCACGTCCTCGCCGAGGCCGCGCCGTGACCGGTGTGCGTAATCGATCTCGGTGGTGAAATCGTACTGTTGCTGCTCTTTGAGGTTCCGGAGGTCATTCTGGGACGTCGTCATCATTAGCTCCTGGCCGCCGCAGTCCCCTGCGCAACTTCGTCTTTGACCCAATCGTAACCCTTTTCTTCCAACACGTCCACCAGACTTGCGTCGCCGGATTGAAAGATGCGCCCCTCGTAGAAAATGTGGACGAACTGCGGGTAGATGTAATTGAGTAAGCGTTGATAGTGGGTAATCACAAGAATCCCCATCGTGAGTTCCTGTTGCAGCCGGTTGACGTTCTCCGAGACGATGCGAATTGCGTCGATGTCCAGGCCGGAGTCGGTCTCGTCGAGAATGGCGAATTTGGGCTTGAGCAACGCCATTTGCAGGACTTCGGCGCGCTTTTTCTCGCCGCCGGAGAAGCCCTCGTTGAGGTAACGCTGCAAAAACGCCGGATCCATCTTGAGCCTGTCCAGGTCTTCGTTCAATTCTTTGCGGAATTCGCGCAGGGGAATCAAATGCGCGTTGAGCCACCCACGCGCGCCGGTCTGCGCCTTGTCGCCATAGCCACGCACCGCGCTGGTCGCCGCGTGGAGGAACGATTGAAGCGTCACGCCGGAAACGGATACGGGATACTGCATCGCCAGAAAGAGGCCGCGCCGGGCGCGCTCGTCGGGCGGAAGGCTCAGGAGACTCTCGCCATTGATGAGCACATCGCCCTTTGTCACCTCATAGTGCGGATGGCCCATCAGCGCATACGACAGCGTGCTCTTGCCGGAGCCGTTCGGCCCCATCAACGCGTGGGTCTCGCCCTGGCGCACCACCAGACTTACGCCTTTGAGAATCTCTTTACCTTCCACGTTAACGTGCAGATCACGAATTTCCAGCGTCACAGGTTCCATACCCGAAGCCCTCCCTACATTATCTCAACGGATTGAGGGATGAAACGCAAGTCATAGTCCGTTTGAATCCGCTGAATCCGTTGAGAAGTATAGGCGAAACGCGGATTTTGTCAAGGTTTTTTCTTACAAATTCGGTCATCCCATAAAAAACGGCCAGCATCCATGATACTG
>DYKY01000068.1:0-16737 GCA_020722365.1 Thermoflexus sp.
ATCACTAACCAAAGTGTAGCACAAAATACAAGACAAGCAAAATACAAGGGTATAGCGCAAATTCTTGGGAGTGCTCGGGCCGGTCTCCGACCGTGCCCGCATAGCCGGTGCAAATTCTTGGGAGTGCTCGGGCCGGTCTCCGACCGTGCCCGCATAGGGCAAATTCTTGGTAGTGCTCGGGCCGGTCTCCGACCGTGCCCACATAGCCGGTGCAAATTCTTGGGAGTGCTCGGGCCGGTCTCCGACCGTGCCCGCATAGGGGCAAATTCTTGGGAGTGCTCGGGCCGGTCTCCGACCGTGCCCGCATAGCCCATTACCTGAGCCTGCGGTGGCTCGGTCAGAGACCGGCCACAGCAAGCCAAGCAGAATTCTTGGGAGTGCTCGGGCCGGTCTCCGACCGTGCCCGCATAGCCCATTACCTGAGCCTGCGGTGGCTCGGTCAGAGACCGGCCACAGCAAGCCAAGTAGAATTCTCAGAGAATGTCTTCCTTTTTTCAATCATTTGTCTTATACCAAAACACAAAGAGGAACCCTCACACCGGTTCCTCTTTGTTGTATCACCTTCACCAGGAAAAGTCTCTCAATACTCATCGTCGCCGCCAAGGATGACATGCCGTTTGCGCCCGGCACTTTCCTGGGGGCCAACGAGACCCATTTGCTCCATCCCTTCCATCAACCGCGCCGCGCGGGGATAACTGATGCGCAACTGCCGCTGCAACCCCGAGGTCGAGATATTCCCTTTGCTCTTGGCGAGGGCCACCGCGCGTTCCAACAAATCCGCATCTTCCGACTGCCCTTCCATCCGTAGCGAATCGGGTCCTTTCGCCTGCCCGATCACTTCCCAGAGTGGTTTGGCGGGAGTGGCGCCGGCGCTCTTCTGCCAGAAACGGATAAGGGCCTCCAGTTCTTCGTCCGAAATGTAACACCCTTGTACGCGCTGCGGTGCAGAGGCGTCCGGCGGCAAGAAAAGCATATCGCCGCGCCCAAGCAACGATTCTGCGCCCGGCGTGTCGATGATCACGCGCGAATCGACGTTGCTGGTGGTCGCAAAACTCACGCGCGCAGGGAAGTTGGCCTTGATCAGCCCCGTCACCACGTCGGTGCTGGGGCGCTGCGTGGCGACGACCAGGTGGATGCCGGTCGCGCGCGCCATCTGTGCGATGCGCGTCAGCGTGCGTTCGGTCTCTTCTGGGGTGGACAGCATCAAATCGGCCAGCTCGTCGATAAAGACGACGATGCGCGGCAGCGTCGGCGCGCCCTTGCGCGCCATTTTGCGATTATAGTCGTCCAGGTTGCGCGCCACCGTCTCTGAGAACAACTTATAACGCTGATCCATCTCGTGCGCCACCCAACGCAGCGCCCGAATAATGTTTTCCATATCGGATTCGGCCCGGCCCAACAGGTGTGGCAGCCCGTTGAGGTGGCTTAACTCCACCATCTTCGGATCGATGGCGATCAGGCGCAGATTCTCGGGTTGGTTGTGCATGATCAGGCTCGCTGCCAGCGCCTTGATAAAGATACTCTTGCCGCTTCCGGTCGTCCCGGCGATGAGCAGGTGCGGCATTGCCGAGAGGTCGGCGACAATGGCCGAACCGGCCACATCCAGCCCAATCGCCACGCAAAGCGGTTTGCCGCATTTGCGGAATGCCTCGCTTTCCAGCACCACGCGCAACGAGACCAGGCCGATCTCGCTGTTGGGCACTTCGATGCCGACGACCGCGCGACCGGGCACAGGCGCTTCGATGCGCAGCGATTTCGCTGCCAGCGCCAGGGCCAAATCGTCGGCCAGCGACGCAATCTGGCTGACGCGCACCTTGCGCTGCTCTTCGCCATCCGCACCCCGGCTGATGTACCCCGGCGCGACGCCGAATTGGGTGACCGTTGGTCCAGGGCGCACCTCGGTCACCTGCGCGGGCACGCCGAACTGCGCCAACGTCTCTTCGATGATGCGGCTCTTACGGCGCAAGTCATCTGCATCTGTCCCAACGCGCCGGGCTTGCTTCAACAATGTGAGCGGTGGCAAGGTATCCATCTTCGGCTCAGGTGCGGGCGCCGCCGTGGGACGCATAGGTAACGGCGCAGACGGCACTGCGATGTCCGGTGGAGCGACCGACGGTGCGGCGCCCGCCGGCGGAGGTGTTTCGCGGCGCTGCGGAACCGGCGAAATGGCAACGCCGGCGGACACCTGCGTTGGCGTCACAGGCCTGGAAGCCACTTCTTCCAACTCCAACGCGCCGTTGGCCTGGCGCGCACGCCATGCCGCGCCGATCTCGGTGAGGCGCTGTCCGAAGAGGCGCAGGTCTTCTTTCGTCATATCGAACGCGAGAGCCAGACCGATCAACAGCACCAACGCCATGAGGAAACTGGCAATCAGCGAACCCACTGTTTCATCCAGCAGCACGTAAAATGCCCAGCCGATCACGCCGCCGCCCCGGCCCGATTCGACCAATCCCCAACTGCTCGGGTAGTTGGCTACTCCGCTGATGAGCGTCGCGGTAAGGGTCAACAGCGCGATGAGGATCAATTCGAAACCCAACACCGGACGCCAGCGCCAGGTCATCGGCCGGTGGACGAGGTGACGCAGCCACAGCAAGCCCAACCCGGCGATCGTCGCCGCGACAGGGTAAGCCCCCCAACCGAACAGGAACACCAGCAGGTGTACCCATCCGGTGATCAACACGCCGGAATTGACGCCGGCGACTTTGCCGGTGAGGGCAACAATCGTCAGCAAACCGAAGAGGATAAGCGCCACAGCCAGCAATTGCTGTCCGGTAGGTCCCTTGAACCAATCGAAGAAAAGCTGCATGATCTTGCCCAAGACGCTCCACACGGTGACCTTTTGCGCGGGCGCCCGTTTCCGGGTCGTCGTCCGCGTAGACGTGGAGGCCTGAGACTGCGGGATCGCCCGCGCAGTCGTTTTCTGGCTGCGGGTTGTGGTGCGCCGGCCGCTGGAAGGCCGGGCCATTGAGATGGCTTTACGCCGAGTCATACAAGCGCTCCCCTATCCACCAGCCCCAACGCAATCCGATGTTCTTCCGGCACAATCTCCAAAACGCGCACTGTGACCTGTTGTCCTATAGCGTAGTCTTTGTGATCCATGTTAGCGCCATTATTGTGCTCAAGCTCAGAGGCATGCAACAGGCCCTCAAGGCCATCGACCAATTCCACGAAGATGCCGAAACGCTCAACACTGGCGATCGTGCCGATGAGCACGTTGCCTGCTTTGATCCGTGTGTTGACAGACATCCAGGGGTTCGCCTTGAGCCGTTTCAGGCTCAAGCCCACGCGCTGATGTTCTGGATCGACGCTGAGGATTTTAACGCGCACATTTTGCCCTGGTTGCAGAAAGTCCTGGGGATGGCGCACGCGTCCCCACGAGATCTCAGAGATGTGCACCATGCCTTCCAGCGGGCCAATATCGACAAACGCGCCAAACGGGCGCACACTGGTGACTGTCCCCGTGCAGGTGTGGCCGACGCATAACCACTCCGGCCATTCGGGTTTCATCAGCTCACACTCCGGCACCTGGCGTTCCGAGAGGAGAATACGATTGCGGATCGGTTCCACTTCAATGATGCACAACCGCAGTTGCCTGCCAACGTAATCCTCGAAGCAACGCTCCCGCGCGCCAGGGTCGGCGGGAAACGGATAGTCAATCAAATGCGAGGCGGGGATAAAGCACTCCACGCTTTTCCAATGCGCCATTAGCCCCCCCCGATTGAACCCGTCGATAACTAACTGCAAAATGGCACGGGTGCGGAAGAGTTGACGGGCCTCGTCCCACACGGCGGCCGGGACCTCCGGTGCTTCAACCCATTCCCAGGCAACGTCGGCATGCCCGAGACTGATCGGGCCCTCTTCCAAAATGACATCCCAATAACTTTCACAGAGCGGCATATGCGGCGGAACATAATGGTCCATACAAAAAACTCCTTTTATCCCCAACCTTGCGCAGGTTCCCAACCCCACTCGACCTTCGTGGCCTTTCAAGCAAAACTTCACAGCACACTACTTTGCTGATGATGGCCATTGTGCAGTGCGACGGGCGACACACTTTGACCGCCATGCGCTTCTTCTTCCATCAGAACGATGATCTCGGCCAGATTTTCAATCGCGACCCGCTGTTTACGATACAGGTCCGACTCACTTACCGCCAGCCGCGTTGCCACCTCGCGCACTTTGTGTCCGCGCAGGAACTTCATTTCAAGGATATTGTATAGCAGCCATTCCGGTGCTGTCAACTTGCGTTCACCGTCGGGACGCAGGCGCTCGATGGCATCGGCCAGCACCACCCGCAAGCCTTTGACGACGTTTCCATCGTAATCGGCGGCGGTCTGTTTGACGACTTCCAGGTCCAGCAGCGGGTTCTCGGTCAGCCGCGGGCCACCCCAATAGTGCGCGAGCGCGTCATGAACCCATTGTGGCAGTTCCGGCGACTGGGTCAGCGTGAAACCGCCCAACGCCGCACCGGCGTAGCGCAGGATGCTCCCGCGTCTGTGAATATCCGTCAGTTCCGAAAGCAGGGGTGAGAAAGCCCCGAACACCACCTGCTGTAGCCGCCGATCCTCCAGCGCGGCGCTTGCCTGGACGAGTAGGTCATCCAGCAGTCCCTCCTGCTCCACCGAGAGCGGCAGTCGGGCTTCGGGTGATTGCAACCCGATCAAACCGAGCAATTCATCTCCACTTTTATCGTAGATGACGAGCACCCAATAGCCATCCCAAAAGGTGAAACGATCCTGTTTTTGCGCGCACGCTACCTCTGCCAGAGGAATTTGGGCGATATCTTCTGGCGACAACGACCAGTTGCAGCGGACATTCCAATGCAATTCGCCGTTGTCCAACGTAGCCAGGAAACCGCCGTTACTGTGGAGGATTTCACAGACTGCAGCCAGGACGTTCTCCAGAAACTGTCGCAGATCGGCGGTGGTCAGCAGCCGTTGGCTCAAATCCTGCACCCGCGCTACTTCTTCTCGCCCTTCACGGTAGAGAGCCAGGTCGATCAGCGGTTTAGCCAGCTCCACACCTAGCTGCATCACGATGACGGTTCCAGCACAGACGATCAACGAGAGTGTGTACTGGCGCAAGCCCAACGCCGGTTCCAGCGTCAACCCAACGCCGAACATCACCAACGCGAGACTCGCGGTCAATGGACCGCGCAGGAGAAAGCGCACCATACGATGCTTGATCACCCGGTCGGGTGTTAGCGCACCGATAAAGGCGACGCTGTAGGCCATCAACACCAGCATCGCAGCGACGGCGACGTTTCCCACGATGAGCAAGAGCCAGAACAAAATGCCAGGAAGGCGCGTCGGCCAGCCAATCAACAACAAATAGGGAAACACGCCCATAGCCGGCGCGACAAAACTGACGAGTAAGTAAGCCATACGCCGCCGCGCCGCGTGAGTGTAGCACCGACGGCGCGCAACCAATGTTTCTTGCAAGCCCCACAGCGCCACACCGACAAACGCGAAGGCGAAAGGATAAAATAGCGGGCCGGGCTGCAAATGCTGTGCCCCGGTTGAAACAACGCCAGGTACAGGCGCACCACCGTAAACGACCACATCGGTGCAGAGGGCCAGCAGCGCCACCACACTGCTAAGCAGAAAGCTGCCCCAACGCACCCAACCGGGGAAGCGATCTTCCATCACCGAGAGACGGATCGCGCGCACAAACTCAATGTAAAAGGGCGGGGTGAACGCAATGCCCAACCACTGTAAGCGCAGCAGCATGCCGGTTTGCGCCGGAACCGTGTCACCAGGCGGCAACAGGTCAAACAAATAGACGACGATCACGCACGCCAATAAACCGCCGAAAGTACTCGAGACGCGGCTCTGGCGATTGTAGAAGAAGAGGTAGAGCGCGAGCGCGAAAGCAGTCGCCGCCACGCCCGCCATCAACACATCATTTGCTTTGCTGAGAAAATGTAGCCAATCCATACTTAAGAGTCGAAAGTCCAAAGTTGAAAGTCTAAAGTTGGAGGTTGGAAGTTGGAGGTTGAAAGTTGGAAGTTGAAAGTTGAAAGTTGACCTCAGAGCAACCATACTATCCTGCATCCTGCATCTTGCATCCTGCATCCTTTACCGGATGCGCTTGCGGAAGAAGATTCCCACTTCCTGTCCAGGCCAATATCCATCCTGAAACCCACAAAAGGCAAAGCGATGCTTGAGCGCAAAACCGATCGCCGGTTGCGCCTTGAGAGGACACTCCAGAATCATGTGCTCGACGTCCTTGCGCGCAGCCCACTCAATGGCATGGTTCAGCAATTCCGTGGCGACTCCGTGGCGGCGATAGACTTCTCCCACCACCAAGTCATTGATACGCGCTTCTCCACGCTCTGTCGCCACCGATACCGCCATATAGCCTATCACCTTGCGCCCTTCCACAGCGACCCAAAAGTTATCGCTGCGCGCCCAGCACTCCGCCCGCGCTTCAGGGGTGAGAAAAGGGGCAATGCGCTGTTTGCGCGGCAGACGCACTTCCCGAAAAAGCGCGCCCCACTCGCCATCGCCGCGCACCCCCTCCATCTGCCACGCGGATTCGGTTTCATATGTACCATCGATTGCCAGACATGCTTTCCAATCGTCTTCACGCGCCACACGAATACGCATCATCCCTCCTGTATTTAGTCCAAAGTCCCAAGTTAAAAGTCCAAAGTCGTTAGTCGATAGTCCAAAATTACCTGCGGGTAGCTCGGTCAGAGACCGGCTACAGCGTGACAATGAGAAGGGTCGCCGCCACAACGGAAAGCTAAAATCCCCAATCTGAAATCGAAAATCGTTCTAGGGTGCAACGATGTTGACCGGGATGGTACATGTCGTCGTGTTGCCGTAGATGTCCACGACGACCAACTGGAAGCGATATGGCCCGCCCGGCGGATAACGGCTTGGATCCGAAACATCCCACGTTCCCAGGAAATCGTTTGTCACCGCCGTGTTATATTGTGAGATAAAGTTTGGCGTGTTCGATCCTGGAAATTGCACTTCGAACTTGTAATACGAAAAAGCGTTGACGTTGGCCGTGCCCACAACCTGTACTTCTCCCGCCACGTTGCTCCCGGCGGTCGGCAGTGTCAACTGCGCTTCCGCCGCCGGGCAATCGGGTTGATAAGCATCCTGCGGAACGGACGTGGCTGTGGGCAATGCAATATCCGTCGGCGTCGGCTGCACCGCGGGGATGACCACTGTGGTCAGCATCTCCGTGGCCGTCAAGGGCGGCGCCGGCGTCCCAACGCCCGGCGTTTCTACCGGAGCGAGCGGTGTGGGCGTGAGGGTGAACAGCCCCACGCCCAACGTGGGCGCCGGCGTCGCTGTCACCGGCGCGGCAGGCAACACATAAGCGCGTAACAGGAACACGATCGCCCCGAGCACCAGAAACAGCGTTGCCGTCAGCCAGGCGCGGGTCATCCGCTGCTGGTAGACCTCGCGCTCCAACGAGAACTGCGCGATGTCACGTCGGCGTTTGGTGGAGATCGCAGTGACGACGTAGCCCAGCGCGCCCAACAGGCAAATCACGCCGATCCATAGGGCCTGCCGCCCCAACCAGGAAAGCACAGTCGTCATAGGCGGCGCAACACTCCCCGAATCATCGTCTCCAAACGGGGCGTCAACACGCGCCCAGCTTCTAACACTTCCTCGTGGTTGGGCGGCGGCGCGCCCTCCTCGCCCAGCAGAGTGTTGCTGATCCCTGACAACCCGAGCACACGCATGCCGCTATGCCGCGCCGTGATCACTTCAGGCACGGTGGACATGCCCACAGCGTCCGCACCGATGAGGCGCAGGAAGCGCACGTCGGCGGGCGTCTCGAAGCTCGGGCCGGCCAGGCAAATGTAGACGCCTTGATGCGCCGGAATCGCGGCTTCCAGAGCAATCTCCTGGGCCAACCGGCGTAATGCGGGGTCGTAGGCTTCGTTCATACCAGGGAAGCGGGGGCCGAATTCGGCCAGGTTCGGGCCGCGCAGAGGATTCAGGCCGGCCATACCGATCAGGTTGATGTGGTCACGGATGATCATCACCTCACCGGTCCGGTAGGTCATGTTCAATCCACCTGCGGCATTCGTCACGACGAGCAATTCTGCGCCAAGAAGCCGCATCACCCGGATCGGCAGACCGACACGCCCCATGCTGTAGCCTTCGTAGTAATGCGCGCGGCCCTGCATCACCACCAATGGAACACCCTCAAGCGTCCCCAAGATCAAGCGCCCGGAGTGACCTTCCACTGTGGAAACGGGGAAATGCGGGATGTCCGCGAAGGAAATGGACACCGCGTCTTCTATCGATTCGGCCAGTGCGTTCAAACCTGACCCAAGAATCATCCCCACGCGCGGCTTCAGGTCGGTAAAACGGCGAATCGTCGTCACTGCTTCATTGAATTCGTGCATTGTAAAGAATTCTTCCATATAAACCTCCGGTTAGTCGTTAATCATCAGCCAGGTGGGCGCGCGGATGGGCGCGGTCGTAGGCTTCGCGTTTGCGCTGGCTTGAGATTTCGGTGTAAATCTGCGTCGTGGTGATGTTGGCGTGCCCCAAGAATTGCTGGACTTCGCGCAAGTCGGCTCCCCCATCTAATAAATGTGTGGCGAACGTGTGGCGTAACGTATGCGGCGTCACCCACGCCTCCAAACCCGCGGCTTGCGCGTAATGCTGCACCAGAAACCACAACCCTTGCCGGGTCAAGGCATCACCGAGGTTATTGAGGAACAGTGTCTTCTCGGTAGCCTCGCGCAGCAAGAAAGGCCGGCCTTCTTCGATGTAACGTCGCACGCAATCTCGCGCCGCCGGGTATAGCGGAATCTGACGCTCCTTGCTGCCCTTGCCCATGCACAACACGGTGTTGTTCGCCAGGTCCACGTCTCCCACGCGCAGGCTGAGCATCTCACTCGCCCGCATTCCCGTCGCGTATAGCATCTCCAAAAGGGCGCGATCCCGTAAAGCCAGAGGCGTCTCTTCGACCGAAGCTGCGTCAAGTAATCGCTGAACAGCCTCGCGGGATAAGGTGTGCGGCAAACGTTTACCCACTTTCGGTTGGTGCAGCCAATCCACCAACTCGCTCGCGATCATCCCCTCAGCAAAGAGAAAGTGCAAAAACGAACGCACCGCCGCGACTTTCCGTCCCACCGTCGCCGTGCTGTATCCTTGATCCTGAAGCGAGGTCACAAAACTTTCAAGCAGGTCAGACTGCAACGCCCCCCACTGCGTCAGACCAGATGCTTGCATGAATTCCTGAAATTGTAGCAGATCCCGCTCATAAGCAGCCAGCGTGTTGGCGGCATACCCGCGCTCGAACTTTACATATTGCAAGAAACGGTGTAAATGGGTATCCATATCCGAAATATTATACTTTAACGCCTCAAATCCCACAAATGACGCGCGATCTCTTCGGTGGCATAAGGCCGTGCCAGGGCCTGGGAACATGCCGCCATCGCCGATCGCTGCGCCGGATGCGCCAGCAAATCCATCACGGCGTCTGCCGCTGCCCGGGGCCTGGGCGTCCACACCCCCGCATGATTCTCAACGACGTGGAGGATATTGCCCTCTTCCTGGCCAGGGATCGCAGCATAAAGCACCAATGGCAGGCCGACGATAAAAGCCTCCGCCAGCGTATTCGGCCCGGCCTTGGTGACGAGCACATCCGCCGCGCGCATCCACACAGCGATGTTGGTCACAAACCCTTCCACCCGCAGCGGAACGGGGACATCCAGCGCCCGCAGCGCGTTATAGAGCGCCTGATTGCGCCCCGCGATGACCACCAGGTGGGCATCCGGTCTACACCCGGCAATCTCCCGCACGACCGGGACCAACGGTCCCATCCCCTCACCGCCGCCGATCATCAAGACGATGGGCCGATCCTGCGGCAGACCCAAGCGGTCGCGGGCCTCGGTCTGGGTCATATCGCGGATTTCGACGAAAGATCGGCGGGTGGGCATGCCGATCACACGGATGCGCTTCGCCGTCACCCCCGCACGCAAGGCCCGTTGGCGAGCCGCCTCCGTGGGCACGATATACAGGTGCGCGCCCGGCGTGAACCATCCTGCGTGAACGCTGACCAGGTCCAAGGTGACGATGGCAAACGGATTACGCAGCATCATCTTCCGCCGCGCGAACAACAGCGCCGCATTCGGCACCCCATGAAAGGAAACCATCACATCGGAGGGGTGCTGCTCCAACAAACGACAAAGAGACGGTCCGACGTAGGGCCACACTGCGCCGGAGAGCAATCTTACCATTGGCATCGTATCGGAAAGATGATAGCCCACGTGCCACGGAATACCATTCAATCCCACGGCGACCGGATATAACTCCGGGAACCTGTCGAACGGCCAGCGGCGCATCTCAACGAAAATGTCTACCATCTCCACGACGGCGGCGTCTCCGTACAAGCGGGCCATTTCATCTTTGACGGCCTGCGCTGAGGCGCGATGTCCGCCGCCGGTATCGGAAAAAAGAAAGAGAAAACGCTTGGAGGAAACAGCGGACGCTGGTGAGCCTGCCACGCCCATTATTCTGCCTCCGGCTCACCAGAGGCCCGCTCCACAAAACGCTTAACGCGCGCCTCGAAGCGGCTGCGGGGTACCATCACGTAACGCCGGCATGTCAGGCACTCCATGCCAATATCGACGCCGACCCTCAGGATGCGCCAGGTGTAGCCGCCGCACGGATGGCTTTTCCGCAGTTCAACCACGTCACCTACGTTCAAAGACAAAGGCGCTTTACCTGCCATACCCACCTCGTCCCTGCACTGATCTCACAGTGTCACGCGGCGCTGCTGGACGCGGCAATGTTCGGCGGAGATGATGTGCAAGACCTGCTCTACCGTCTCATCCAGTCCACACTCACGGTTGATGACCACGTAGTCGAACTCACCTATGCGCCGCATTTCCTCGCGCGCCAACCCCATCCGGTAGCGCAACTGCTCCTCAGATTCGGTTTGGCGGCGTTCGAGACGCTTGTACAGTTCCTCCTCTGAAGCGGCGCTCAAAAAGATAAGGATTGCCTCTGGGACCATCCGCTTGACCGTCGCTGCCCCCTGCACATCCAGGCGCATGATCACGTCCTTGCCGCTGTTCAGCGCGTCGCGCACCTGTTGTTTGGGAATACCTTTGTACTGTCCGTAGACCATTGCGTGTTCTAGCAGTTCGTCCTCCCGGATCATCTCCTGGAATTCAGTCTCGGATACGAAAAAGTAATCCACACCGTGCACTTCATCAGGACGCGGCGGGCGCGATGTCGCCGTGACCACGAAATGGAACGAGGATTGGCGCTGCCGTATTTGCGTGATGACGCTGTCCTTTCCCACTCCTGAAGGCCCAGAAATGACGATCAGCAGCGGGTGACGTGGACGGTGATACAGATCAGTTGCGGTATCCCCCATAAAACTTGCTCCTTCTCCACATTTTCGGTATAATGTCTCACTATACTATACCACAGTTGCTAAAGGAGAGAAAGATGCCGATTTACGAATACCGCTGCCAGAAGTGTCGTCGCCGGTTCTCGGTATTTTGGCGCTCTTTTTCCGCTATTGAGGAGGGCGTGGTGACGTGCAAGTACTGCCAGAGCACAGACGTGCGCCGTCTGGTCTCGCGCGTGCGTGTCGCGCGCTCCGAAGATAGCCGCCTCGAAGATATGGCCGATCCAAGCGCCTGGGGCGACTTCGACGAGAACGACCCCAAGAGCATGGGCCGCTTCATGCGCAAAATGGTCAATGAGATGGGCGACGAGGCCGGCGACCTCGGCCCGGAATTCGACGAGGTCATTGATCGCCTGGAAGCCGGGCAGGATCCGGAACAAATCGAGAAAGAGATCCCCGATCTGGCCGGCGATGCCGGTCCGACGGGCGGCGACATGGACTTCGATTGAGGATTTCAACACAGAGACACAGAGGTCACAGAGAAAGAGCAGAAAAACTCTGTGTTCTCGGTGTTTCTGTAGTCTACTTTCAGGGGGAATTATGAATGAAGAGAATGCTTCACTGAAAGGCCGTTGGGCGCTGATCTTGGGCGCATCAAGCGGATTCGGGGCGGCGACGGCGCGGGCGGTGGCGCAGGCCGGGATGAACGTCTTCGGCGTTCACCTGGACCCACGCCGCAGCATCGAGCAGGCCGAGGCCGTCATCGCCGACGTGGAGGCTGCGGGTAGCCGGGCCATCTTTTTCAACACCAACGCCGCCGATGCGCGACGGCGGGCGCGCGTTATCGAAGCCATCGCTGCGACGCTGCGAGACGCCGAGTACCCCACCATTCACCTGATGGTGCACACCCTGGCCTTCGGCAGCCTGCGCCCGTACATCACCGAGTCGTCGGAAGAGGCCACCACCGAGGAGCAGATGGACATGACGCTGCGGGTGATGGCGCACAGCCTGGTCTATTGGACGCAGGATTTGGTGCGGGCTAACCTGTTGGGGCCGGGCAGCCGCATCTATTCGATGAGCAGTATGGGATCGCAGCGCGCTGCGCCACATTATGGGGCTGTCTCGGCGGCCAAAGCTGCCCTGGAAGCCCACACGCGCCAGTTGGCGCTCGAACTGGCTCCGCGCGGCATCGCCGTCAACTGCCTGATGCCCGGCGTCACCGACACGCCCGCCCTGCGCGCCATTCCCGGCCATGAAAAGATCATCGAGACCGTGTTGACCCATCACCCGGCGCACCGGCTGACCACACCCGAAGACGTGGCGCGTGTGCTGGTGGCGCTGGCCGACCCGCGCGTCACGTGGATCTCGGGGACATCAATTCCGGTCGATGGTGGGGAGGCGGCGATCAGCATCGCCTGAGGCGTGGAGTCAGACTACAAAAGTCTTCACAAAATGCTGAGCTGCGCCAAGACTTTTGTAGTCCTTGGTCATTAAAGGTTTGACATTATGCCTTGGTATGATAGAATACGGGAAATTTTAGCAGACCACCTAAGTTGCTCGTGTAACACGAGTTTGCAAGACTGGGTGGAAGAGGAGTGGAAGTGGAAGAACTAAAGGCGACCCCAACCGAGCCTGTCTCAATGGAACAATGGGAGGATCAACTCGCAGAATCGTTAGTAGGCACAGAACTTCGGCGCGGAGAACTTCGCGAAGGTGTTATCCTGGCGCTCAAAGATGGCGGACTGGTTATTGACATCGGTTCGAAGCGCGATGGCTTTGTCCCCCGTGAAGACCTCGAGGACCTCGAAAACAAAACGTTCAACGTGGGTGATCATGTCAACGTCATCGTGACCCGGTTCCGCGATTCGGACGGCAATGTCGAATTGTCCGTCTCGCAGGCGATGCTCCAAGAGGACTGGATCAAGGCCGAAAAGCTGCGCGAAGACGAATCCGTTTACGAAGCGTTGGTTTTGAACGCTAACCGCGGCGGTCTGACGGTCGAGTTTGGCCATCTGCGCGGGTTTATCCCGATGAGCCAACTGATTGGCTTCTCCCGCATCCGGCAAGCTGCGGAACGGCATCGCCGCCTGCGCGCAATGGTTGGGCAGTCGATCATGCTCAAAGTGATCGAAGTCAATCGCCGCCGCCGCCGCCTCATCCTCTCACAACGGGCCGCCGCCAAAGAGTGGCGGGCAGCACGTCGCCGCCAACTGCTGGAAGAATTGGAAGCCGGGCAAGTCCGGCGTGGGCGCATCAGCCAGATCACCGACTTCGGCCTGTTCGTCAATCTCGGTGGGCTGGATGGCCTGGTTCATATCTCCGAGCTGTCGTGGGGCCGCATCGAAGACCCGCGTACGGTCTATCACGAAGGCCAGCGCATCAAGGTCAAAGTCCTCAGCGTCGACCGTGATCGCCAGCGCATCGCCCTGAGCATCAAGGCTCTTGCGCCTGACCCGTGGGAAACCGCGCCCGAAAAGTACGAGGAAGGCACGCTGGTCGAAGGCAAAGTCACCCAGGTGGTAGATTTCGGCATCTTCGTTGAGCTTGAGCCAGGAGTCGAGGGACTGCTGCACAACTCCGAGCTTGGTGATGTGGAACAGCGCAACGAATTGACGGCAGGTGAAGGTATCCTGGTGAAAGTCATCCGCGTTGAACCGGATCGTCGCCGCATTGGCCTGAGCGTCCGGCAGGTTCGCCGCGACGAATGGGAAGAATGGGCGGCTGCGAAGGCTGCCGCAGCCGAAGCGCCAAGTAAGGCCGCGGTTGAAGAAAAATTCGACGAGACGCCGGAAATGGACGAGGATGAATTCGGTCTGGAACCATCAGATGAAGTCGGCGAAGGCGAGAATGTAGACGCTGTCGAGGTCGATGAGTTCGAACTCGATGAGACACCGTTGCCCGAAGTGGTCGATGATGTGGAGGCTACTGAAGCGATCGAAGAGGCCGCGTCCATCGTCGCCGAAAGTGGCAAGACAGTCGAAACCGAGGCTGCGGCATAGAGGGGAGAACAAACCGGATGGGGGGCAAAGAAGAGAAAATAGTGGTCGAAGGAGCGATTATAGAAGCGCTCCCTGGCACACAGTTTCGTGTGCAACTAGACTCAGGGCATGAAGTCTTGGCCTACCTATCCGGGAAAATGCGCAAGTACTACATCCGCATCCTGTTAGGGGACCGCGTGCGCGTAGAACTCTCACCGTATGACTTAACCCGAGGACGCATTGTCTACCGCCACAAGAAACAGCGCGGAGCCAGTGAAGAAGAAGAAGAAGAATGATCGTCGATTGAGTATCCGGCGACTTGCGCAACGCCGACCGTAAAGGTCGGCGTTGTCTTTTGTCAACAGATAAAACGATTCGTTACGAATGGTTCCCGTGCGGTTTACGCGCGACCAGAGCGATCCAGTCCTCGCGCTGCCGGCGTTCGGTGACGGATAGCCCCTGCGCAACTAACGCCGATATGACCTCGTCGGCCTGCTCCTCCAAAATGCCCGACACCACCAGCGTCCCACCACGCCGGATCCGCGTGTCCAGCCCCGACGCGGCCATGTCGATGATAACGTGCGCGAGGATGTTCGCCACAACCAGATCGTACGGCTCGCCTACTTCCGCCAGCGACCCGTGTAGCACCCGTATCCGGTGGGCTGCAACGTTGGCGCGCGCGTTTCGGCGGGCAACTGCCACCGCGTTGACGTCGTTATCGACGGCGAGGACGTCGGCAGCCCCCAGTTTCGCCGCGACCAGCGCCAGGATGCCCGTGCCGGTTCCCAAGTCCAACACGCGCATCCCCGGTTCCATCAAATCTTCCAACGCCTCGACGCATAACTGCGTCGTCGGGTGCAGACCGGTGCCGAACGCCAGACCGGGATCCATTTCCAACAGCAGCTCATCGGGCTGCGCCGCATATTCGCGCCACGAGGGCTTGATGACGACCCGGCGACCCAGATGCAGCACGGGGATGCTTTCCTTCCAGCCGGCCGTCCAATCTTGATCGCGAATCGGCGTAAAAGTCGGATCGGGAATCACGGCCCAGATGTGGTGCAGGTGCCAGAGCGCTTCCTCCACTTTCTGCCGCCGCTCGGCAATGCCATCATCCACCGTGAGGTAGGCTTTGACGGTCACCTGCTGTGGGGCGGCTTCGTCGCCTGTGCCCAGATCGATGGCGACGCCCTGCGGCGCGTAGCGGCTGAACACTTCGGCGACGGCTTCCGCCGCTTCAGGCGCCACCGCGACGCTGACCTCCAGCCACTCCATCTGCAACGTCATAACCCCAACGCCTCTTTGACGCGATCCACAAAGCCCAATTTCTCTTCGATGACCACCTCGGTGCCCAACGTGCTCGCCAATTCCTGGAACAGTTCTTTCTGGTGAGCCGAAAGGCGCGTGGGTATAGCGACCTGCACGATGATCAACTGGTCGCCGCGCCCGTTGCCGCGCAAAAAGGGAATGCCCAGGTTGCGCAGGCGAAAGATCGCGCCGGATTGCGTTCCGGCAGGCACGGTGATCTGCCGTTCGCCCTCCAACGTGGGGACTTTGACCGAATCGCCCAGCGCTGCCTGCGCTACGTTGATCTGCATTTCAAGGATGACGTCGTTATTGTGCCGCTTGAAATAGGCGTGCGGCTTGACGCTGAGCGTGACGTACAGATTTCCAGACGGCGCACCGCGCTCGCCCTGCTCGCCCTGTCCGGCTAACCGGATTGTGACGCCATCATCCACGCCCGCCGGAATCGCCACCTTGATCCGCCGTCGCCGGTAGACGTGCCCCTGCCCGTTGCACTCGTGGCACGGCTTGGTGACGATTGTCCCCTTGCCATTGCAGCGCGGACAGGTGACGATGTTGACGAACGATCCGAGGAACGTCCGCTGTGCGTGGCGCACCTGTCCCGCGCCGTGACATTCCGGACATTGCTCCGCCGACGTCCCCGGTTCCGCCCCCGATCCACCGCAAGTGGGGCAAACCTCCTGCCGCTGGATATCGACTTCTTTTTCGACGCCGAAGGCTGCCTCCTCAAAGGTGATCTCAATGACGGTGCGCAGGTCGCTGCCGCGGCGCGGGCCACTGCGACTCGCCTGCCCAAAGCCGCCAAAGCCGCCCAGATTGCCGAACACCTCGGCGAAGATGTCGAAGGGATCGCGCCCACCGCCAAAGTCGAAGCCGCCAAAGCCGTTCGGGACATCCGTGCCAAAGCGATCATACATCGAGCGTTTCTCCGGGTCGGAAAGCGCCTCATAAGCCGCGTTGACTTCCTTGAAACGCTCTTCCGCATCCGCCTCCGTACTCACATCGGGGTGATACTTGCGCGCCAACTGCCGGTATGCGCGCTTGATCTCTTCCTGGCTGGCTTCCCGAGGCACACCTAACACCTCATAATAATCTTTGTTCATACGCTATCTCT
>DYKY01000068.1:16837-20859 GCA_020722365.1 Thermoflexus sp.
TCCACAACTTCCGCATCCACGACTTCTGCTTCTACCACGTCCGCTTCTGCCTCCGGCTCTGGTTCCGGCTCCGGTGCACGGGGCGGCATTTTCGCCACGACCACCATCGCAGGTCGCAGCAAACGCTCACCCAGGACGTAGCCGCGCTCTACCTCGGCGACGATCTGCCCGTCCTCGAACCCCGGGACTTCCTGGTAGAGTATGGCCTGGTGATAGAGCGGATCGAAAGCATCGCCTGGCTGAACCGCGATGGGTGTCACGTTCTCAGCTTCGAGAATCCCCGCGATTTTGCGCTGAATGAGGGCAATTCCATCCACCCATGAATGCCCCTGGAAATCTTTCGGCAAAGCCTGAAACGCGCGCTCGAAGTCGTCTAAAACCGGCAGGAAACGGCTCAACAGTGCGGTGTTGGCTACGCTTCGCCACGAGACCTGCTCGGCCTCGGCGCGCTTACGATAGTTGGCAAAGGATGCCTGCGAGCGCTGCAAGCCGTCGAGGTATTCCGCCGCCTTCTGTTCGGCTGCGGCCAACTGTGCCTCAAGTTGCTCCACCTTTTCCTTGAGGGAACCCCCTTCGGACAAAGGTTCTTCCACCTCCAAGGAGGGAGAGGACTCCCTCTCGGTAGGAACTTTCTCCACAAGCGTTTCAGGTTCTTTCGTCATAGTCTTAAGAACTTCATTTTCTTCGATTCCGGTCATATTTTCTTCGTGAATTTCTTCTGTCATAATGAGCGTTCCTCCACCAAACGTTTTTGTATCCTCTCGTATAGAAGCCGAGAAGATACCGTCTTCCAATGTGTTATCATATGCTGAAATCAATCTTCGGGTTCGGGGGAAATGCCATGAATTCCGGGTTGGTACGTCTCGTAGACCAATTCGCCGAGGATGTTCGCCACGAAGCGCACCACGGAAATGGTCCGCCCGTAGGGCATGCGGATCGGTCCGACGACACCCAGGGCGCCGGTTGCATAGTTCATCACACCGTAACGCGCCAGCACAATACTACAGGCGCGGAGTTCATCCCAGCGTCCCTCACCGCCGATCAGCACGCGCACGCTTCCAATGCCCACCGCCGGGGTCAACGTCTCGGCCAGAACCGCTTGAAGCAGACTGCGCTCTTCCAACACGCGCACCACAGAAGTAGAGACGGCGTCGCCTTCGGTGAATTCCGGTTCTTGCAACAAGTCGGAGAGGCCGTGCTGGTAGATCTCGCCCGAGGGCGTACCCTCAACGTTGTGCATGATCGAGATGACCAACCGGCCAATGTCGGCCTCCAGCGTGGGCAATTCGCCTAGCCGCGCTTCGATAGCCGAAACGTGCAAACCGGCAAAAATTTGGTTGAGGCGGTCGGCCACATCGCGCAAAGTCGCCTGGGTCAACGGCTCGGAGAGCGCCAGCATTTGCTGCTCGACCGTGCCGCCTTGCAAGACCAAAATCAGCAACACGGCCCGTCCGTGGGTGAGAACGAGTTCCAGGTGTTTGTACACCGGCTCCATCGTGCGCGGGGCCGTCACCACGGAGGCAACGCCCGACGAGTGCGCCAGCACCGAAGCCGCCAGCGGCAGCCACGCCTCGATGCGATCGCGGGCCTGGTGGAACTGATGCGCAATGCGGCGCTGTTCGGCGACGGGCAGTGATTGCTCTTCCATCAGGCGCGCCACAAAGTAGCGGAAGCCGGCTTCGGTGGGCACCCGTCCCGCCGACGTGTGCGGCTGCGCCAGATAGCCCAGCTCCTCAAGCGCCGCCATCTCGTTGCGCACCGTCGCCGGGCTGAAGTCGAGCCGGTATTTTTCCACCAGGGTACGCGAAGCCACCGGGACCGTCGATTCGACGTGTTCCCGGACGATGAGCTTGAGCAACAAGCCCTGCCGCGCAGTCAATTCTGATGATTCAGTCATCGGTAAAGTGAGTCCAAAGTCCTCAGTCGAAAGTCAAAAGTCGAGTATGTGACATCATATTCCGTAAAAATTAGCACTCATATATAGAGAGTGCTAAGATCGACACTTAAATGATACCATGAAGAAGGCGCATGTCAACATAGCAGGCCGGCTTGACCGGCTTTGAAGTATTGATTGCCGTTCCTCCTATCGGAGTTATAATAAACGTAAAGGCCCAACTGGAATTTGAAAGCGGTAACAAATATGACGATGCTTGACCGAATTGAAATCAATCCAGCCCCGGAAAAACCAGGAACGGCTTGAGACCTTGTAACATTAGGGAAAGCTCCATATTTACAAAGGACCAGGAGGTTTTTTTATGGTGAAGAAAGTCGTTACGTTTGGCGAGATTATGATGCGGCTCGCGCCGCCCGGTTTTCTGCGCTTTGGACAGGCGCGCTCGTTCGACGTGGTCTACGGCGGAGGCGAAGCCAACGTCGCCGTCTCCCTGGCGAACTTCGGGGTGCCGGTCAACTATGTCACCCGCCTGCCCAACAACGATCTGGGCGAGGCATGCATCCAGTTCGTGCGCCAGTACGGTGTGGGGACGGACCACATCGTGCGCGGCGGCGAGCGGTTGGGCATCTATTTTCTGGAGACAGGAGCGGCGCAGCGCGGCAGCAAGGTTGTCTACGACCGGGCCAACTCCTCCATCGCCACGATCAAGCGCGGGATGATCGACTGGCGGACGGTTTTCGCCGATGCGGATTGGTTCCACTGGACCGGCATCACGCCTGCGATTTCGGAGGGCGCCGCCGACGTCTGCCTGGAAGCGGCGCAGGTCGCCAAAGCCATGGGGTTGACCGTGTCGTGCGATCTGAACTTCCGCGCCAAGCTGTGGAAGTGGGGCAAAAAGGCCGGCGAGGTGATGCCCGAACTGGTGCGCTACAGCGACATCGCCATCGGCAATGAGGAAGATGCGGACAAGGTCTTCGGCATCAAAGCGCCCGATGCGGATGTGTCATCGGGCAAGGTGGAGGCTGAGGGGTACAAGTACGTCTGCGCGGCGCTGGCGGAACGCTTCCCCAACCTCAGCGCCATCGCCATCACGCTGCGCGGGTCGCTCTCGGCGAGCCACAACACCTGGTCAGGCGTGTTGTGGCACAAGGGGACGTTCTACAGCGCCCCGGTCTACGACATTGTCCATATCGTGGATCGCGTCGGCGGCGGCGATTCCTTCGGCGCGGGGTTGATCTACGGCCTGCGCACCTACGGCGAGGAGGTACAGAAGGCGCTCGACTTTGCCGTGGCGGCGTCGTGTCTCAAGCACTCGATCCTCGGCGATTTCAACCTCGTCAGCGTGGATGAAGTCGAGAAGCTCATGGGCGGCGACGCCTCAGGCCGCGTCTCGCGGTAAAAATTCTCAACGGATCAAACGGAGTTTAACGGAGAATCCTCCGTTGACTTCGGACTTTCGACTTTGGACTATAAGGAGTAGAGTATGGCACGCTTTGATCGTCTGACAGTTTTGAACAAGATGATAGAACTGGGTCTCGTCCCGGTGTTCTATCACGGGGATTTTGAAGTCGCCGCGAAGATCATAGCGGCGTGCGCGGCGGGTGGCGCGACGGTCGTGGAATTCACCAACCGGGGCGACTTTGCACCGCAGGTATTCCTCGAGTTGAACAAGCACTTTGCCAAAGCCGATCCCCAGATCATCCTCGGCGTCGGCTCCATCGTCGATGCGCCCACGGCGGCGCTCTACATCGCCTATGGCGCGAACTTCGTCGTCGGTCCGAACTTTAACCCCGAGGTGGCGCGGCTGTGCAATCGCCGTAAAATCGCGTACTCGCCGGGCTGCGGCAGCGCGACGGAAATTGCCGAAGCGGAGGAGCTGGGCGTGGAGATCGTCAAGGTCTTCCCCGGCACGTCGGTGGGCGGGCCGGATTTCGTCAAATCGGTGCTGGGGCCGTGCCCGTGGACGCGCATCATGCCCACCGGCGGCGTGGATGCTACCCAGGAGAGCATCAATGCGTGGTTCAAAGCGGGTGTGGCCTGCGTAGGCATCGGTTCGAAGCTCATCACCAAGCAAATCCTCGCGGAGAGAGACTACGAAGGTCTAGCGCAAAAGACGTCGCAAGTCTTG
>DYKY01000069.1 GCA_020722365.1 Thermoflexus sp.
AATCTACCCCAAATCCGACATCTAAAATCCACAATCCACAATCCACAATCTAAAATCCACAATCCACAATCTAAAATCCACAATCCACAATCTAAAATCCAATCACTCGTCCCCGTTGTAGAACCGGTAAACCAACTGCCCGATCGTGGCGAACGTCGGCGCGCTCTCGTCCCAGACCAGCCATGCCGGTTGATAAAGGTAAACCGCCAGCACGAAGTCGGCCCGCGGCCCGTAGACTAGCGCGACGTTGGCGTGCGTTGCGCCTGACCAGCCGTGTTTGTGCGCTATGCGCGTTCCCATGGGCATCCCTGCCGCTAATAGTGGATTGATCGAGTGTTGCGTCAGCCCCGCAAGGATGTCCTGACACTCCGCTGCTGTAATTTCCTGCGGATAGACCGCTTGCAGAAATCCGCCGCCCTGCGCGCCGTAATACAACCCTTCCATTAACAGCCCCATTTCGATGGGGGTCGTTTGCATGGCCGGATCGGGGTCCGTGTTGATCGCACTGCGCGGCGCCGCCAGGTTGGCGATGTCCGGTGGGATGGTTGTTGCCGGCACGTCGTAGGGTGTGGCGATGAAGGTATTGCGCAGGCCCAGACTCCACAGCATATCGGTTACGCGCAGCGCGCCGCTGTAAGCATCCCCGCTGCCGATGTGAGCCAGCAGCAGGTTCGCGGCAGCGTTGTCGCCCTCGGCGAACAGTGTGTTGAGGTGATCTGTCATCGCGGCGTCGGGAGCTGCGTCAAGGGTAGTGTATGTCGCCAACGCGATGGGTAGTTTCAGTGTGCCTGCACCGGAAAAAGACACATCGCAGTTGTAACAGAACTCCCGTCCCCGTCGCAGGTCCTTGGCGAAGATGCCCGCCACGCCGCTGAAGTCACCCAGCGCGGCGTTAAGCGCCTCGCGCAGGATGTCGCTGGAGGCTTCTGGGGCAGGTTCGACCTCGACGACCAGATGGACCTCACGATCCTGCGGCGCTGCGGCGAGGATGGCTTTGATCAGCAGTGGCAGTGAGGCCTCGATGTCCAATGTCGTCCCGTCTTGTGGCGGGCGGAAGGTCCCCGCTTCCGACAGCAGGACAGGTTTTTGTGGTGGGTGATCGTACTTCTGGGCCGTCCGCGACAGGAACGCATTCACGCGCTCGCGGGAGTAATTCACGACGGCGATGACTTCTTGGGCTTCTGGCTCACGTTGCAGCAAACGATACCCGAGGTAATTGACGAACCCCTGGAGGCTGCCGCGCGAGGCGAGGACGGCGTCCAGGTTTGTGGTAGTTGTTTCCAGATCGACCGACAGCTCCACCATCTCCGGCAGTAAGAGTGGCGTGAGTTTGCTGCCATAGTAGACCGTGATCGGTCTGGTATAGGCTTGGTCGATGGTGTCCAGAGCCTGTTCGCGGGTCATCCCGCCCATCGGCAACCCGTTGATGACAAGTCCTGGCGGCAGCATCGTCTGGCTTGACTTCCAGGTGGTGTACAGCCACGCGCTGCCGAGGATGAGGACGGTCAGCAGGATGAACAGCAGCCATGCCATTCCGTAGCGCCTTGGTTTCAAAATGACCTCACTTCAGCGTCCTATGTCAAACAGACGTCAGCGTCTTTCAATACATCCCGCAGACAACGCTAGTATAATGGAGTTGACAGGGACGTCAAACTTTTACCGTTTTAGACAATAGAAAGAACCGGGCTATAATGATGACTAACCTTTGCGAGGCTGGTTGCCAGAAGGAGTTGCATCATGGAGTCGATCGAAAACTTACCTTTTGAAGCCGCTATGGCTGAGTTGGAGTCCGTTGTTGAAAAGCTGGAGGACGGGACGCTCGATCTGCAACAAACGGTGCTTCTCTACCAACGTGGGCGCGCGTTGGCAACGCACTGCCAAAGTCTTTTGGATACGACCGAATTACACATCCAACAGCTTGTTCCCAATGACGCCGGTGGTCATACGCCCGTCCCCTTTGACGCCGGAACATCATAACCGATACTTACGCCATCTGAACGTCTTCCTGACAACCGGCTAACGACTATCTGACTAACGACGCTCTGACTCTCTCAAGGAGGCCAGGCCCATGGGATTCGAATTCTTGCTCTATCTCTTGACCGCGATACCCGGCACAGTGGTCTATCACCTGTTGGTGCTGCTTGGCCTGTTACCGGCGGCGGGTATCGTGTTGACCGAATGGCGACACACGCATAACGCCGAATTGAAGCCCTATCTCACGGCTTTAGGCGGCGTGATGACGATTCATCTGTTGTCTGCGGTGCTGGCCCCTTTCCATTTGGATACAGACTCCGTAATCGCCATCGTCAGTGCGCCGTTTCTGTACGCTGGCGAGCTACTCGCGATCCTGCTGCTGGTGTGGGCCTTCGGATGGCGGATTTGGGAACGGCGGGGGAGCAATCCCCTGGTGTTGTTGCTGGCGGGATGGGCGACGCTGCTGGTGATCGCTTCGCTCCTCTGGTATGTTGATGCCTTCGCAGTCCCCTTAAACTACACCACACACTCGTGGCAGATTCCTATGTGGTACGTGCTTTCGGCTGTGGCGGCCTTTTGGGGGGCGGTGATTTTCTTCAGAGTCAAGGGGCGTGGTGATGAAGTGCAGGCGGCGCTCATCTTGTTATTACTGGGCTTGGGCGCTGTTCTGGGATTGTTGGGAGCGCAGGTACTCGGCCCGCCGTTGGCTGTCGGCGAGGGTTTGGGGCGGCTGTGCGCTTTGGTCGGTTATCCTCTCTTTGCGATGTTACTCTACCGCTCGGTGTTGCTGGATTTGGCCTCTTACCGGCAGGACTTACACGATTTGAGTGAAGAAGCGCTACGCCAAAGCCAGGAGCTATTGTTTCTCATCGAGGCGACGCGCTCTATCGGCGAGCAACTTGACCTGCGTGGTATGTTGGGGCGGGTCGTCGACAGCGTCGCTATGGCCCTGCGCGCCGACGCGGTCGCTATTTTGTTGACCGACGAACACGACCCGGACATCCTGCACCTGGTGGCGCTCTATCGCGTCCTCGGTGCGAAGACTGAAGTCCCGCAGAAGATTGTGCTGAACGATTACCCGAACCTCAAATTTGCCTTGCGCAAACAACCATTGCTCTTTGGTCCGGAGGAAGAGATCGTGCAGTTGCGCACGCTCTTTGAACTCCTCGGCGTCGCAGAAAAAGGCCCGCTGCTGATCCAGCCGTTGACGCGCCAGGAGCGGGTGATGGGCGTCCTCGTTGTATACAACGCTCCGTCGAAGCCCCAATTTACATCCGAGCAGGAGTTGTTGGCGACGACGATTGCGGTGCAAATCGCCGGCGCGGTGGAAAACCATCGTCTGTACGGCGCGCTGGCGGCAAAAGCGCAGGAGTTGAGCCAGTTGCTCAAAGTACGTGAGGCTGAACTGCGCCGCGAGGAAGCCATTCTGGAAAGCATGGCCGAGGGCATCCTCGTCTCCGACGCCGCAGGGCGATTCATCCTCCTCAACCAAGCGGCCGAGCAGATTCTGGACGTGCGGCGCGAGGATGTGCTCAACAAACCGGTGAAAGACGTTTTATCCTCGCCAACTTTGAAGAGCGAACTTGATCCTGAATCCCTCGTGAGCTTGAACCAACTTTTCGAGACCATGTTTGCTCTGGGTGACCGGCACATTCGCGTCAGCGCTGCGCCCGTGCTTTTGAACAACGTTGAGCGCCTGGGTGTTGTCGCCATCTTGCAGGACATCACGCGTGAATACTTGGCCGAACGGTCGAAGCGCGAGTTTGTCGACAGCATCTCCCACGAACTGCGCACGCCGCTCACCGCGATCAAAGGCTACACTGAGTTGATGCTCTCCGGCATGGTGGGGGAACTGCCACTGGCATACCAACAATTCATGAGCGTCATCCGTGAGAATACGACCCGCATGGCTTCGCTAACCGACAACATCATCTCTGTGGCGGAGATTGAGAAGGGTCGCGTGGGACTGCATTACCAGAAAGTGAACGTTCCTGTGCTGGCGGAGGAGGTCATCAACCGCTACCGCGAGCATATCGAGGAGCGATTGCTCACCGTGAATCTGGACATGCCCGATGATTTGCCGCTCGTAGAGGCCGACCCTAACCGGTTGCGACTCATTCTTGACAACCTGTTGAGCAACGCCATCAAATTCACCTATCCCGATGGGCAGATTACCGTTGGCGCGCGCGCAATTTACGGCACGCTCGGCCAACCGACCTATTACTCGATTTGGGTCTCTGACACCGGCATTGGGATCCCCCTGGATGAGCAGGCGCACATCTGGCAGCGCTTCTACCGGGCCGAGAATCCGCTAAGCCTTGAGGCCGGCGGTCTGGGCATCGGCCTGACCATCGTTAAGGCGCTGGTCGAGGCTCACGGGGGGCGGGTCTGGGTGGATAGCGCCCCCGAGTTGGGGAGCACTTTTACCGTGCTGTTGCCTATCAGTCGCAGCCAGGGCTTTGAGGTGACAGCATGAGCGCGCGCGCGGCCTACGTGCGTCTGGTGCGCCAGGATGGGACGGCGCTGCCGTTGCGAGCGTGTCGTTGCGACACATTTCTTTGCCGTCTGCGCGGTTTGACCTTTCGACGCTCGTTGCCCGACGATGAAGGGTTGTTGTTCGTCGAAAGCGGAGAGAGTCGCGTAGCAACGTCGATCCATATGTTTTTCGTTTTCTTCTCCATCGGTGTGGTGTGGATGGCGGCAGATGGCGCCGTGGTGGATGCGAAGCTGGCAAAGCCGTTTCGTCCTTATTACGCACCGTGCGCGCCCGCCAAGTATTATCTTGAAGGGACGCCCGCGTTGTTGTCGTGGGTGCAGGTCGGGGAGCGCCTCACGATTGAAGCGGAGTGAGGTTGTCCTCGCTATGATTCGCCCCTTTTCTCGCTGCGTGGTGATGTTCTCCAGCGCGGTCGGTTGTGTGTTGCTGCTGTTGATGCTTTTCTGCGCGGGCGCTCCGTCGCCGCAGGTCGTATTGGCAGAGTCGCCATCGCCCACCTACCTTGTGCAGCCCGGCGACACGCTGACCGCCATTGCAGCGCGCTTCGGCACTGACGCGCTGACCTTGCAGCAGCTCAATGCGCTTCAGGACCCGCGTTCCATCTATCCTGGACAGACGCTGCTGCTGCCGGCGCTGCCGGGGGGCGGCATGCGCTCCTGGACGCCTTATTACGCGGCTTTGGGCGATGCGTTGGATGCTCTGGCGCGACCGGCGGGATTGACGTGGGAAGAGGCTGCGCGCAGCAACCGTCTGCTCAATCCCAGCCTCCTACGGGTGGGACAGACGCTTTATCTCCCATCTGCCGCACCCGCGCGCGTCATCACTGTGGCTTCGACAGACGATACCCGGCTGGCGCTGGCGCTGCGCTATGATTTGCCTTACGGAGCGGCGCTGCGCTTGAATCCACAGCCTTTGTGTGCCGGCGCGCTTTTCTTGCGGCCCGGAGGTGGCGCTTCCCCGCATCTCCCTTATCCCGTCACTGCCTTGAATATGACGGCGCAGCCTGTTGCACGTGGGCAGACAACAGTGCTGGTCCTCGAAACTGCGATACCCGCCTCGTGTACGGTGACCTTCCAGGACGCGACCGAATCGTGCTACACGCCCGATGATGCCCACGCAGACGTGGGACGCTTGTACGCCTTCATCGGCGTGCTGCCGCTACTGACTCCCGGTGCCTATGATGTGACGGTGCACATCCAAACACAGGACAGAGCGACGGACGTGACGCTGCCTCTCGTCGTCGCGTCTGGCCGCTACGATTACGAGCGCCTCGACTTGCCCGCGGACCGGCAATCGTTGCTCGATCCGGCGCTTTCGCAGCACGAGCGCGTCAAGGTGGCGTCGCTGCGCCAACTGCGGTCGGCGGAGCGGTTGTGGGAATTTCCCTTCCGCTATCCTGTGCAAGGCGCTGTCACTTCCTATTACGGCTCGCGGCGGTCGTATGGGTACGGCTTTGGCAGTTATCACGAAGGCACTGATTTCCGCGTCGAAATCGGCGACCCGGTCTATGCGCCCGCTTCCGGCGTCGTGATCCTGGCGGAACCGCTGGTGGTGCGCGGCAGAGCGATCCTGATCGATCACGGGTGGGGCATCGTCACCGGCTACTGGCACCTTTCGCGCATTGACGTGGCGGTGGGGCAATCTGTGGCGCAGGGCGAGATCATCGGCGCAGTTGGCAACACCGGCCTTTCCACGGGGCCGCACCTGCACTGGGAGCTGTGGGTTAACGGCGTATCGGTCAGCCCCTTGCAGTGGGTGCATGGCCTTGCGGAAGCGGGCTTGTCAACGGATTGAACGGCTGGAACGGACTTCTGGGTGTGCGAGTTTTTTGCATGATCGTTCTGACTATCAGACTAACGACTATGCGACTGTTTTGAGCAGGTGATGCAGTGAAGTTATGTGACTATCGCCGTGAAGGCTGGGACATCCGTTATCTGGAGCGCGTGGATTCGACAAACACCGCATTGCTGGAAGCCGGTCGCCAGGGCGCGCCCGCCGGGTTGGTCTACGTCGCCGATGAACAGACGGCGGGCCGTGGGCGACTGACCCGCAGGTGGAGCGCGCCGCCGGGAACGTGCTTGCTGCTGTCGCTGCTCTTTCGCCCGCCGGAGCCGTTCACCTATTACGCGCCGCGTCTCACGATGCTTTGCGGGATGGCGATGGCCGACGCGGTGGAGACGGTATCCGGCATCGCCGTGCAGCTCAAGTGGCCTAACGACCTCATCATCACGCACGCTGAGGAGTGGCGCAAAGTCGCCGGAATGTTGAGCGAAATCGGGAGTGGTGCGAATATCCCGCCTTTCCTGGTCGTCGGCATCGGCCTGAACGTGAACGTGCCGTTCGAACTGTTGGCCGACCTGGCCCCTAACGCGACGAGCTTGTTGGTGGAGGGGAGAAAACCGGTTGAACGGGCGGCCCTGTTGGATGCTTTCCTGGCCCGCGTGGAAACCTATCGCGCCGCGTTGTGGAGCGGAGACGATGTGCTTCTCTTATGGCGAGAGCGGCTGGCGTGGATGGGGCGCGCCGTCCACATACAGACACCTACCGGCGATGTAACCGGCATCGCCGAAGATGTGGATGAGACGGGCGCCCTGTGGTTGCGTTTGTCCGATGGCAGCCGGCAGTCTTTCTCCGTCGGTGATGTGAGTTTGCGCGTTTGATTTCTGTAAGGGTGGGTTATAATCAAGGTTGTTGGTATATTTCTGGTATGTTAGGTATGGTTTGACTACCTGACGAAAGACCATCCGACTATTGTTGAGGAGTCGATAATGCGTTATGTGGTGATTTCCGATATCCATGGCAATTTCCCGGCACTCCAGATGGTGTTAATGGACGCGCAGCCCTTCGATGCTATCCTTTGTCTTGGTGATATAGTGGGCTATGGGCCGAACCCCAACGAATGTGTGGAGCGCCTGCAGGACTTCCCTTTGACCTGCATCGTTGGCAATCATGATTGGGGTGCGATTGGCCGGGCAGATTTGCTTGTCTTCAATAACGACGCACGCCAGGCGCTCTATTGGACGCAGCAGGAATTAACTTCAGAAAACCGCAGCTTTCTCTCGGACTTGCCGACAACTGTGCAACTGGACAACTTTATGTTGGCGCATGGCAGCCCCCGCGAGCCGATTTGGGAATACCTGGTGGATGCACGTTCGGCCAGGGACAATTTTACGCTTTTTAACTTTCAGGTGGCGCTGGTCGGCCATACCCACCTGCCATTGGCGCTCGAATGGTCAGAGGAGCACAAGCAGGCGCGGATTCTACTGCCGGATGTGGGGACACCGCTATCGTTGACCGGACGGCGGTTGATCCTCAACCCGGGCAGCGTCGGTCAGCCGCGTGACGGCGACCCGCGCGCCGGTTACGCTATTCTCGATGCCGAGGCAATGACGTGGGAATTTCGCCGCATCCCCTACGCGGTCGAAATCACCCAGGAACGTATGCGCGCCAGAGGGCTTCCGCAGCGTCTCATCGACCGTTTGCAGATGGGCCGCTGAATGTAGTTTGGAACTTTGACGCGTGGCCTGACGTCTTGACTGTAGACTGAAGTGAGGAGGAGATTTATGAAGTACAAATTGATTGTTATTTGTTTGACTTTGATTCTTGTCGTGACCGGTTGTGGGATGAGGGCCGAGCCTACAGCCGCGCCGCAGTATGCAGAGGCGCCTCGTGACGAGATGGCGGAACCTGGTTCCTGGGATGCCTCCGGCAGTGTGGCCTACGACGCGGATGCCGTCAATCTTCAGGCCGCAGAACCGGTGAAAATGATCATCTACAACGCCGAACTATCCCTGGTGGTCAAGGATTCCGGCGTGGCCCAGGAAGAGATTACGGCTATGATTGAAGGGCTGGAGGGCTACGTCAGCAATTCCAGCAGCTATACCTACAGCGGCGGCCTGCGGCGCATCACGCTCACCCTGCGCCTGCCCGCCGAAAAATTCAACGAAGCGATGACCGCGCTGCGTGAGATGGCGATGGAAGTCACGCAGGAAACCATCGGCACGCAGGATGTGACCCAGGAGTACGTCGATCTGGAATCCCGCCTGCGCGCGTTGGAGGCCAAAGCCGCCCGTCTGGAGGAACTGATGGACCAGGCCGAGGATACCGAGGCTGTGCTGGCAGTCTATGAGCAATTGCATCAGACACAACTCGAGATTGAGCAGACGAAAGGCCGCATGCAATACCTGGAACGTTCCGCCGCGATGGCGACGATCACCGTTTCCCTCACGCCCGACGAGCTTTCGCAGCCGATCGAGGTCGCCGGATGGCGGCCTGCGGGCATTGTGAAGTCGGCTTTCGAGGCGCTGATCAAAGTCATCCAATTCTTGATCGGCGCGTTGATCTGGATCATCATTTTGGTCATTCCGGTGTCGCTCTTCATCGGTGGGGTGCTTTTCCTGTTCGGCAGAGGACTGCGACTCATCTTTGGGCGTCGCAAGCGCACTCCCCAAACTCCGCCCATACCGCCCGCGGCTTCTTAATCCGTTGCGCCAACCCATGCGCGGCAGATGATGTTGACCATCACCTGCCGCGCTTTTGTGTCTTTATCCCACCTGATAATTCGGTGGCTCTTTCGTGATGATCACGTCATGCGGATGGCTTTCGATCAACCCGGCGTTGGTGATGCGCGTGAACTGCGCCTTGGTGCGTAACTCTTCCAGGCTGGCTGCGCCCACGTAGCCTAGCCCTGCGCGCAACCCACCGACCAGTTGGTAGATGTAGTCGTGCAGTGGCCCTTTGTACGGCACGCGTCCTTCGACGCCTTCCGGGACGAGCTTGCCGTTGCCGCCCTGACCTGTGCCATAACGGTCGCGCCCGTAGCCGCGCATCGCGCCCAGGCTGCCCATCCCGCGATATTCCTTGAAGCGCCGCCCGTCGTAATAGACCACCTCACCCGGCGCTTCGTCCAACCCGGCGAGCATACTGCCCAACATCACCACGTTCGCGCCCGCTGCCAGCGCCTTGACGATATCACCGCTGTACTTAATGCCGCCATCCGCGATGACGGACACGCCGTAGGGTTTCGCCGCCTGCGCGCACTCGTGGATGGCGCTGAGCTGCGGCATCCCGACCCCGGCGATGATGCGTGTGGTGCAGATCGACCCTGCGCCCACGCCTACCTTGATGACGCTGGCCCCGGCCTTGATAAGCGTTTCCGTCCCCTCTGCCGTCACCACGTTCCCGGCGACGATGGGCAGCTCAGGCCAATGCTGCCGGATGCGTTCGATGGCGCGAATCACACCCGCGGAGTGCCCGTGCGCCGTGTCGATCACCACGATGTCCAGCCCCATTGGAACCATCAAACTCAGCCGCTCTTCCAGGTCAGCTCCCACGCCCACTGCCGCTCCCACGGCCAGGCGTCCGCGTGCGTCCTTGGCCGCGTTTGGGAAATCCTGCGCCTTTTGAATATCCTTGACCGTGATCAAGCCCTTGAGGACGCCTTCTTCGTCCACTAACGGCAGCTTCTCGATGCGATGTTTGTGCAGGATGCGCTTGGCTTCGTCCAGCGTGATGCCGATGGGCGCGGTGATGATGTCCTCCGTCGTCATAAACGCCGTCACCGGCTGGCTGAAATCCTTCTCGTCCACAAAGCGGAAATCGCGGTTGGTGATGATGCCGACCAGATGGTTGTTTTCATCCATAATCGGCACGCCGCTGATGTGGTACGTGGACATAATCTGCTCGGCGTCGCCGAGCAGCGCCGTCGTCGGGAGGGTAATAGGATCGACGATCATCCCGGACTGCGACCGCTTGACCTTGGCGACTTCGGCGGCCTGCTCTTCTGGCGAGAGGTTGCGGTGGATGATGCCCATCCCACCCTCCCGCGCCAGCGCGATCGCCAATGGCGCTTCGGTGACGGTGTCCATCGCCGCCGAGAGGATGGGGATATTCAGTGTGATGGTCGGCGTCAATGCCACGCTGACGTCGGTTTCGTTGGGCAATACCTCGGTATATCCCGGCACGATAAGCACATCATCAAAAGTTAAAGATTCGAATTTCTTGAAAATGGTTTCGTTCATCATAGATACCTCCTTGCTTGCGCTGGCTGTCTAGTGCCCGAGGAACCCGCCATGGGTTTGGGCCGGATGAGAATAAATTTGATCCATGATACCAGAAGCGCGATGGAGTGCAACTGTTATCGACTTGGCTTACATAAACTTTGACGTACAATGCAAAAATAATGTCGGCAACTCAAGCTTGACTATCACTTACACAGGAAGGGAATCACATGAACTCAATTCTTGGACACATCGTATACACCGGAACGGACGTGCTCGAAAACGTCTACGTCAATATGGACGGCAGCACGATTGCCAGCCTCACGCCTGAACCCGCAGGGACGCCGGCGGGCGAATACGCCGTCATCACGCCGGCCTTCATCGACGCGCACAGCCACATCGGGATGGTGCGCGCGGGCGAGCCTTCGGCAGAAGCGGAGACGAATGAACGCATGGACGCTATGTTGGCTCACGCCGATGCGTTGGATTCTATCCAGATGGATGACCACGGTTTCGTGGACTCTATCGAGTCGGGCGTGTTGTACTCGTGCGTGGTACCCGGCAGCGGCAACATCATCGGCGGGAGGTCTGCCGTGATCCGCAACTACGGCAAGAACACCAACGATGCGCTCATCCGCCGCGCGGGCATCAAAGCCGCTTTTGGCTACAATCCGATGTCCACCCGCGAGTGGAAGGGCACGCGCCCCTTCACCCGCATGGGTGCTCTCGCAATCCTGCGCGCCAAGCTGCACGACGTCCGCCAGAAAATGGCGAAGGAACAGGCGAAAGAGGATGCCGATGTTACCTACACCGCCGAAGAGCTAACCCTCAAGTCGTTGTTGGTAGGCACGGACCGCCTGCGCGTCCACGTCCACAAAAGCGACGATATTGCGGCCTTGTTGCGCTTCGTGGATGAGTTTGGGCTGAAAGTCACCGTGGAACACACTTGCGATGTGCATGAGGTGGAGATTTACCGCGAACTTAAGGCGCGCGGCATCCCCGTCATCTACGGGCCGATGGACACACTGGCTTACAAGGTCGAGTTGAAGCACGAAAACTGGCGCAACATCAAGTACTTGATCGAATCCGGCGTGGAGTTTGGCTTGATGACCGACCATCCGGTCATTTTGCAGAAGATGCTGTTTTTCGAACTGCGCTGGTTCCTGCGGATGGGATTCAGCAAGCAGCAGGCGCTGGAGATCATCACCCGCAAAAACGCGGAAATCCTCGGCATCGCCGACGTCCTCGGCACGCTCGCACCGGGCAAGTGGGCGTCCCTCGTCTGCTGGAACGGCGACCCGTTCGCGCTGGAGAACTACCCCCTCGCCGCTTACGGGGAAGGCAGACTTGTCTACCAGGAGGCCTAAATACTTAAGTTGAAAGTTTCAAGTTGCGGGTTCCAAGTTATGTTGTTCTGCTGACCAACTTTCAACTTTGAACCTTCAACCTTCGACGCCGTGAACTGGCCCGTCCTTACACACAAGCCACCCGGCAGGAAGGTTCGCCGCCTGCCGGGTTTGTGCGTCTAGCTCACAACTGCCGCAAATGCCCAACCCGCAGCGCAGATGGGCTTCCCACGAAAACTGGTGGGGCAGACCGTGTTCCTGGCACAGCCGGGCCAACGCCGTCAGCATCGGAACCGGCCCGCAGGCGTAGACGCAGTCCGGGCGGTGCGCCGCAATAGCGGCCTCGACCGCCTGCGTGACGAGGCCTTTCTCCCCCATCGAGCCATCGTCGGTAGTGACACGCACGACTATGAAAGGGCTGAGGGCCGATCGCTGATCGCTGACAGCTTCTTTCTCAAACGCTCCCGCCAGCAGCACATCCTCTGCTGTCCGCGCGCCGATGCACACATCCACGCTATGCCCGGCAGCGAGGCCTGTCCGCGCCAGGAAGAGCAGCGGCGCGACGCCGTAGCCGCCGCCTACAAGCAGGTGATGCCGTCCGCGCAGCGCGAAGCCCCTCCCAAGCGGGCCGCGCACCCACACGCGATCCCCTACATTAAGCCGGTGCAGCGCCCCGCTGAACGGTCCCACCGCGACCACCATCAACGCCAGTGGATCCGCGCCTGCGATGCTGAACGGCTTCTCACCCACGTCCGGCAGCCACGCCATCACGTACTGTCCCGGCTGTGCACCGGGCAGCGGTTTGTCGAAGATGAACGTCTTCGTGCGGTAATTCTCAGTGCGAATGTCTGTAACGGTGAACGTCTGGTGCATAATTTCCTCGAAAATACAACTTTACAATAACGCTTTCGACGGATCACAATCCGCCGGTCACGCAACGTCGGATTGTAATCCGGCGCAAGCATTTGTGTGTTTGCGGAGAACTATAACGCAAGGCCGCGCATCGCCGCCAGCGTTCTGTAGCCTTCCTGCGCCATAAACGCCGCCAGTTCCGCCGCGATGTCGCCCACTGCCTTGACGCCGCGCGTCCACACCGCCGATCCCACGCCGACGGCGGTCGCGCCCGCCATCAGCATTTCCGCTGCATCGCGCCCGGTCGTGATACCGCCCGTCCCGATGATGGGGACACGCACCGCCCGCGCGATCTCGTAGACGCAGCGCAGCGCGATCGGTTTGAGCGCCGGCCCGGAGACGCCGCCCATACGGTTGGAGAGCACCGGACGGCCCGCCTCGGCATCGATGAGCATCCCCGGCATCGTGTTGACCGCGGTGATGGCATCGGCCCCGGCCTCGACGGCGGCGGCGGCGATGCGCCCGATACTCGGCACGTTTGGCGCGAGTTTGACGCTGATGGGGATGTCGCCCACATTGCGTTTCACCGCCTCCGTGACCGCCGCTGCGCTCTCGCACGAGGCCGCGAACGGCGTCCCGAACTCGTCGGCGACGTTGGGGCACGAGATGTTGACCTCGATGCAATGCGGGCGCGCTGCCGCGATGATGCGCGCCACGTCGCCGAACTCCTTCACGGTTCCGGCGAAGATGCTGGCGATGAGCGGCACACCGAGGGGGGCCAGCCGCGCGCGCGCCTCTGCCAGCATCCGCGCCTCTTCTTCCGCGCCGGGATTCGTCAACCCGATGGCGTTGATCAACCCGTGCTCCCAATCCACCGCGACGGGGTTGGGATGTCCGGCGCGCGGCGTTGGACCGCAACTTTTCGCCGTAACCGCCCCCGCGCCTGCCCTTGCCACGCGCTCCAACAGGTCGGCGCTCGTGCCGAGGATGCCGGACGCGAGGACCATAGGGTTGCGCAGGCGCAAGCTTAGAAACTCACACGTCAAATCGGGCTTCACCGCTTTCTTCAGACCTCCATATTCGCCATTCGTGGTTTATGCTGACAAATAGCGTTTCACCGTCTCGTACATACCTTCGGTGATGCATTCTTTATCCCGCAGCGTGTCGAGAATCTGACTGATGGCAAGGACGGCGTGCAGGCGTAATCCTTTTTCGGCCAGCATTTCGCCCCCGCCTTGTTCCCGATCCACGAGCACGACCACATCCTGTATCTTCAATCCTGCATCCTGCATCGTCTGAACCGCGGTGACGATGCTACCTCCGCTGGTGATGACGTCCTCGATGGCGACGGCGGTCTGTCCTGGCGTGAATGCGCCTTCGATGGCTTGCCCGGTCCCATGCGTTTTGACTTCCTTGCGCGGGTAGATCATCGGGCGACTCAATTGGAGCGCGACGGCCGCGGCGGAGGGCAGCGCCGCGTAAGGTACGGCAGCGATGTGGTCGAAGGCGAGGTTGTTCACCACATCAATGTAGGCCGCGACGACGCGCCGGAACACCTCCGGGAAGGAGATCACGCGCCGTAGGTCGATGTAAATGGGCGACGTCTTGCCCGACGCCAGCGTGAACTCGCCGAACTTGACGCAGCCGGCCTCAAATAAGTCGAGAATCAAGGTGGTTTTTACTGACCTGACAGGTTTTCTGAAACCTGTCAGGTCTGAACGCACTTGGGTAATCGCATCGCGTAACGCCTTTGCCGCCGTGCGCGGATCCTCCGCGTACAAAACGGCGCGCGAAACCGGCACGATGACGCCGCTCCCTTGTACATCCAATCCGGCGCTCAGAGCCGCTTCCAGATCGCCGCCCTGCGCGCCGACGCCGGGCGCGAGAATCCACCGATCGGGGGCCAGCGCGCGCACGGCGGACAGCGCCTCCGGCTGCGTCGCGCCGACGACGAAACCGAGCTGCGTTGCGTCGCCCCAGGCCTGCGCCTGCACGGTGATGCGCTCGAACAAAGGCGGCGCGCCGTGCTGTTGGACTTCCACCGCCGACGGGTTGGATGTGTAGCACAGGACGAAAACCGTTTTTCCTGCGTATGCCAGGAAAGGCGCGATGCTGTCTTTTCCCAGGTACGGGCTGACGGTGATGGCGTCGGCGCCCAGCCCCTCGAAGACGGCGCGGGCGTAGGCTTGGGCGGTGCTGCCGATGTCGCCGCGCTTGGCGTCGAGCAGCACCGGGACGTCGGCGGCGTGGCACGCGGCGATCACTTCGCGCAGCGCGTTCCATCCCCCCGCACCGTACTGCTCGAAGAACGCGCTGTTGGGCTTGTAGCAGCATACCAGGTCGGAAGTTTGCGCGATGATGTCCAGACAGAACGCCTTCACACGCTCTACCGTAGGCGCATCGGGCACAAAATTCGCCGGAAATTTGCTCGCTTCCGGGTCAAGCCCCACGCACAGCAGCGAGTTATTGCGGTTGATTGCTTCATTCAACTTGTCTATGAAACTCTCGGCCATTTTTGCCTCCTTTGGTGGTTAGGTGGATAGGTTGTTGGGTGGTTGGGTGGTTGGGTGGTTGGGTGGTTGGATGGTTGGGTGGTTGGGTGGTTGGGTGGTTTTTGCCGCTCATTATCCTGCATCCTGCATCCTGCATCCTTCTACGCCTTCCCCAACACCGCCGCCAGCAACGCCATACGCACGTACATCCCGTTTTTCACCTGGCGGAAGTAGGCGGCGCGCGGGTCGTCATCCACGCGGTAGTGGATCTCGCCGACGCGGGGCAGGGGGTGCATGACGACCATCTTCTCCTTGGCGCGCGTCATCAATTCGGTGGTGATTTCGTAGCAGTCCTTGACCTCTTCGTATTGCTTGGGATCGCTGAAGCGCTCTTTCTGGATACGGGTGACGTAGAGGACGTCGGCGTTCTCGATCACGTCGGCGACGTCGTGCGTCTCGCGGACTTTGATGCCGTTGTCGATGATCTCGTTCATCAGTGCCATCGGCAGACGCAGCGTGTCCGGTGAGACGAAACGCAGGCTGATGTCGTCGTACTGCATCAGCAGCCGGGTAAGGGAGTGGACGGTACGCCCGTAACGCAGGTCGCCCACCATCGCGATTTTTAGGCCATCGATGCGTCCCAGTTCTTCGCGGATGGTGAACAGGTCGAGCAGCGCCTGGGTGGGATGTTCGCCCGCGCCATCCCCGGCATTGATGACGGGCACGGAAGCGTATTCCGCGGCGAGTTTCGCCGAGCCGACTTCCGGATGGCGCAGCACGATGACGTCCGAGTATTGTTCGAGGGTGCGGATGGTGTCGGGCAGGCTCTCGCCCTTGCTGACGCTGCTGAACTGCACACCCTGGGTGATCGGGATGACGCCGCCGCCCAGGCGTTCCATCGCCGCGATGAACGAGGCGCTGGTGCGCGTGCTCGGCTCGTAGAAGAGGCACGCCAGCACGTAACCCTTGAGCAGGTCGCAGCCCCCCACGCGCTCGACCAGTTCGCGCATTTCGTGGGACCGGGTGAAGATGTAGGCCAGCTTGTCGCGGTCGAATTGGTTCACCGAAATGATGTCGTGGCCGGTAAGACCGTTAGCGTTGGCCGTCTTCTGCGGCATTGTCCCGAAATCAAATAGCTTTGGCAACGTTCGCATCTGTTCCATTGTTCTCTCCTCCTCAAATAATAGAAATAGGTATCACAAAAGAACCCGCTCAATAGCGGGTTCTCTCTGGTGAACGAATGATGACGCCTTCTGTGAAAATTGGAAGGCCGCGTAACTGCACGCTTTCCACCTTTCCACGGACGGACATGCCAGAAAAAGGACTCCACCCACATTTGGTATGGAGTCCCTCATCAGATAAGGTATACGTCGCGTCCAGATCGACCTCGATCCATGTCTCCGGTTGCTCCGGCAGGCCGAAAATCCGCCGTGGGTTGTGTGCCATCAATTCGATCAGGCGTTCCAGCGTGAGCCGTCCCTCGGCGACGGCGGTGAGCATCAGCGGCAGCGCGGTTTCCAGGCCGGGGACGCCGGGCGGCGCGTCGGGGCCGAGTTTTTCCGCACGCGTGTGCGGCGCGTGATCGGTGGCGATGCAGTCGATGGTGGCGTCAATGTGCGCCCAGAGTGCGTCCACGTCAGCCTGCGTTGCCAGGCGCGGGCGCATGTCGCCCCATGGGCCGAGGCGTGCGGCATCGGCTTCGGTGAGGAACAGGTGGTGTGGCGTGACTTCACAGGTAACCGGCAAGCCGTGGGCCTTTGCCGCCGCGATCAATTCGATCTCGTCTGCGCGGCTGACGTGGCAGAAATGCACGCGCTGTCCATATGTCGCCGCCAGCCCGATGCCCACGGCGATGGTACGGCCTTCGGCGTGCATGGCGATGGGTTTGCCGCGCGGCCACGTCTCGAAGCAGCGCAGCAGGGTTGCCAGAGTGTCGATCCGCAACAGGCCGTAGGTCTGGTCGGCGTAGATTTTGAGGCCGACGGTCTCTTGCGCCAGGGCGGGCAGTTCGTCCAGGTGATCGGCAGACGCGCCGGCGTAGAAATGAACGTCGCACAATGCTTCGGCTTGAGCTTGCTTTTGAACGGTATGGAGCGTCTCACGGGTGACGAGGGGTGGGGTGGTGTTGGGCATCGCCAAAACGGTGGTGAATCCGCCGGCGACGGCGGCGGCTGTGCCGGTGAAAAAATCTTCCTTGTGCTCACCGCCGGGAACGCGGAGGTGAACATGGACGTCGGCCAGGCCGGGAAGTCGCGTCAGTGTTTTGTGTGGCATTGCTTTATAACCCGTAGGATGATACCAGAGAGTGCAATTTTGGCAAGTGCGAAAGTGTGCTACAATGGAAGTGAACTGATGTGCAGGAGGTGCGGTATGACGGTGTTGAGCCAGACGACAGGGATGCCGATTGCGACGGCAGTGCAGCAATTGCGCCGCTCGCCGCAATTGCCCCGTTACGTACAGGAATTTCAATCGTTGTTAGTTGCCGAACGTGCGCGCCGCGAGCGTTTCTATGCCGAAATCTCCGAGGATCAAAAAGCGGAATTCATCAATGGGGAGGTGTTTATGCATTCACCGGTGCGCCTGCGTCATACAGTCGTTAGTCAAAATGCTTTTATTCTATTGAGTCTTTACGTCTCGCATCGTCGTTTGGGGCATGTTGGCCACGAGAAGGTGCTCATCACCTTGACGCGCAACGATTACGAACCGGACATAGTGTATTTTAGCCCGGCGAAAGCGCAAACATTTTTACCAGACCAGATAAAGTTCCCTGCGCCGGATCTGGTGGTAGAAGTCTTATCGCCTTCGACCGCCGAAAACGACCGGGGGATCAAGTTCGTGGACTACGCGGCGCACGGCGTCGCCGAATACTGGATCATTGATCCTGACGAAGAAATCCTGGAGCAATACATCCTTAAGAATGAGACCTACACACTGAGGATGAAAAGCCAGACCGGCATTTTGCAAAGCGAAGTGCTGCCTGGTTTCGCCGTTCCAGTCCGCGCATTATTCGACGAGGCGGAGAAACTCGCGGCAGTGCAGGCGCTTATGGCTGATGGGTAACTCAAGTTGTTACCTAACCAGAGAAAAGCGTTTTTAGTGCTGAAAGCGCAGAGGTCGCGGAGATTTTGTGCGTTGCTCGCAATGCCCATTTTCCCGCGACCTCTGCGGTAAGACTTCCCTTTCTACGCACAGGCGGCAACTTGGGTCTACTCTCTTACGTCGTGCCCGCCTCTCCTCCGACGGTTTCGCGGATGCGCTGTGCCAGGGCCAGGGCGCGCTCCGGCGCGTCGCCGACATAGTCACGGGCGCTGAGGCTGGCGCGGATGGTCTCGGCATCAAGGTGGCGTAGCAACCGTTCGTCTGCTGCCAGCAGTTCCACCAGCGGATTCGCTGTGCCACCTTCGACCGCGCTCCACGCCCGCATGGCCACGTCGCGCAGGATTTCGTGCATGGCTTGGCGGTCCGCCCCGGCCTTCACCAGGCGCATCAGCAGCGGCTCGATGCCGGCGAACGGACCGTAGACATCCAGGTTGCGCGCGATGGCAGTGTCATTGACGCGCAGGTCGCGCACCAACCGGGTGACCGTCATCAGCAGCTCATCGGCAATGAGGAACGCCTCCGGCAGGATGATGCGCCGGTTGGCGGAGTCGTCGAGCGTGCGCTCCAGCAGGGAGTGCGCGGCGTCGTCCCAGGCTACGCGGGGCAACTGCGCCAGATGCCGCGCCAGGCTGTTCACGTTCTCCGCGCGGATGGGATTGCGTTTGAAGGGCATCGCCGACGAGCCGACTTGCTGTTTCCCAAACGGTTCGGCCCACTCGCCGATGGCGGGGTTTTGCAGGATGCGCAGGTCGAAGGCGAAGCGGTAGAGCGTACTCCCCATGCCGGCAAGTGCTGTCAGCGCGGCCCAATCCTGGCGACGCGGGTAGGTCTGGTTGGCGACGGGCCACGCGGGCAGGCCCAGTTCTGTCATGACCTCAGCCTCGAACGTGGCGGGGTCGGTTTGCCCTTCCAGGAGTAATTGATACGAGGCCGACGTCCCCACCGCGCCCTTGAACCCCTTGCCGCGCCACTCGGCCCGCACGCGCGCCAGGTCGGCGCGGTCGATAAGCAGGTCTTGCGCGTAGGCAGCGAGCCGGTAGCCCACCGTCGTCGGTTCGGCGGGCTGGATGTGCGTGAAACCAATGCAGGGCTGCGCGGCCCGGCGTTCGATCTGCCCGGCAAAGTCCAACAGCAGGCCGTCTAGCTTGGGCAGCAGCAGGTCGAGGGCGTCGCGAACTTGCAGTGCGGTGGCGTTGTCGCGCACATCCATCGAGGTGGCGCCCAGGTGGATGATGCCGCCACCCACGGGACACTGTTCGGCGAAAGCGCGGATTTCGGCCATCACGTCGTGGTGGATGCTGGCCTCGATTTCCAGCGAGCGGGCGAAGTTCACGTCTGCGGCGTGCGCTTCCAGGTCGGCGACCTGTTCCGCCGTCACCAGCCCGTAGCGACTCTGCACGCGCGCCATCGCCACCCAGATGCGGCGGTACAGGCGACGGGCGTACAATTCACTCCATAACTCGCGCATTTCCGGCGAGCCGTAACGCCAGGTCAATGGGGAAACGTAAGGATCGGGATGGGTCATTGCAAGCCTCCGTTTATGGGAGTCAAATAGTCGTTAGTCTGGTCGTCCTGGCTATGGACTATTGACCGATTGCCAGGATGAGTATAAGCGAAGGCGCTGAAGAGTCAATGAACGATGAGGGCGGGGCTGTACACAACACAATAGGGCGCGTGAACGCGATGTCTCACGCGCCTTCGGTGATGTGCAAAAGACTGTGGAGGCTATGCTCGCTGGAGAATTTTGCAAGCCTTGTCGGCGTCTTCTTCACTGTCCAGCGCGATGTAGAAGATGAAGCGTGTGCCGATCACCGCCCCGGAGAAGCTGTGCAGATTGATGCCCGCTGCGGCGAGCTTTTCTGTGAGGGCGGCGGCGATGCCGGGGGCGTTCGCGCCCTCGACGCGGACCGAGTGGAGGGATTGGGTGACATTGAAACCCAAGAGCGAAGCTGCCTCAATTTCCCGATCACCGCGCAAGGGCGTGACGAAGACCACACCCGTGCCGGGTTTCTCCGGCGCGCGTCTGGCGATGCAGAAATCGAGATCCGCGCCGGCCTCGCTCAGCCCGGCGAGCACACGCGCCAGCCCGCCCGGTTCATCGGGGATACCGGCTGCCCACACATTGACACGTTCGACGATCAGTTCCATGGTGCACCTCCTTCAGAAAATAGTCGAAAGTTCCAGGTTATGGATTAAAAGTTCAAAACCTG
>DYKY01000070.1 GCA_020722365.1 Thermoflexus sp.
CACGCTGTTGATCATCACGGCGACGCTGTACGGCATTCTCATGCTGGCGCCGGTCGAGATGCGCGCCGAGTTGTACATGCCCAGAGGCAATTCGAACAACCCCAACTACAATTCCGAACTGATCAGGCAACAGATCATCAAAGAGCAGAAGCTCAACGATCCCTATCCCGTGCAGTACATCCGCTGGGCCGGGCGACTGCTGCGCGGAGATTGGGGCTGGAGTCCCGGTTTCCGCACCGACGTTTTGCCCGCGCTGCTGGCGCGGACACCGGCCACCGCCGAATTGACGCTGTACTCCGTGCTGTTGCTCATCCCCTTGGGGATCATCGGCGGGGGAATCGCAGGGGCGCGGCCCCATCGTCTGCCCAATTATGTCTTTCGTGCGCTGGCGTTCATCGCAACGGCCATGCCTCCCTTCATCCTGGCGCTGGTGCTGCTGGGGATTTTCTACGTCGGCCTGCACTGGTTTCCGCTGGGACGGCAAGGCATCACCGAACAATACCTTGTCCAAAGTCCCACGTTCATCTCCTATACCGGGCTGTTGACCCTGGACGGCTTGCTCAATGGACAGCCTCACATCAGCCTGGATGCACTCCGCCGGTTGTGCTGCCCTGCGTCACGTTGAGTCTGCTGCACTGGGCCACACTGGGACGCATCACACGCGCTGCGATGATCGAAGAAATGACCAAGGATTACGTGATGGCGGCGCGAGGCCGGGGGTTACGAACCCACGTCATCACCTGGCGGCATGTGCTCCACAATGCGATGCTTCCCGCCCTGAACAGCATCGGATTGTCCACCGCCTCGCTCATTATGGGGGTCTTCGTCATCGAAGTGGTCTTCAGCATCCCCGGTGTGTCGGAACTCATCGTCGCCTCCGCGTGGGGCGCGCCGGATCCGCCGATGGCGATGGGATTCGCACTTTACAGCGTGGGATTGGTGCTGCCGGTGATGCTGATCCTGGACATCGTCCAGGCCATCATCGACCCGCGCGTGCGCGATGAGGTCACAGACCTATGAGCCAACTCCGCCGTTTCCTGCGCAACTGGCAAAACCTCCTGGCTCTGCTGCTCATCGGCGGTTGTCTGTGCGTCGCACTGGCTGCGCCGTGGTTGACTCCACAAGAGGATCCCGCCAACCCCACTGCCTTGCGGATGCTTTCCGGCTATCGCCCAACGGCGCTGCGTGTGCCGCGCCCTCCTAGCGCCGAAGCGCCGCTTGGCACGGTGCCCGGAGGGTGGGACGTGTACCACGCGCTCGTCTGGGGCACGCGGCCGGCGCTCCACTTTGGATTGATCACAACCGTCCTCACAGCAGGATTTGGCGTGATTGTGGGAACAGCTCAACCGACCACAAGCGTAACAGCTCAACCGACCACAAGCGTAACAGCTCAACCGACCACAAGGGTCTAGGCTACGGGAAGTCACACAAAAAGACCTGACGAGTGTCAGGTCTTTTATATTTCAGGAAAGAATGATCTGATCAGTGAAGAACGGTCCGAGAGCAAAAAGACTAGCGCGAGCCCTGCATCCGCGGGTCGAGCACGTCGCGCAGGGCGTCGCCCACCAGGTTCCACGAGAGGACGAACAGCACCAGCGTGACGCCGGGATACATGACAATATACCAGTATTCCCGCAACTGCGTCATCCAGTCACGAGCGAAGGAGAGCAGTTGCCCCCAGTCGGCAAACCCCACCTCCGCGCCGATGCCCATAAAGCTCAGGCCGGCGAAGGTAATGGCATAGCTGCCGATGCGCATCGAAGCCAACACCAGGGTGGGGAAAATGGCATTGGGCAGAATGTGACGGAACATGATGCGCGTGTCTTTGACGCCGATCACGCGCGCTGCCAGGACGTACTCCCGCTCCCGCAGCGACAGAATATCGCTGCGCAGCAGTCGCGCAAATCCTGTCCAGCTGAAGACGATCAGCGCAATCATGGGCGCTAACAACCCTTTGCCCAAACGGGGCGTCAGCACGGCCGACAACGTCATCGCCGTTAACAGGAAGGGGAAGGCCATAAACAAATCCGTGATGCGCATAAAGACCATATCCACCCAACCGCCATAGAAGGCCGATAAGGTCCCAATCGTCACCCCAATAAGGACACCGCACAGCGTGATGGTCAGCCCCGCAAACAGGGCCGTGCGCGTGCCCCAGATCACGCCGTAATAGATATCCCACTGCCCACTGGCAGTGCCCATCAAATGCACCCACTGATCCTTGCCGGTCACAGCCTTCCACCAGAACGGCAATGGCGGCTGGCGCGACTTCCATTCCGTGCCGGGCGATTTCGGGACGTCCCCGTACCCATCGCGAGGGATGTTGTAAGGATCAGCGTTGGGCAGCGGAGGGGCCAACATGGGCGCAGCGGCGGCAATAAAGATAAACAATCCCAACAGAATCATCCCTGCCACCGACATTGGATTGGTCACCAGCCCCTTCACCGTGCGGTAAACATCGTGGCCGAGCCAGGCTTCCAGCCAGTTGGGGGGGCGGCGGGTTCTCGGCGCTAGCGTTGGCATAGGCATCTCTTGTGCTGTCATTACCTACCTCCTCGAATTAATCCAGCCGGACGCGCGGGTCAACGTAGGCGTATAGAATGTCCACCACCACGTTCGCCATCACCAGGATGAGGCCATTAAACAGGACGAAAGCCAACACCGTGATGACGTCCAACTGCGAAGCCGCTCTGACGGCGGCGGCGCCCATGCCCGGATAATTATAGACTGTTTCAATAATCATCACACCGCTTAACAATCCCACGACCGTGCCGCCGGCCAGCGTCACCACCGGCATCAAGGCGTTGGGCAGCGCGTGCTGGCGGATGACCGTGCGCTCGCTTAAGCCCTTGGCGCGCGCCGTCGTGATGTAGTCCTGGCGCAGCGTCTCTAGCATAGAGGAGCGCGTCACCCGCAGGGTCAGCGCCCACCACAAGTACGCCAGGGTAATCACCGGCAACACCATATGGCGCAGCGCATCAAGAAAGATGTCGATACGCAGGTTCAGCAGCGCATCGATGGTGATCAAGTTGGTGTAGTTGTTAAATTCGGGAGACATAATAATCTTATTTGCCCAATCGGAGACACGCCCCGGCGGGAACCAGCCCGTTCCGGCATAGAAGGCCATCAACAGCAGCAAGCCGAAGACAAAATCGGGGAACGACCACCCCACGATGCCGAAAATGCGCACGATATGGTCGGTCGGCTTGTTGTGTTTGACGGCGCCGATCACCCCCAGGAGGATGCCACCGGCAATCACAGGGACAACGCTGTACAACGTCAACTCCAGGCTGGCGGGGAAGCGACGCGCCAGCAATTCGGCCACCGGCTGCGAGGCGGTGCGCGAATAGCCGAGGTCGCCGCGCAAAATCCCCCCTACGTGCTCTACGGTCGTCACGCCATTTTCCGTGGTGGTCACAGTGGAGCCAAACATCCAGCGCCAGTACTGCACATACCAGGGTTGGTCCAGACCGTATTTTTTGATGATGCCCTCAAGTACACGTTCATTGCGGGGAACGTCACGCACGTACAGCGCGGTGCGTTCCACCGGCGTCAGCGCCATCAGCATCAAAAAAATCAGGACGGTCACGCCGATCAGTAGAAAAGGTACCATAGCGAGCCGGCGAATAATGTAGTTGATCATGCTTTCCTCCCGAGAGGCAGGAGAGAGCGTTTAACACGCTCTCTCCTGCACAGCACAGCGGTTTACTGCTTGGTCAGGGTGTAGTAGCGGGAATCCCACCCGTAGATGGGGTTGTAGTAATAGCCGCCCATCCAACGTTGCCAGTAGCTGCGGGTCGTGGCGACCGCGCCGCGGATGGCGATGGCGTTATCGTAATCCATCTGGGTGAGCGCCTTGTAGATCTCGGCGCGCTTGGCGTCGTCGGTCTCGGCCACACCCGCCATGACCTGCTCATTGAACATATCCCGCATCTCATCGGGCAGGTTCTGGCGGCCGGCGTACGTGCCGATCAGGAAGGGCTGCGCCCAGTTGTGCGGGTCGTGCAGGTCCTCGATCCAGCCACTGACGGCCACCGGCAGGCGGCTGTTGCGGAACTCGGCCAGGTAGGTCGGCCACGGCAGGGCGATGATCTCCAGCCGGAACTTGCCGTCGATGCTGGCGAAGTTGTTCTGCAGAATCTGGGCGATGGTCTGGCGGGTCACGTTACCCGTGTTGTAGGCCACCTGCAGGCGGAAACCCTTCTCCCAAACCTGGCCGTCCCAGGCCAGTTGCAGTTCTTCCGCGCACTTGTCCATGTCGAAGGCATACTTCGGCCCGGCGTTGTCGTAGCCGATCATGCCGGGGATTAGGGGGCCGGAGACCTGGACAGCCTCGCCGGCCAGCGCGTCATTGATGTACGCATCGAAGTCAAAGCAGTAGTTGAAGGCCTTGCGGATGTGGATGTCGTTAAAGAAGTCCGGGGGAATGCCGTTGCCGTCTAACTGACCGCTGCCCACGTAGGGGTTGCCGCCCTCGACGTTGAGAGCGAAGGTCATGAAAACATCGGTGCGGGAGACATCCGGCGCGCCCTTGAACAGGCGCAGGGGGGCCTCAGCATCCTTGGTCGGCGCGCAGTCGAAGCCGGCCGTATCGAGATTGTACTCACACCACTCACCCACGAGCGGATCGACCTGCGAAATATTGCCGCGCGGCACGCTGACAATATCCGCATCGCCGGCCTGCAGCATGGCAAAGCGGGTGCCCCACTCGCTCACGCCCTTGAGCACGATGCGCTCGATGCTGGGCTTGGTCGGAAGGCCCTCGTCAACCGGCTCGGTGCGCCACCAGTTAGGATTCATCACCAAAACTTTTTCCTCACCGGGCGTCCAGCTTTCCAGCATATAGGGGCCGGTGCCGTTCACCTTATCGCGGATGGGGCTGGTCTCAGAGGTGACGCCATAGTAGTTCTGCCATGTCGCGCAATCGCCATCCCATGTACCATTCGCAATGGCCCAATCCTTATCCAGGATGGAACCCCAGCTCTGCGCCAGGGTGGCCAGGAACGGCCCCCACGGGGTCGCCAGGTTCATGGTCACGGTGCCGGCGGCGTCGTCGTACTGAATGGCGTCCATCACCTTCTGGCAGGCGGCCGCCAGGAGTGCCGGATCGGCGGCCTTCAGGGCCTCGACGTCGTCATCCAACGCGCCGCTGGGATCCACCAGCTCGGCCACGTCGTAGGTACCGATGCCGAAGAACGGCTCGGTGAACAGCCACTGGGGGGAACCGCTCCCACCCTGCAACAAACCACGCTGCAGGCTGTAGGCCACATCGGCAGGGGTCAGGTCGGCGCCATCGTGGAACTTCACACCCTGGCGGATTTTGAAGGTGTAGGTCTTGCCATCGTCGGAGACGGTCCAGTCGGTGGCCAGGGCCGGCACGAACTCGGTCGCGGAAGCGCCCTTGTAGGTGACCAGTTGGTCGTAAACGTTGAGAATGACGGCATCGCCATCGCTCTCGTAGTTCCACGCCGGATCCAGCGAGTCAATGTTCTCGCCGATGGAGACGAACACCATGGTATTCGGATCGGCGGACTTGTACTCCACTTCCTGCACCGGCTCAGGCGTCGCGGTGACGACGACTTCTTTCGTCTCGATAACGGTGATGGTCTCACCCTCTTTCTCGACGATTTTCTCCACTGTCTCGACGACCTTGATCACCTCGGGGGTGGGCGTCGCGCAGGCGGTCAACACCATGCTGGCCACGATCAACAAGCCAGCGACAGGCCACAATAGTTTCTTAAACACGTTCGTCCTCCTTCAAACTAAAATTTTTATGGGATTTACACTGCTGAAAAGGTAATGTCACTTTATCCACCTCAATGCCTATCACCTCCTTTCGTAAAATGCTAAATCTAAACCTTTCCCGCTCGGGCCGGTCTCTGAGCGTGCCTGCCTACGCCTAACGCTGCGGTGGCGCGGTCGGAGACCGGCCACAGTCGTTATGCTAAGTTGCCGGTTTCACGAAATGGCACGCGCAGAGATGACCAGGCTCCACTTCGATGAACGGCGGTTCCTCTTGCTCACAGATGTCCTGTACCTGAGGGCAACGTGTGCTGAAATTGCATCCCTTTGGGGGATTCGCCGGACTGGGCAAATCCCCTTCCAGCAAGATGCGCTGCCGCGTCTCCTCAATCACCGGGTCTGGTACAGGAATCGCGGAAAGCAACGCCTGTGTGTACGGGTGCAAGGGTTTAGCGTACAACGTATCTCGATCCGTCAATTCCACGATCTTCCCCAAATACATCACCGCGACCCGATCGCTGATATGACGCACCATGCTCAAGTCATGGGCAATAAAGATGTAGGTAAGGCCCAATTCCTGTTGCAAATCCTCCAACAGGTTCACCACCTGCGCCTGGATGGAAACGTCCAACGCCGAGATCGGCTCGTCGCAGATGATCAAGTCCGGGTTGAGCGCCAGAGAACGGGCCAGGCCGATGCGCTGCCGCTGCCCGCCGGAAAATTCGTGCGGATACCGCACCATGAAATCGGGATTCAGCCCGACCAGTTGCAGCAGGTGCGCGACGCGCTCGCGGCGTTCTTCTTTGTTTGCCAGATGGAACACTTCCAACGGCTCGCCAACGATTTTCAACACACTCATGCGGGGATTCAGCGAGGCATACGGGTCCTGGAAAATCATCTGCATACTGCGGCGCATTTCGCGCATCTCATTGGCTCGCAACGCCGCAAGGTCTTGATCCTTGAAAATCACGTGCCCGGCAGTCGGCTCGTAAATGCGAATGATCGTGCGACCGGTCGTGGTCTTGCCGCAACCGCTTTCGCCTACCAGGCCTAGCGTTTCCCCACGGTATACGTCAAAGCTGACGTCGTCTACGGCCTTGACGTCGCCGACGTGCCGTTGGAAGACGCCGCGCCTGATAGGAAAATACTTTTTCAAACCTTCTACGTGCAACAAGACTTCCTGGGGTGCATCGCTGGTTTTGACCGCTTCAGCCATCGTTAGACCCTCCTTACCTTATCTTTTTCCCAGCACGCGGCGATGTGGCCCGGGCCGACTTCTTCCAACGGCGGCGTTTCTTTCAAGCAACGGGGCGTTTGATAATGGCAACGCGGGGCGAAAGCGCAGCCTGGCGGTAGCCCGACCAGATCCGGCGGCTCGCCGGGAATCGAAAAAAGGCGAGAGGAAGTCCGCCCGCTGCGACCCGGCAGGGACCCCAACAATCCCACCGTATAAGGGTGGTGAGGATTCGCGTAAATCTCTTTGACAGGGCCGCTCTCAATAATCCGGCCGGCGTACATCACATTCACGCGCCGCGCCATCCCGGCGATCACCCCCAGGTCGTGCGTAATCCAAATCACCGCCATCCCGAACTTGTGCTGCAGGCGCTTGACCAGCTCCACGATCTGCGCCTGGATGGTCACATCCAGCGCCGTGGTCGGCTCGTCGGCGATGAGAATGCTCGGATCGCACGACAGGCCCATCGCAATCATCGCGCGCTGCCGCATCCCGCCGGAGAACTGGTGCGGGTAGTCGTCCACCCGCTGCGCCGCTTCGGGGATGCCCACGAGTGTCAACAACTCCACCGTGCGCTCACGCGCGCTCGCTTTATCCATGCCCTTATGCAGGATCAGGGCTTCCATAATCTGGAAGCCCACCGTTTTCACCGGATTCAGTGACGTCATCGGATCCTGGAAAATCATCGCGATCTCGGCGCCGCGCACCTTGCGCATCTCGTCGTCGCTCAGTTTCAACAGATCCTGGCCGCGAAAAATCACTTCACCGCCGGCAATCTCACCGGGCGGAATCTGGATCAAGCGCATGATGGAAAGGGCATGGACGCTCTTCCCACAGCCGCTCTCTCCCACCACGCCCAACGTGTCCCCTTCATCCAGCGTGTAGGAAACATCGTTGACGGCATGGACGACGCCATCTTCAGTATGAAAACGGGTGGTCAAATTCCTTACTTCAAGTAGATGTTGTGTACCGGCCATAAAATTCCTCGTTTGTGATACACCCAAGATCGGCTCCAGATCAATTGAAAGCCGGGGCCATCAAATCCGCATCGTAAAGAAGATCAATGGAGGGAATTGAGTTGGGCCACATATGAAAGATTTTCCTATCAGAATCCAAATTTACCCCATAGCACGATTATAAGAACTTTCCCGCTTTTTGCAATCGCATCCATGCAGCATCCCCAAAACGCTTCTAGTATAACACAAACTGCCACAAGAACAGTATAAGAATCTATCCGAAAATTCACCGGGCGCGGTATTTTGCGCCTAAAGGCGGGGATATAGGGGTGTTTTTGCGCTTGCGGGCGCTGCCCGCAAGCGCAAAAACACCCCTAAAAATAGCGGCTTTAGCCGCCCACTCCGGCGACAGCGTGACACCTCGACAATTTTAGGATAGACTCTAAGTCTGAGACAGCATATAATAAGCAACTCTTGCCAACCCACCCATCTTGAGTAGACTATCGTAAAACAGACAATCGAAAAAACGGTATCTAAACTACTCAAAAAACACAGGAAACGTTCAATCATTCTCGGAGGAATTATGCCCTACTGCGAACTCAACGGCACGCAACTGTATTATGAAACCTTTGGCGCGGCGCGACCCGACCGGCCTCCGCTGCTGCTGATCCACGGCGCGACCAGCACGGGGGCGGCGGAATGGGGCCACATCGCGCCTTTGCTCGCCCGCGAATACCTCGTCATCGTCCCCGATTGCCGGGGGCACGGGCGCAGCGCCAATCCGCAGCACACCTATCGCTTCGCCGAAATGGCAGACGACCTCGCCGCATTGATCCGCGCGTTAGGACACCCGCGCGCGCACGTCATCGGCCACAGCAATGGCGGCAACGTCGCCCTGACGTTGCTGCTGGAACATCCAGACGTGGTACAGTGCGCCGTGTTGCAAGCCGCCAACGCCTACGTCAGCGACGACCTGCGCGCCCGCGAGCCGGCCGTCTTCGACCCGGAACGCATCGCCCGCGAAGACCCGGCCTGGCTGGAGGCGCTTACCACGCGCCACGCTGCGCTCGGCCCCGAGTACTGGCGCGAGTTGCTCCGCCTGACGCTGGCCGAAACCATCACCGCGCCCAATTACACCGCTAACGACCTGGCGCAGGTGCAACGGCCCGTTCTCGTCATCGAGGGCGCAGACGACCCGGTGAACGCCCCCGCGCAGCACGGGCGCTTCATCGCCCGCGCCATCCCCGACGCGGAACTGTGGACGCCGGCCAAGGTCGCTCACAACGTCCATCACGATGTGCCTTTCCCCTGGTGGGAGCGGGTGCTGGATTTCCTGGCGCGGCGCGGCGACGATGCCAACGATGCCCTCTACCGCCTCAAGCAAAGACGCTATCGCGACGAACGCGAGACGGTCTTCGCCGTGCACGTGACGTGGGAATCCGGGGAACGGCGCGTCGCCGGTCGCGTATTGGAAGCGACACAGCGCGCGGCGGCCCTGGAAACGCTCGCGCCGCACCTCGACACGTCGCTGCAAGACGCCATCCGGGTGCTGCTCACCGCGGATACGCCGTGGGCGCTCGTCAACCGCGCCGTCACCGACCTGCGCCGCGCGCCCAGCGACGACGCAGGGCGTATGTCGCAGGCCCGCCTGGGCGAAGCCGTGCGCATCCTGGAAGAGCACGACAAATGGGCCTATGTGCAGACGACGCACGACGGCTACCTGGGCTGGCTCCATCAGGCGGCCCTCTGGCGCGGCGCCGCCGCCGCCGTACAGGACTACCAGGCGCAATGCAGCATGTGGGTGAGAGTTCCACTGGCGCGGCTGCATACCGCCCCTGCTCCAAACGCTCCGCTGCTCGGCTATGCGCCGCTCGGCGTGACGCTCCCCTCCGCCGGAGATGCCGGACGCTTTGTGGCGCTACGCTTGCCCGACGGAAGGGTGGGTTACGCGCTCGCCACAGACGTCGCGCCGCCGGAGGAACACCTTACCCCAGACCCCGCCGGGATCGCGGCTGCCCTCGACCTGATCCACGTTATGATCGGCGTGCCGTACCTGTGGGGCGGGCGCACGCCCTTCGGCTTCGATTGTTCCGGGCTGGCGCAGACCTTCTACGGGTTGCTGGGGATACGCATTCCCCGCGACGCCGACCAGCAGTTCCATGCCGGGCAGCCGGTCACGGAGACGCCGGAACCGGGCGACCTGTACTTCTTCGGGGATCCGGGTGAAGACCGACCGCGCGTCACCCACGTCGGCATCGCTCTGGGCGACAACGGCTTTATCCACACGACCGGGCGGACGTGGTGTATCACAATCAACCATTTCACACCGGACGCGCCGGATTACAACGTCTGGCTGCACACGCACTGCCTGGGCGTCCGCCGCTTCCAAAGCTCCGTAGTCTAGGGCCTTGTGCCCGTTTGAACGCCCAAAGCTCCGTAGTCTAGGGCCTTGTGCCCGTTTGAACGCCCATAAAAACGCCCACAAGGGGCTATGCTACGAGTTTCTTGCAGTACCAGGAGGTATCGATGAAGCTGAGTTGGGAAGCATTACCATTAGAATTACGCACCACGTTCCGCATTGCCCACGGAGCCAGCGACCGGCGCGATAACGTGCTCGTGCATCTGGACGAGGGTTTGGGCGAGGCGGCGGCGGTGGCGTATCACGGCGAGACACAGGCAGGCATTATGGCGTATCTGGCCGCCGTGGGCGATATCTGGGAGGACGACCCGTGTTTGCTGGAGGATGTTTTAGCGCGATTGCCGGCCGGGTCGGCGGCGGCGCGCGCGGCAATCGACATCGCGCTGCACGATGTGTGGGGGAAACGCCTGGGGCAACCGCTCTACCGTTTGTTTGGCCTGAATCCGGCGCGCGCGCCGCTCACCTCGTTCACCATCGCCATGGCTGCGCCGGAGGCAATGGCGGAGCAGGCGCGGGAAGCCGGGCTGCCCATCTACAAAATCAAGGTGGGCGGCGCGCAGGATGTGGCGGCGGTGGCTGCCATCCGCGCCGTCAGTTCCGCGCGGCTGCGGGTTGACGCGAACGCCGGTTGGACCCGCGAGCAGGCCGCGGCCCTCATCCCCCAACTGGCCGACTACGACCTGGAACTGGTGGAACAGCCGTTGCCGGTGGGCGATATCGAAGGGCTGCGCTGGCTGAAGGCCCGGGGTCTCGACCTCCCGATCTTCGCCGACGAGAGCATCAAAACGGCGCGGGATGTGGCGGCGCACGCGGGGGCGGTCGATGGGGTGGTCATCAAGCTGATGAAGACCGGCGGCATCCGCGAAGCGCTGCGCGCGATTCACACGGCGCACGCCCTGGGCATGGAGGTGATGCTGAGTTGCATGGTTGAAAGCTCCGTCGGAGTGACGGCGGCGGCGCACCTGGCGCCCCTCTGCGAACTGGCCGATCTCGATGGGCCGCTGTTGGTGCGCAACGATCCCTTCGCCGGCGTGACCTACGACGGCGCGCGGCTGTGCCTGCCCGATCTTCCCGGCATTGGGGTGTACAGCGTGGGCCAAAGGTTATAGAATCATTTTACGCCCGCCCTACAAACGCCATTTATCGGGGAGGGCGCTTGTCACGAAGCTAACGTTGGAGTATCATTGAGGAGTAGCATCGTACAGATACGGCGCTATACTATAAGCGTCAAACAATAATGGCAGTACGAGGTGGCGGACCAGACCATAACATTCCACCGGTCGTAGAAAGGACTCTATGAAATCATTCAGCCGGAGACAGAAAATCATCTTGATCGTCCTTGCCATTCTGGATATGGTCGTGATCGCGGGCCTGGGCAGCATCGTCATCCGTTCAATGCGCGCGCCACTGCCCACCCCCATCATACAGCCCACGCCTACCGCGCTCATGACGCCCGTCGGAGTAGCCACGTGGACGCCGACGCCGGAGTCAACCGCGCAGCCGACGTTGCCACCTCGCGCTACGAACACCGCCACGCCCACGGCTACCCCATTCACCACCCGCACCCCAACGCCGACTTCCACGCCCAGGCCGCTGCCCACGGCGGGTCCGGTCCCACTCGACAACGCAGATTTCGATTACATCATGCCCAACCGCATCTCCGGCTGGAACTGGTATGCCTATGTCAACTACAAGAGCGGTGAGGCCGATCCTCAGAATTCTTTCGCCGAACCTGTCTTTACCGCCGCCGACGATCCGGTACGCCAGATCAGCGGTTCAACGCTCAAAGTGGAGACCGTACGCTGGCTCAAGTTCCGCACCTGGGTTCACCAGACTGTGACCGTCACCGCCGGCAGCACCGTGCAGTTCAGCATCAAGGTCAATGCCTTCTCCTCGGTGGACCGGTTGATCGTCAAAGCCGGCGTCGATCCTACCGGCCAGCCGCACTGCGACAATGCCCGGTGGGGCGAGACGTGGCGCATCAACCAGGATGATGGCACCGTCACACTGACGTCTCCCAGAGTCGTGGTCGCGCCGCTGGAAGACAAAAGCACACCCACCCCAACCGCTACCCCGGACCCGTTGGAACGCGAGACGCCCGCGCCGGTGACACCGGGAGAGGAAACGGAAATACCAGGCAAAGTGACCATCTGCTTCTACGCCGAACCGGCGTACCCCCACATCAACAATGCCGCCTTCTTCGATCAGGCTCAACTCATCGCGGCGCCGCCGCGCTAGTCAGCGCCCTTGCGAGAACATTAAGGAGGGATATGTCAACGCTATCAGATACTTACGATTCGGTCGTCGTCGGCGCGGGCCTTACCGGCGCCCTCGTCGCCCACCACCTCGCCGAAGCCGCCCAGAGCGTCGTCGTCCTGGAAGCCAAGCGTGCGCCCGGCAGCACGATGACCAAGGGCGGGGGGGTAGCGTTCCTTGGCACGCCGGAACCTTACGCCGCTTTGCAGACGCGACTGGGGGTCGATGAAGGACGCCAGGTGTGGAAACTTACCCGGCGAAATCTCGATATGCTGACTGCGACTCTGCAAAACGTCCACCAGCAAGCCACACCGGTCGGGAGTCTGCGCATCAGCGCCGACGCCGCCGAGACTGCCTTGTTGCAGAAATCCGCAGTCCTGCTACGGCAAGACCTGTATGCCGCCGAGATGGACGATGCCACAGACTACGGCTATCAGGTTGGCTTACGCACCGCCGAAGACCTGGCCTTCGACCCAGAGGCGCTCACGGCCGCGCTGCTCGACCATGCCAACATCACCGTCGAGTACGAGACAGAAGTGCAGGAGATTCGCCAGACACAGCGCGCCGCGGAGACGGCGACACTCAGTATTTGGGCGCGCAAACACTACCTCCATGCGAAAAATGTCATCCTCGCCAGCGGCGCATACACTGCGCGTTTGTGCCCGAGCCTTGCCGGCCTCATCAGCCCCTTGCCAATGCACACCATCGATCTGCGCAACGAAGCGGCGCTCCCCACACCGTTGATGATCAATCACGGGCACGTTGTCGTCCAGACGCATGGGACAAACTGGCGTATGGTCGGCTGGAGCAACACCGACGAGGACGTCTTGCCTGTGATGGCTAACGTCGCGCAGCAGCTCTGCCCTGACGCGCCCGTCGTTGCCCGCCATTCCGGGTGGGCGGCGCAGAGTATCGATGGACTGCCGGTGGTGGGACAGGCGCCGGATATGCCGAACGTGTACGTCATCAATGGGTTGGGGCCGTGTGGCTGGAGTTGGGTCTGCATCGCTGTTGACTGTTTGATCGGCGCGCTGTTGCACGACGAAAAGATCGGATTGCTGGCCCTGAACCGGTTCACGACGGACTAGCCGCACCAAGCTATAATGCTGCATAGTTTCGGAATCTATTGGCTGTGATATACTGAAGATATAGAAAAGGAACACGCTAATGTCAAAAAAACCGGCAGACCAGGCAACTCCGCTAAAAGTTGTTGTTGTCGACGATCATCCCTTTTTTCGCCAGGGCGTGCGCGATGTTTTGGACAAGGAGGCCGATATCGATGTGATCGCCGAAAGCGGCGATGGGCAAGAGGCGCTCGACTTGTTGCGCACTATCCGGCCGGATGTCGTGCTCATGGACGTGAATCTACCCACGATGAATGGGCTGCAGGTGACCCAGAAGCTCAAAAACCAATGTCCCGACATCAACGTCATCATCCTCACGGCCTATGACGATGAAGAACAGATCTACCACGCGATCCGCATCGGGGCCTCGGCCTACTTTGCCAAAGACGTGGACCCTAACCAGTTGTTGGATACTGTGCGAACGGTAGCGGAAGGCTACTATGTCATCGCCGGCAAACGGATGACGCCGGGCCAGGCCGAGCAATGGCTGCTGGAACGCTACCGTCGTTACGGACTCAAGCCCGAGGATACCACCTTTTCACCCCTCACCGACCGCGAGATGGAAATTTTGGAACTTATCATCGAAGGATTGAGCAACAAAGAAATCGCCTCCCGGTTAAGTATCAGCCAACAAACCGTCAAAAATCACGTCACCTCTATCCTCGCCAAACTCAACCTATCCGACCGCACCCAAGCCGCCATCTATGCGCTACGGCACGGCTGGGTGCGCTTACCACACGAAGAGGATGCATCAACATCACCTATTGCATAGCCACGGAGAAACAAAATGACCGAAAACACTTGGGAACAGTTTATCGAGGTATGTCAGCGCGGCAACGAACAAGTCAAGAAAGAGCTGAAGGAAGTCGACATGCTGATCCAGCAAACGTCCGTCGAGGTGGACCGGATTATGCAAGCGAACTCTCGCGCGGTCGCCCGCTCGCGGCAGATCGAATCGTCCTTCGATACAAGTCCCAGAGAGGATATCAAATCGGCCTACGACTCGTTGATTGAGAACCAGCGGCGGCTCTTCACGATGCGAGGGCAGTTGGAGAAATTGCAAAGCGACCAGAAGAACCTCACCCGCCTGGCCGAACTCTACCAGACTGTCCTAGAACACGCCGCCCCCGAAGAACACGATATCGCGGAGGCCATCGGCCTGGACAAACCGGCTGCGCCGCAAGCTATGATCATCAGCATCATCGAAGCACAGGAACAGGAACGCCTACGCCTCTCCCGCCAGATGCACGACGGCCCGGCTCAGTCGCTCACCAACCTGGTGCTGCAGGCTGAAATCTGTGAACGGCTTTTTGACAGAGATCTGGCGCGGGCGAAGGATGAGTTGTCCGAATTAAAGAAGAACGTCATCAACACCTTCAAATCCGTGAAGGGCTTCATCTTCGACCTGCGGCCCATGATGCTGGACGACCTCGGCCTGGCACCCACGCTGCGCCGCTACGTCGAAGGGACCAAAGAGAGCGGCTATACCGGGCTGAGTTTGCATATCGTCGGTAAAGACCGGCGCTTCGCCGCACACAAAGAAGTCACCATCTTCCGCGTGGTACAGGCCTTGATCCATCTGGGACGCGAGCAGGGTCGGGCGAGCAGCATTAACGTCGTGATGGACATTGCCGATAACCAGGTGACGGTGACCATCGAGGATGATGGCAGCGGCTTCGAACTCGACGAGAACTTGACCACCGCGGATGCCGTGCGCCTCAACCTGCCGACGCATCGCGAGCGCATCGAAATGCTTGGCGGGAAAATCTTCTTCAAAAGTGCTCCCGGGCAAGGACTACACGTGAATTTTTCATTGCCGGCTGAACCCATCGAGTAGTTACAAAGCAACGTAGTTACGCAACTAGGTATTTTTTCCTACTTGACAAATGCCGGTTAGTTGTGCTATAGTAGGATGCGAAGAGCACACGGTGGTCCTGCTACCGGTGCTCTTTTTTGAGGCAAATCTGGCCCGGCAAAATGACGCTCGCATAAAGCATAGATTTTCTGGCATATCCGGAAAGATTTGACAAGTCACCAGATTTGAATATGCTGATAGAATAACGTAAGCATCCTTTGCAAGGGCCAGACGGTAGGTAGCGCACCTTTCGAAGGTAGCGCAATAACAATAATCTAACAACAACAGATGAGGAATTTAGAGATTGGGTATCGATGATGATCTGGACGACGCACTCTTAGAAGAAGAGTTAGCGGAAGAAGAAGAAGAGGAAGAAGAAGAGGAAGAAAACGCAGAGGAAATCGGTGACTTACCCGAGGAACCCTCTGGCGAAGAATACTTGCTGGCTCTGGGCTACGAACGCGGCCATATTACCTATGAGGATATCTTGCGAGTCTTTCCTGAAACCGAAGAGGATGTTGATCGCCTGGATGAGATAATCGGCGCGCTGATGGAATCCGGCATCACGGTGGGCGGCGTCGACGGGAAGTCCTCCGATCGATACATCGAGATCGAGGAGGATGAAGGGGACGAAGAAAAAGCAGAGGAAGACATCTATCGCGCCATCGAAGTCGACGACACCATCGGCCTGTACCTGAAGGAGATCGGGAAGGTCGCCTTGCTCACTGCCGAGGAGGAGGTTTCCTTAGCCATGCGCATGGAGACCGGCAAAAAGGCCCAACTCAGGCTCAACAACGGCAGGTACCACAGCGAAGAAAAGCGCTGGGAGCTAGAACACTACATCGACGACGGGATCGCCGCACGTGAACACCTGATCCGCGCCAACTCGCGCCTCGTCATCAGCGTGGCCAAGAAGTACATCGGGCGCGGCGTGCCCTTCCTCGACCTGATCCAGGAAGGCAACATCGGCCTGATCCGCGCCTCCAACAAGTTCGACTACCGCCGCGGTCACAAATTCTCGACGTATGCCACCTGGTGGATCCGCCAGGCCGTCACACGCGCCATCGCCGACCAGAGCCGCACCATCCGTGTGCCTGTCCATATGGGGGATCAAATCAACAAGATGCTGCGCATCTCCCACCAACTGACACAGCAGCTAGGACGCGCCCCCACCCCGGAGGAACTGGCGGCGGAAATGGAAATCCCGGTGCGCAAGGTCGAACAGATGCTCGATGTCGCGCGCCGCCCGCTCTCGCTGGAAATGCCCACCGACGACGAGGAAGAGAGCACGCTGGGTGATTTTGTCGAGGATACCGAAAGTCCCGCTCCGCCCGACGAAGTCAGTACTACAATGCTGCGCGATCTTTTGCTGGAAATCCTGGTGGATTTACCCCCGCGCGAGGTGAAGATCCTGCAAATGCGCTACGGTTTGCTGGATGGACAGACCTACACGCTGGAAGAAGTGGGCAAGAAGCTGGGGGTCACGCGCGAGCGGGTGCGCCAGATCGAGGCGCAGGCGTTGAGCCGGTTGCGGCATCCTGCTCACGCGCGGCGCTTGCGCGACTTCTTGCGGGCCTGATAAAACAGACAGACCTGACAGGTTTCAGAAAACCTGTCAGGTTTTTGTTACGCATTTTCCACTTTTACGACGTTGCCGGCGGCGGCGCGCGTCAGGCGATCGCGGATCGCCAGGCCAAGGCCGCGCGCGCCAAAATCGCGAGCCAGGATCGTCGTCACCCCAGCGCGATCCAACGCGCGCAGAGCAGTGAAAAGCTGCCGGGCCGCGCCCTCCAACCCGCCGGCAATCTCAATGGATTGGACGATCACAGGCAGATCAGCAAAAGCAACGGCATCTCCTTCCGCCAACAACAAACCTACACGCTGCCCCGCCGTCGCCAACTGCGCCGCTGCCGCGTGCAGTGCCGGCAAGACGGCCTGAGGTGTTCCCTGGTAGAGCGTGAGCCTGGCCCGTGGGGCATAGTGCTGCTTCAGCGCGCCTGGTGAGGGAACGATGTCTTCCGCCGTAAAAACGCGCCCCGTCACATCCACCTGCCCCAACACCGCCGCCAGCGCCTCACGGCTCACGCCGCCGGGCCGTAGGATCGTCGGCGCCGGCGTAACCAGCGACAGCACGGTGGATTCCACCCCTACCGGCGTCGGCCCGCCATCGAGGAGCAAATCGATGCGGCCATCCAAATCATCCAGCACATGGACCGCCTGTGTAGGACTAAGATGCCCGAAACGGTTGGCGCTCGGGGCAGCGATTGGAAAACCGGCGGCGCGGATCAGGGCGAGCGCCACAGGATGCGCCGGGATGCGCACCGCTACGGTCGGGCCGCCGGCCGTCACCGCCAGAGGGATGTGCAAGCCACGGGGCAGCACCAACGTCAACGGTCCGGGCCAGAAATGTGTGGCCAACGCCTCCGCCAGTGGCGGAACCTCCGCAACCACGTCCGGCAACGCTTCTGGCCCCGCCAGATGGACAATTAGAGGATCATAGGCAGGCCGGCCCTTCGCGGCGAAGATACGTTGCACAGCTTCGGCGTCCAGGGCGTTGGCCCCTAGACCGTAGACCGTCTCTGTAGGAAAAGCAACAAGCCCGCCATGCTGCAACACCTCCGCCGCTTGCCGGATCGCTACCGGGTCCGGCGTGGTAGGGTCGACAGGCAATACCAATGTCTTCATCACCACAAAGCTTTCAACAATTCGCGATCAGCCTTCAGCTTTAGCGTCGAGGCTTACATCACTTTTCGCACGTGCAGCGCGCCGCGTTCGACCAATGACTGCGCAAAGCGTAACACATCGCCAGCGACCTGCACCGGCTCGGCGCCGAATTTCGCGCTGAGCGTGTCAGCTATCTCGCGCAAGGTGCGCGTTCCATCGGCGAGCGCCAACACGCGCGCACCGGTGGCGTTGAGCACCACGAATTTGCCCTGTTCGGGCAGCACAACCACCAGCTCGCCGTCGCTCTCGCGAGTGACGAGGGTGGGTGCAGCGGTTAGAACATCATCCCAGTTCAGCATCGATCACCTCCCAAAACGTTGCATCGCGCCGGAAGTGCAGCGCGTAGACCGGGACCGCGCTCAGCAGCGCCTCCCAGCGAGTCAGCACCTCCGGCAGCCACAGTGGATCGGCGGAGAGCACGGGAGTGTTGGCCACCAGCTCACCGAGCGCCCGCCCTGCCGACAAGGGGACGAGGGCCACGTCTGGAGCCTTAATCAGGCGCAACAGCGCGCGCAGTGGCGCGACGCGCACCGCACCACGGCGCCGGCCGAACGGCGTCGCGTGCATCTGCCAGCCATCTGCCGAGGGCCACAGGAGCACGAGATCGTCATTCAACACCGGGGCGGGCGCGGAGAAGTGCGCAGCCGTGGTCTTGCCGCTGCCGGAGACGCCGAAGAAAGCGTATCCCTGTCCACGGTGTACGATCCCGGCGGTGTGGAAGAGCATCCCCCCGCGCGCAAACGCCTGTATCGCCAGCACAACGCGCAGAAAGTAGCCAATGTCGGCGGGTCCAGCCTCCGGGTGCGCTCGCAAATGAGCCGCGCCGGTCATAGCGGACACTTCCCCCTCGAATCCCGGCGCGACGAGGGTACACACGCCACCCTGCGCGTGCGGAGTTGCTTCGAACAGTGGGCCTTGCGGGACCGGCAAACTCGCGTCGGCTGTGAGGCACACATCCCAGGGGACACTTTCAGGAGCAGGCTGCCACGCGGTCCAGGCGCTACACAGTGGAGTCAGCCACGCTGCCGGCCCGCGCGCGCGCAGCGCCGTTCCCGCAATGCCAAAATCGAAAGAGGCTTCGTTCATCGTTTGAAGCTACGCCACAGCAGGAGCGCGCCGAGCAACAGCAGCAGGCCGCCTTCGGCTTTGGTCCACGCGCGCGGCAGCCCGGCGCGCACAGTCACGGTCTCCGGGTAGAGTGTGGTAGCGCCATCCCATTCTACTTCCTCGATGCGGTACGCATAGCGGCGGCCCGGCTTGACGTCGTCATCCTCGAAACGGTAGGCCGCGCCGACCATCTCGTCGCCTTCGGCGGGGATCAATGCGGCATTGACCTGCACGAAGTCGCCGTCTTGCACATCCGTCCCAGGGATATCTGCCCGGTACACGTTGAAGCCCGCTGCGCCCACTTCACTTGCCGTCTCCCAGGAGAGCGTCACCGGCGGGATATCGGCCAGCAGCAGGTACGCGCTGCCCACGAGCAACGCCGCCGTCAACAGTGCCCGCCCCCAAGGGAATGTCCCTCCCACAGGCTTTTCCCGCCCCATTGCCCTCCTCATAGTCCAAAGTCCGAAGTCCTGACGCCTTTATCGACAAATTTTCATCTAATCGTTGGGGAACCAGCTTTACTTAAACACTGGCCTGGCCCTTCTTTTTGGTCAACTGCGCCCACAAGGCGCGGGGCTTGCTCTCCAGGCCCAGATAATTGAACAGGAACGCGCCGACCACGCCACCCAGCAACCCCACGGCCATGCCGACCGCGGTATTCATCATCTTTCGCGGGCTGACCGGTTTGCGCGGCGGCACGGCCTGCGAGGCAAAACGCACCTCGCTGCCCTCGGAGGCGGAAGCGATGGTCACCTCTTGCGCCTTGGA
>DYKY01000071.1 GCA_020722365.1 Thermoflexus sp.
TACTCCATACTTCGTACTCCATACTTCGTACTCCGTACTCCATAAGAAAACAGCTATGGGAGGAGAGACGATGATCGTTATCATGAAACACGACGCAACGACAGCGCAAATTGCGAATATGACGGCCCGGATCGAAGGTATGGGCTGTACGACGCACCTCTCGCAGGGGGAGGAGCGCACTATCATCGGGGTCATCGGGAATGGGCGCCCGATTGACCGCGAACAGATCGAGCGGATGTCCGGCGTGGAGCGCGCGGTAGCCGTGCTGCGGCCTTTCAAGCTCGCCAGCCGCGAATTTCATCCGCAGGATACCGTCGTCCCGATCAACGGCATCAGTATTGGCGGCAAGCCGTTGACCATCATCGCCGGGCCATGCTCGGTGGAAAGCCGCGCGCAGTTGCTGGAGACGGCGGAAGCTGTCCAGCAGGCCGGCGCGCACGTTCTCCGGGGGGGCGCGTTCAAACCGCGCACTTCGCCGTACAGCTTCCAGGGATTGGGCGAAGAGGCGCTGCGGCTGCTGGCTGAGGCGCGTTCCCTCACCGGTCTGCCGATCATCACGGAAGTGATCTCGCCTGAGTTGGTGCCGCTGGTGACAACGTATGCAGACATTCTGCAAGTCGGCGCCCGCAATATGCAGAATTTCGCCCTGTTGCACGCCGTCGGCGAGTCACAGCGTCCGGTGCTGCTCAAGCGCGGGATGATGGCGACGATGGAGGAACTGTTGATGGCCGCCGAGTACATCCTCTCGCACGGCAACCAGCGCGTGATCCTCTGCGAGCGCGGCATCCGCACCTTCGAGAACTACACACGCAACACCCTCGATCTGAGCGCGGTGCCCATGCTCAAGCAACTCAGTCACTTGCCCGTGATCGTCGATCCGAGCCACGCCACCGGCAAATGGGAGCTGGTTGAGTCGATGTCACGCGCCGCCATCGCCGCCGGAGCCGACGGCCTTATCATCGAAGTGCATCCACGCCCCGAAGAGGCACTTTCCGACGGCGCGCAGTCGCTCAAGCCGGGCCGGTTCGCCGCGCTGGTCGAATCGCTCAAACCCATTGCCGAAGCCGTAGGGCGGACGTTGTAAGATGCAAGAGGCAGGGGGCAAGAGGCAAGAGGCAGGGGGCAAGAAGCAAGAGGCAGGAGGCAAGAAGCAAGAGGCAGGGGGCAAGAAGCAGGAAGCAAGAGACGAAGCCCAGGAACCCTTTGTCCTGCATCCTGCATCCTGCATCCTGCATCCTTTACGCGTCGCCGTTGTTGGCCTGGGGCTGATGGGCGCGTCGCTGGCGGGGGCGCTGCGGGGGAAGTGCGCGCGCGTGATCGGTGTGGCGCGGCGCGCGGAGGTCGTCGAGACGGCATTGGCGCGTGGTTTTGTGGATGAGGGGACGACGGATCTGCTCGCGGGTGTGCGCGCCGCCGATGTGGTGGTGCTTTCGACCCCGGTACGGGTGATCGTCCAGCAGTTGGCCGAAATCGCGCCGCACCTGCGCCCCGGCTGCGTGGTGATGGACCTGGGGAGCACTAAGAAAGAGATCGCTGCCGCGATGGATCGCCTGCTGCCGGAGTCCGTTCAACCGCTTGGGGCACACCCGATGTGCGGCAAGGAGACCTCCGGCATTGAAGTAGCTGAAGTCACGTTGTACCAGGAGCACACCTTTATTCTCACGCCGCTGCCACGCACGTCGCCGGAGACGCTGGCGCTCGGTGCGGCGCTGGCGGAGGCCGTCGGCGCGAAGCCGTTGGTGCTCGACGCCGACCGGCAGGATTACCTCGTCGGCACGGTGAGCCATTTGCCCTACCTGCTGGCCTGCGCTCTGGTGGCGACGGCGGACGCGACCACGTCCAAGGACCCGGCGGCGTGGAAGATCGTCGCGGGCGGCTTCCGCGACACGTCGCGCGTGGCGGGCAGCGACGTCACGATGATGCTCGACATCCTGATGACCAACCGCGACCATGTGCTGGCCGCCGTTCGTGAGTGCGAGACCCAGTTGCGCCGTCTGGCCGATCTGGTTGCTGTGGGCGACGAAGACGCCTTGCGCGATGCGCTAACGACAATTCGCAATACTCGGAAGGAGATGTTTCCATGAGCTGGTTGATTGTGCGATCCGGCGCGCCCTTGCGCGGGCAGGCGCGTGTGCCCGGCGATAAGTCGATCTCACACCGCGCCTTGATGCTTGGCGCGCTCGCCGACGGCGTCAGTCATGTCGCCGGATTCCTGCCCGGCGGCGACTGCCTTGCTACGCTCGGCTGTATGCGTGCGTTGGGCGTCGAAATTTCTCTCAACGGATTGAACGGGAAAAATTCTGTTTCATCCGTTGAATCCGTTGAGGCTATCATCCACGGGCGCGGATTGCGCGGCCTGCGTGCGCCTTCTGCCCCGCTGGACTGCGTTCGCTCCGGGACGACGATGCGCTTGCTGGCGGGCATCCTCGCCGGGCAGGATTTCGACAGCGTGTTGAGCGGCGACCCGCAACTCCTCGCCCGGCCTATGCGCCGTGTCGTCGAGCCGCTGCGCGCGATGGGCGCGGACATCAGCGATACCGGCGGTCACGGCCCGCTCGTCATTCACGGGGAGCGGCTGCACGGCGGCGAACACGCGTTGGCCGTCGCCAGTGCGCAGGTGAAGAGCGCACTTCTGCTCGCGGGCCTCTTCGTCGATGGGCCAACGACCGTTCGCCAACCCGGCCCCAGCCGTGATCATACCGAGCGGATGTTAAAATCGCAAATCAGCGAATCGGCGAATCGGCGAATCAGCGAATCGGCGAATTACGAACCACCCAACTACCCAACCATCCAACCACCCAACCATCCAACCACCCAACCACCACTCATCATTGATGGGTTGACTGTGACGTTAAACCCTTCTGCTATTGATCATCTTGAGCCATTGAATATGACTGTCCCTGGCGACATTTCTTCGGCGGCGTTCCCTTTGGTGGCGGCGCTACTGGTGGCAGATTCGGAGATTGCGCTGACCGGCGTCAACACGAATTGGACGCGCACGGGGTTGCTGGACGTGCTCGCTGCGATGGGGGCGGAGATCGCGCTGACGCATGAGGGCGAACAGGGTGGCGAGCCGGTGGCGGATTTGGTTGTACGGAGCGCGTCGTTGACGGGAACAGAGGTTGGCGGCGATACGGTTGTGCGGATGATCGACGAGTTCCCCATTCTGGCCGTTGCCGCGACGCAGGCGGAAGGCCGTACGGTGGTGCGCGATGCGCGCGAGTTGCGCGTCAAGGAGACCGATCGTATCGCCACGGTCGTCGCCGAACTGCGCAGACTCGGCGCGCAGATCGAGGCGCGCGAGGATGGCTTCGTCGTTGAAGGGCCGACGCGGCTGTACGGCGCGGCGGTGGACAGTCATGGCGATCACCGCCTGGGGATGGCGCTGGCTGTTGCCGGGCTGGTAGCGGAAGGCGAGACGGCCATCGAAAATGCGGAACGCATTGCAGACTCGTTTCCGGGCTTCGTCGAAGTGATGGCGGGCCTTGGTGGGCAGCTACAGGTGGTGGACAGGTGATGTGTGAAAGGCCAGTCATGCACGCATCATGGCTTGGGAGGCGTTATGGGTTTCGCAATCAACGGTCAAACGCAGCTTATTGGTGTCATCGGCTGGCCGATTGAGCACAGCCTTTCGCCGGCGATGCACAACGCGGCGCTGGACGCGCTTGGCCTGAACTGGCGCTACGTGGCGATGCCGGTGCGACCTGACGAGGTCGTTACTGCCGTGCGGGGATTGGCGGCGCTTGGTTTTCGCGGATGCAACGTCACCGTGCCGCACAAACCGGCGGTCATTCCCGCGCTGGACAGCGTCTCGCCGGAAGCAGAGGCGCTCGGTGCGGTGAACACGCTCGTTTTCACACGGGATGGCGAAGGTGCGGCACATATTGCGGGACACAATACCGACGTGGCGGGTTTCATCGGTGATCTGCGGGCGAATGGTTTTGAACCGGAGGGCCGCCGGATTGTAGTGGTCGGTGCGGGTGGAGCGGCGCGCGGCGTGGTGTATGGACTGCTGAGAGCGGGGGCGGTGCACATCGTCGTGTTGAATCGCACGGTAGAGCGGGCCAGACAACTTGTAGAAGACTTAACGCAAAACGATAGGAAGCAAGAGGCAAGAGGCAAGATAGAAGGAGCCGACAACGAAAATCCCGCCTCCTGCATCGCGCCTCCTGCCTCCTGCATCGCGCCTCCTGCCTCCTGCATCGTGCATCCTTTGACGGATGAGACGCTGGTGGAATTGGCGCGGGGCGCGGATTTGCTGGTAAACACGACGACGGTAGGGATGTGGCCTAAAGTCGAAGGGTGTGTGTGGCCGGAAGGGGCGCCGGTCCCGGCGGATTTGACCGTCTACGATTTGGTTTATAATCCGCCGGAAACGCGCTTACTGCGTCTGGCCCGGCAATCGGGCGCACGCGCTATTGACGGCCTGGGAATGTTGGCCCGGCAAGGCGCACTGGCGCTGGATTTGTGGACGGAACAGGCGCTGAATGTGGAAGCCGTGACGGCGTTGATGCGGCGCGAAGCTGTCAGCTTGTCGATAGTTCGCGATCCCTCTAATCCAATGCTTCGGTCCCGATCACAATACCAAAGCGTGGCAGCACTTTGCGATGGATCAGCAGTACCAGCATCGCCACGCCGAAGGCCACGCCGAAAATAACGACCGAACTCCATAGGTCGCTCATCAGCGCGGGCTTGAACAGCATCACTGCTGCCAATGTCAACATCAACGTGCCGCCGATGAGCTTGAGAATGCGCCTGTGCTTTTCTTCCAGTTTGCTGGCCCGCAGCGTTACCACGGCGACCATGAAGATGGCGAACTCGTCAATCTGGTAGATGACCATGTAGAGCAGCAACAGCAACGCAAAGGTCAACGGAGCTACATTTTGCGCCGTCACCAGGTTCGTCCACAGCACCGGAAAGCCCGCCGTGCAGGAGAACTCCACCGGCGAGACGCCCAACCCTAGTATTGATGATGGCAAAGAACAACGCCAGCAATGATACCGCTTGAGAAATCGCATAGTGCCTCCAAAACTGTTACGAGCGCGGCGCGCCCATCGCCGGCAGGCACACACCCTGCCCACACGTTGTACACTCGAACTGAATCGTCGTATGCTCGATGCCGAACTGCTCGCGCAACGTGCGCTTCAGCGCGGTCATCACATCCGCCGTCTCGCTCAACGCCTGATCGGCGAGCAGCACGTGGGCGCTGAGGGCCACGTAGCCGGGGGCCACCGTCCACACGTGCAGGTCGTGAATCTCGCGGGCGCCGGGCGTCGCACGCATGGCCTCGGCCACGGCGGATGCCGTCATCCCGTCGGGCATCCCTTCGGACAGAATGTGAACGGTTTCCTTGAGCAGCCGTCCCGCGCTCACGAGGATGAGCACGCCGATCAACGCACTGACTAACGGATCGAGCCACATCCAGCCGGTAAAGAGGATGACCACGCCCGCGCCGATCACGCCAACCGAGGCCAGCGTGTCGCCCAGGACGTGCAAAAAGGCCGAGCGCGTGTTCACGTCGTCGTGGTCGTGCTCGTGCAGCACGAAAGCGACGATGACGTTGACGATCAACCCGATCACCGCAATGACGAGCATCGGCCCGGCCTGGATCGTCCGCGGCTGCTGCCAGCGGTCCCAGGCCTCGCGCAGAATCTCGAAAGCGATGAACAAGAGCGTGATGCCGTTGGTGAGCGCGGCCAGAATTTGCAGGCGATGATAGCCATACGTGTGGCGGTCGTCGGCGGGCAGGGCTGCCGCGCGCAGCGCCAGGTAACTCAAGCCCAAGGCGAACGCATCCATAAACACGTGTGCGGAATCGGCCAGCAGCGCCAGGCTGCCGGTCCACAAACCGCCGAGCACCTCCGCCAGGAAAATGATCCCGGTGAGGCCGAGCGAGAGGACAAAACGGTTTTGTTTAGTTTCGTGCGTATGGTCTGACACGATTCATTCTCCTAACATGCCGCGCACAATGACATCCACGGCGGTTTCTTCGTCCAGCCCGCGCGCCATGAGCGTTTCCAGCTCTTTCTTGCCGACGGCGCCGATGGCGGCCTCGTGCGTGACCATCGCCCGGTCATCCGTCACCTTGACGATGGGGACGGCGGTGGCAATGGCGCGCCCGCGCACAATCTCGATGCAATCCACGTGCCCGCGCGCAAAGGGGGCGTGGCCTTCGGTCGTGCCGTACACGTCGCTGTGGGCGTGATCGCGCACGGCGATGCGCGACTTCGCCAGGCCGCGCGCGTACTCGCCGTTGAGGCGAATGGTCTCGCGGACGATGATTTCGTCGTCGCCGTAGCCGAGCGCCTTGGCGGTCAACTCGGCCAGCCCCCGCGCGGCCACATCCACCCCATAATCGAATACCATGCGCCCGACGCGCCCCCGGCTCAGGTTGAACTCGGTGAAGTACTTGCCGTCCTCGTCCACCGTCACCTGCGCCTTGGGCAGCACTTCCACGCCGCCGCTCTCGCCGTGATAGTGCGTCTCTTTGTAGCGCATCGTCGCACCGGGGCCGACGTGAATCTGCCCCTCCATGATGTGCTGCACTTTTGTCGCGTTGGGGAAGGTGCAGTGCGCCATAAATTCCACTTCCGCCCCTGCGCCGATGTCGAAATCGGTCAGGATGCGCTGCACACCCTCCGCCGGCACGACGCCGAAGCAGAGGTGAATGGGATTTTCAAAGCGCGCGCCCGGCGCGATCTGGAGCCGAATATGGACACCGTCGGGCAGCGCTTCCGCCTCGGCGCTGATGCCCGGCAGCCGGTTGAGGCCCAACACGGTGTTGCCGCTGATGATCAGGCTGGCGATTTTGCTGGACTTGAGAAACTCCGGGTTGCCGCCGGATTTTTCGTAGGCGCGCAAGATTGCCTCGAAGTCGTTCTTGGCCTGGGGCAGCCGGGGACTGTGACGCGGCGTGGGTTGGTCACATAGGCCACCTCCTCTTCCACAAGCTCCCGGCGGTCGCAAGGTTCGCAGCAGTGCGTGTAGCGGTCGCACACCCACGCCGGATCGCCGGAGTCCACGATGCGTCCTTCGCAGATGAGCGAGGCCGCGTCGGCCATCGCCACCACCTCGTCGCGATGGCTGATGAGCAGCACCGTCGTCCCTTCCTCGGCCATGCGGTGGATCAGGGCGGCGATGTCGTCCAGGCTGAGCGCGTCGATGCCGGAGTCCGGCTCGTCCAGGATGGCGAGCTTGGGTTGCATGGCGTAGACGGCGGCCAGTTCGATGCGTTTGCGCTCCCCGCCGGAAAGGGATTCATCCACATAGCGGCTCAGGTAGGTCGCCGGATTGAGCGCCACCGCCTCCAACGCCTGGCGGACGCGCGTCATATCGGGCGCTTTCATCCCCAGGCTGAGGTAGCGGGCCACGGTCAGCCCTTCGAAGCGGGCCGGCTCTTGCCAGGCCAGCGTCAAGCCCTGCTGCGCTCGTTCGGTGATGCTCATTTTGGTCAGGTCAACGCCGTCCAGAGTGATCGCGCCGGCGTCGGGCGTGTAGCCGCCGCAGCCCATCAAGGTGTAGGCCAATGTGGATTTGCCGGAGCCATTCAACCCCAGCACTACATGGACGCTGCCGCGCTGCACGGTCAGGTTTAGCCCGCGCAGGATTGCGCGTTTGTCGCGCGCAAGCTGCAAATCTTTGACTTCCAACATTATCTCGTGATTTTTCATGGAAACCCCATTCGCTCCCGGCGCGTCTACGACGCCCCGACTACTAATTCGCCTTGCGGGGTCAACCCGTTGATGACCGTATTCGTCACCGTGCCCCATTTAACGCATAGGGCGTGCAGTTCCTCCAATTTCTCGCGTGGTTCAGGGCTGTCCAGGATTAGCCGGTAGCGGATGTCGGTCAAGGCGGGCGGGTTATCGCGGCGGTCGGCCTCGAATTCGATGCGGGCCGCATCAATGCGCAGGCGCATCTTCGCGCCGATGGCGTTGACATTGGTGAGGATGCAGGCCCCCAGCGCCGCGAGCAGCGTCTCGGCCGCGTTGAAGCCGGCCTCACCCGCGCCCTTTTTGACGTTGAGCGTGAGTTGATGCCCGCGCGTCTCCGCCAGGGCGCGCGATTCTTCTTGAATGGTCATGGCGACGTGATAATTCATTGGTGTCTTTCCGTATTATACACAAGAACATCCCACAGGGGGCATTGTCTATGTCCCTGCGGGACGTTGCTGGCAGGTCACTAATGTAACTTCTCGACGTGATCTTCCAGCGCGCCAGCCAGGTATGCCTGCACCGCCTCGTCAATGCTCGCGATGTTGGTCACGACCGGGCGGATACCGGCGTCCTCCATGTTCTGGTACGCGCCCGCGCCCATGCCGCGCGCCAGCAGCACCTGGCAATCGGCGATGGCGGCGGCCATGCGCGCGTGGCGGGATTGGGCATCGGCGCCAAAGCCGTGTCCGCGCGGATCGGCCCCGTGGGTGCTTTCCGCGTGCGACTCGCCGGCAAATTGCGCGTGGCCCATTTTGTCACGCCGTTCACGCGCGACGATCTTGCCGTCTTCGACGGTCACAATAACATAAAACGGGGCGCGGCCAAAGTGTTGGCTGATGGTCACGCCGTCTTCGGATACAGCTGCGATTTTCATATCATCCTCCTGATCAGACTTTAGGTCAACATTCCGTTAAAATGTCTTTAGCCCTTGCGGATGACGACAGAAAGGTCCGTCGCCGCACGGATATTATCGGTCACCGGGCAACGTCTCTCGGTTTCTTCCAGCCAGGCTTCCAGCGCTTCCTGAGAAGCATCTTCCAGGTCAGCTTCCACAGTTACCTGGATCTGCTTAAACCCGGCGCGCTCCTCAAATGAACAGCCTATGAAGGTACACGGGTTCAATTCCCCTTCAACTTTCAACTTCATCCCGTGCAAGATTAAACCCTGCTGTTTGGCGACTTCGTGACCGGTCACATTCAAACACCCGGCCAGCGCCATCAACAGGACCTGTACGGGCGATGGGCCGGCGTCAGTGCCGCCCATGCTTTCTGGCTCGTCAATGATCATCTTGAACTTACCCGCTGTCAAAGCCATACGCGTGGGGCTTGCGCTCTCGCCACGCACAATGACTTTAACATCAGGCGTATTGCTTTCCGCATGCAATGAGTGGGAAAATCAAACGGGTGTGTTTCAAATGAGTTGGGCCGGCGTAGCCTAGCCCCTTGTGGGCGCTTGTGGGCGCTTTTGACACTGGCAACGGGCACAAGGCAACGGGCACAAGGCAACGGGCACAAGGCAACGGGCACAAGGCAACGGGCACAAGGCCCTAGACTACCACTGAAATGAAACACACCCAAATCAAACTTAGGGTCGCTGCCCGCCGCGCCGCACGACGACAATTTCCGCCAGCGTCGCCAGGGCGATTTCGGCCGGCTCGCGGCCGCCCAAATCCAGCCCCAGCGGGCCGTGGATGCGGGCCAACTCCGCGTCCGTGAATCCAACTTCTTCCAGCGCCGCCCGGCGCGCGGCCTGCGTCCGGCGACTGCCCAACAACCCGATGTAGAAGGCCCGGCTGCGCAACGCCAGGCTCAAGGCCGGGACGTCGAACTTCTCGTCGTGAAACAGCACCGCCACGGCGCAACCGGCGTCCAACTGCTCCGGCGTGAAGAGGTCCTGCGGCCAGCCATGCCGCCGTTCCACGTTGGGGAAGCGCTCCGGCGTCAGAAAAGCCGCGCGCGGGTCGGCGACGATCACGTGATAGTCCAGCGTGCGTCCCAGTTCGGCCAGCTTTTGAGCGATGTCCATCGCGCCGAAGATCAAGAGCGTGGGCGGCGGCGCAGTGACTTCCACATAGACCTTGCCCTGGGGATAGCTGTGCGTTTCAGCGTGGGGACCGGGCCAGACGGCGTTCATCGTCTCGAGCGCCGCCGCCGTGAGGTCTGGCGCGCTCAGCGCCCCTTGGACGACGCCATCTTCCAGCCGCAGCAGGTGGAACGGTTCGGCGGTTTCGAGTTGTGCCGCGAAGCCCACCGCGCGCCGCGCGCGCACCTCGGCCAACCAGACGTCATGCAGTGGCGTCCAACGTTCCACCAGGATGTCCACCGCGCCGCCGCAGGCCAGCGCGGGGACCAGCGGGTCATCGCCTGGCCCATACCACAATTGCCCGCGCGGCATCTGGCCTTGCAGCAGCGCTTCCATCTGCGCCAGGGCATCGCTATCGATGCAGCCGCCGCTGACGGAGCCGGCGACTTCGCCCTGAGCGGTCAGCCCCATACGCGCGCCCGCCAACCGCAGCGCCGAGCCTTGCACATGCACGATCGTCGCTACAGCGACATCGCGGCCGGCTGCGCGCCATTGCGTAAAGGTTTCTAAAATCGTCGTATCCATAGTTATGGGGGGATAGGGGGGATTTACTCACGCGGCCGCTGATAAACGTTGAAACGCGCTTCAACCGTGGCGACGTCGGCGGGTTGGAGCGCGCCCTCACGCACCGCCTCGGTCAACGTCAGAATGGCGTCCACTTCGACGAGATCGACGGGAATGTTGGCTTCCGCGAAAATCGCGTAGGCATCGGGAGTCAGCACGCCGGTGACGACGGCATCCACCTGCTGCTCGACCAATTGCCGCGCCAACGGGACATCGCCCGCTTCCGTCTCGCGATGGGGGTTGGGCCAGGTCTTGAAACGGTTACGGTCGTTCATAATCGTCACGGGCATACTTTGCCCAAAGTTGGGGTCCAACCACGCGCCCAACCTGGGGCCTTTAGCTGTCACTGCAATGCTCATGCTATACCTCACAAATAGTTTAGGGATGCTCTGTAGATGAGAATTTAGGTTTGTCGTAACGCCCCACAACTTACGGCTGTTTTCTCTTCAGGCTCAACCCACGCACATTCGCCCAGCGTGCCATGGATCGCTTCGGCCATTTCCAGCAAAGTGTAGACCTCCGGACAGGCGATGCGATAGCGCACGTTCCAGCCTTCGCGGCGAAAACACACCAGCCCTGCCTCGCGTAGCAGCGTCAATTGCTGAGAAATATACGCCTGGCGCAAATCCAGCGCGGCTTCGATTTCGCACACACACAGTTCCTGGGACTCCAGCAAACGGAGAATCGCCAGCCGTTGCGGATGCCCCAGTGTTTTAAACAGGGAAGCCAAGACTTCATTTGTGGTTGCAGGTTGGGCGTCAGCGTCATCTTGCATAGAATTACTCCTGCGTTTCGGTATCTTCTTTCAAGGCAGCAACTTTCTTGCGCGCTTTGGCAACAATGCGATGTTGGTCGCGCAATGCATGGAGCGAGTCAAGCAACGGGAAGACAATCGCCTGAGCCGGGCAGAAATTAGCGCAGGTGGTGCAGCCGGGCATACAATTGTCGAAGCGCGCTACCACCGGGCGGCCCTGGACCATGTCCCAATCGTAGACTACGCGCCCCCCACACACCATATAGCACAGGCCACAGCCAATGCACTGCTCATAGTTTACCGTCGGCCCCCATTGCACTTCGCTGCGCGGCACGCCGAACCATTCGCCGTGCGCGTAATCAAGAATGTCACGACCTAATTTGTCTACTCTAATCACCGGTGGCTTTGCCATCCCACACCCCCTTAAATCATATTCTAATTTACGAATATGATTATAGGACGTTTCAAGGCCCTGTCAAGTTCATGCACTCATGCTCGAATCGGCAATTCACGCCGTCAGGTCCTCTTTCAGGCGGGCCGCCCCACATATCCAGAAGTTCTCTTGCCCGCCGATGAGCAGGCAGACGACGGCGACGACGGAATACCACACCCGCGTCGCGCCGCCGAACAGCCCGCCCACCAGGGAGGCGATCAGCCCCAGACCCATAAAAGTCAGCGCCAGCCCTATGGCGAACGTCAACGAGAGGACGAAAGACCGCCGGCGCGTGAGTTGCGCGCCCCCACCGCCCCCATACCCGATCACCAGTGGGATCATCGCCACGTTGCACGGCCCGATGCTGGTGACGATCCCGCCCAAAAAGGTGAGTAGAAAAGCCAGCGGTGAGGCGTTTTGCAGCACGGTAGGATCAATTGTCATGGCGTCCCTCCAACAGCCAGTGTCGTGAGCGCCTCTTGCAATTGCTCGGCCGGCATCACCCCGGTGTAGCCCTGGCCCGCTCCGGCGCGATCGATGAAAGTCAGCGTGGGGATGACGCGAATCCCGGCGCGTTGCAGCAGCGAACGGTCTCATCAAGACTCCCTTACAGCTTCAATTTGTACGCATCCAACATCGAGCGCGGGGGGAAGGTGATCGCTTTGGGCTTGCAGACGTTGGCGCATGAGCTGCACCCGATCACGCAAGCGAACGGGTCGGCCACCCACACTTTGCCGTTTTCGGTGGGGGCCAGACAGTGGGTGCTGCACATCTTGAGGCAGATGCCGCAACCGTTGCACAAATCCTCATTGACGGTAGGGAACCAGGGGATCGTTTCGCGGGGATAGCCGCGCCACATCCCATAGCCGCGCTGCCGGGTCGTCTCGCCGCTCTCCAGCCGCGCCAGGTACGCCGCGTATTCCCGCTCGAAGGCCGCGGCAAACAACTCTTGCGCGCTGGCGGGGATGTAGTTCTTCTCCTGGCGCACTCGCGCGACGATTTCTGCGCCCAGCCCGGCGTCCCCTGGTTTGCGCCCGGCCGTATGCAGAGCTTCAAACACCTCATCCAACCCACGCAATCCGATAGGACTGCCATCCACAATGACTTGCCGGTATCCATTCATATTGTTGTTCCTCCGTAAGTTTGATGCAGACAAAGATGCGCATCCCGGTTAACGGCGACCCAAGCAAATTGAAGGGTGGTGACTCCTTCAATCTACTTGACAATGAAACTTAACGAATTGTGTTGCGTCAACGCCTCCGGCAGCGTTGCCACAAACGCGCGGATTTCATCGCGCACGCGGCGATAGTGCGAGAGGGCCTCCTCCTCGGTTTTCGCGTCGGCGGCCAGCTTGGGCGGATCGTCGAAGCCGTGGTGGATGACGACCGCATGTCCCGGAAAGACCGGGCAGTTCTCTTGCGCGTGCCCGCAGACGGTGATCACGTAGTCGAAGGGAATATCCATCACCTCGCTGACGTGCTTGCTGCGATGCCCGGAGATGTCCACGCCCGCTTCCGCCATCACTTTGACGGCGTGAGGATTGAGGCCGTGCGTCTCGATGCCGGCCGAATACACATCCAGCACATCGCCCTGCAAATGGCGCGCCCATCCCTCGGCCATCTGACTGCGGCAAGAATTGCCGGTGCAAAGAAAGAGAATTTTCAATTTTTCCATCGCGCCTCCTGCATATTCGTTGATTTGAATATCTGTATTATAGCAGAAACAGAAGACAAGTGCTTCAACAAATGGCCTTCCGCTACAGACGGTTGTAACGGAAGGCCAACATCTATCACAGCCGGGGGCATTTCATCTCGCAGTCGTTTCGACGATAATCTGCGGCTCGAAGGTCACAGGTGACTTGAGCGGGGCCGCGATCAGGCGGCTTTGTCACGCGCGCAACCGGCGGATGACTTCGTCTTTGCTCGGCAAGCGTCCGGAACACTTCACCGCACCGTTGACCACCAGCGCCGGCGTGTTCGCAATCGGATAGCTCATGATCTCGCCAATGTCGGTGACTTTGGTGAACGTTGCATTGCTATCCCATAAACGATACCATTGGTTTCGAGAATAACCGTTTTGCTCGTTGCGCCTTGCTCCTGTAAATTTTATCTGTCCAGAAGTTAACGGACGAACCGACCAAAGATCAGCCCGGCGAAGGTGCTGAACACCGCCACCATTCCCACGTAAATCGCAGCGGGCCGCGCTGCATCCCCAACGAGAGGAAGGTCTGCGCGATGGGCACTTCGACCAGAGTGGGGAAGTACATGAAGACGCCGAAGGACACACCCGCCAGGTTGGTCACGACGGTATTGCTGCCCGCCAGCGTCGTGATCCAGGTGGCGGGAATGAGCGCGCGCGCCAGTCCGGCAAAGAAGACGCCGACCAGCAGCAGGGGCATGATCTGCTTGACGAAGCGCCACATCTCCCACAACCATTCCTGGATTTCGTATACCTCGAACTTCTTGATCGCCATCCACCACACACCGGCTAAAAACAGAGTTTCGGCCGCCAGTTTTCCGGTCACGCCGATCGTCATGCCGGTGGTCGCCACCTTGATACTGAATTGTTAAGGCTTCGTTGTCTCTGGCTTGCACGTTTCCTGGTTGTTGGTAATATAGGCAGATAGGTCGAGCGTAATGGAAAATCTGATGTAATTGCGTTGCGTTAGCAAAGGCGCTGCGCACCAAAAAGGTGGAGGGCAAAAGCCCGGTGAGGTGTCTCTCCCTGTTACTGATTACTCGTTACTCATTTCTGTAGAAGGAGACATTATGACAAACGTATTCGATGAATTTCAGTGGCGTGGGTTGGTCCACAGCTTTACAGAGGGGACGCCGGAGGTGCTGGCGACGGAAAAGGTGACGGTCTACATCGGCTTTGATCCCTCGTCAAGCAGTTTGCAGATTGGCAACCTGTTGACGTTGATGGGCCTGGCGCGGATGCAGCGCTTCGGCCATTCGCCGATTGCGTTGGCGGGCGGCGGCACCGGGCTGATCGGCGATCCGAGCGGCAAGGCCAGCGAGCGGCCCTTGTTGAGCCGCGAGCAGGTGGAGGCCAACGTCGAAGCGATCAAACCGCAGTTAGCGCGTTTTCTCGATTTTGAGGTCAAGAGCAACCCGGCGCGTCTGGTCAACAATGCCGAATGGCTGTGCCAGATCCCGATGATGGATTTCTTGCGCGATGTGGGCAAGTACTTCACCGTCAACTACATGATTGCGAAGGACTCGGTCAAGTCGCGGCTGGACCGCGAGGAGGGCATCTCGTACACCGAGTTCAGCTACATGCTGCTGCAAGCCTACGACTTCGTGCAACTCTACGACCGCTTCGGCTGCACGATGCAGTCCGGCGGCAGCGATCAGTGGGGTAATATCGTCGCGGGTGTGGAGTTGCTGCGCCGGATGCGCAACACGCGTGCTTATGGCCTGGTCTACCCGCTCGTCACCAATGCCGACGGCTCGAAACTCGGCAAGTCGGTTCATGGGACGATTTTCCTGGATGCGAAGCGCACGTCGCCGTACCGCTTTTACCAGTACTGGCTCAACCGCGACGACGCCGATGTGATCGACGACCTCAAACACTTTACCTGGATGACGCAAGACGAAATCGCCGCGTTGGAATACAAGGTAGCGACGCAGCCGGAACAACGCGAGGCGCAGCGCACGCTCGCGCAGACGGTGACGGCGATGGTCCACGGCGAGACGGCGCTGGCGAAGGCGGTGCAGGCGTCGCAGGCGCTCTTCGGCGGCGACATCGCCGGGCTGAGCGCCGAGGAAATCGGCGACATCTTCAGCGACGTGCCCTCCAGCCGGGTTGCCAAGGCGGCGTTGGAAGGCGCGGGCGCGCCGTTGGTGGACGTGCTCGTGGATGCGGGATTGACGAAGTCCAAGGGCGAGGCGCGCCGGTTGATCGACAACGGCGGGGTCTATGTCAACAACGTGCAAGCTGCCGGTGTGGAACAGGCTGTCACGTTGGCGGATACGATTGAGGGGCAGTTCGTCGTGCTGCGCAAGGGGAAGAAGAGCTATCACCTACTGCAGGTGGTGGGGTAATCGAGACTACAAAAGTCTACGCGCTTTTCGTGAGACTTTTGTAGTCTGGTTTACGGTTCGATGAATCCGCCGCCCAGAACGATGTCGTATCCTGCGCCGCCGCATCCTGCGTCGTCCTCTTGATAGAACACCAGCGATTGACCGGGCGTGACCGCGCGCTGTGGTGTGCCGAACGCAACCTGCGCCCGGTCATCGTCCAATAGCGTGACCTCAACAGGGGTCGGGGCAGCGTGATAGCGAATCTGTGCGGCGGCGCTGAAGGCGGCAGATGGCGGTTTTCCGGCAGTGAAGGTGACGGCGCGGAGCGTGCAGCCCTCGCGCAGCAGGCGCTCCCCCGCCCCGACGATGAGGGCGTTACGCTCTGCTTCCAATTGCAGTACGTACAGCGGTTTGTTCGCGGCGATCCGCAACCCCTCGCGCTGCCCAACCGTGTAGAAAGGCAGGCCGCGATGCTGCCCTAACAGTGTCCCGGCTTCATCGTAGATGGGGCCGGGTTGCAGCACCTCCGGGCGCAGTGATTGCAGCAGGCGGCGATAGTCTCCGCCGCCCACAAAACACAAGTCCTGACTATCGGCGTGCGTCCGCACCGGCAGGTCCCAGGCGTGCGCCAGTTCGCGGACTGCGTCTTTATCGGCGAATTCGCCAAGCGGCAGCTTCAGCCGTGTCAGCACCGGCTGACCGAGACGATACAGCGCGTAGGATTGATCCTTTGCTTGGCAGTGTGCGCGCGAGAGGCGTGCCGGCGCTCCGGCTTGCTGGGTGACGTTGGCATAGTGCCCGGTGGCGATCCACGACGCGCCGATCCGGTCGGCTTCTTCCAGCAGCGCGGCAAACTTGATCGTGGGATTGCAGGTGACGCACGGATTCGGCGTCTCGCCGCGCGCGTAGGCGTCGGCGAAAGCGGCTACCACTTGCGTATAGAAGCGATCTTGCAGATCGATGATGTGCAGGGGGATGCGCAGCGTGTCCGCGACCGCCGACGCGCTCTCGACAACGTCGCTTGGCGGCAGCGTTGCGTCGCGCCACAGCCGCAGCGTGACGCCGTAGACATCAAAGCCTTCGCGTAGCAACAACCCGGCGGCAACTGCGCTGTCCACGCCGCCGCTCAGCGCCACGACGACGCGCGTCTGGCCGTTGTCTGTCTTTGTGGCCTCATCCGATCTTGCATCGGTGAGCGAACGCGTTTCTTCCATAGAGTGCTCGCTTCCTTTCAGGGATGGATTATACCGTAAACACAAAGACTACAAAAGTCTCAGCCTGTACTATGCTTTGCAGACCTGTCGTTTAATGTACATACTGGCACATGTAAGCGTCTCGTGAGACTTTTGTAGTCTGGCTCCTGAGCGTAGCCGTTTGTCCAGCTTCAGGTATAATAACGTTATGCAATGTCGCGCAGGCTGTGGGGCATGTTGCATCGCCCTCTCGATTTCTTCCGCCATACCGGGGATGCCCAACGGCAAGCCCGCCGGTGTGCGCTGCGTGCAACTCACCGAGGACAATCTATGCGCTCTCTACGATTCGCCGGAGCGCCCTCTGGTGTGTACCTGGCTGCGTCCCAACGAGGAGATGTGCGGGCAGAATTTTGAGGAAGCTACAGCCGATCTCTACCATGGACGGGAAAGTCATCATCCCCGTCATCTTCCTCCCAATGTCACACGAGTTGCACTACGCAAATTGGATATTCTCAACGCTGCTCACAGCATAGAAGATTTGCGTGAACCTCCGGGCAACCACTTGGAAGCTCTAAAAGGCGACCGGCTCGGTTTCTACAGTATTCAGGTGAATAATCAATGGCGTATTGTTTTCAGTTGGGAAAACAACAATGCATACGAAGTAGAACTGGTAGATTACCATTGACAGAAGAGGTGAAAAAAGATGTTACCAGAAAACCGTGTAACCACACATCCTGGCGAAATATTGAAAGAAGAGTTCCTGGACCCATTAGGAATTACGCAGGTAGCATTTGCGGCGCACATCGGTGTGCCGTTACAACGGGTCAATGAAATTGTGCGGGGTAAGCGCGGGATTACACCGGAAACAGCCTGGATTTTTTCCCAGGCCTTGGGTACAACCCCTGAATTCTGGATGAATTTGCAGAATGCGTATGATTTGACCAGTAAACGACCAGAAAGGTTGGTGATGCGGTTAGTCGCCGCTCCGCAAACCGTGTGATGACCATTGTCCCCTGCATATTAGAACGGTTGATGGCTCTCCAAACCCTCATCAACGCGCATCTGGAGATGGCGATTTCCGGCTGGGCATTGCCCGCCGAGTACACCGCCGAACGGTTGATATGCCATCCCGAACAACATATAGGGGTGGGTGGATAGAGGTGCTGATCGCTGATCCGACCCGTTGACGTTGTTTTTATCTATGGTATACCTGAGATAGCAGGTGAAGAGGGAGGTGGGGTATGGCGACTGAGATTGTTGCACAGGAGCGCGAGTTAGCCATTCAAGCTCTGCGTGAAGATGGATTATTGGTCGAGATGAAGCAGATGCCTATCTATCCTCCAATTGCGCCGGACGAGCGCTACGATGACCAGTTGCTTGCCGCTGCCGCCGCCGAAGGGCTGGCGGTCGACAATCCCAACAATCACCCCTGAGTATGGAGATCCTCGGCGGCCCTCTCTTTGCAGTCACTGGCGCGGGGGAATCCCACGGGCCAGGTTACACCACCATCGTTCTCGGTTGCCCACCGGGCTTCTGGCTGACGCGGGCCGACATCCAGCGCCATTTGGATCGCCGCCGTCCTGACAGCAGCGCGCTCGGCACGCCGCGCAGCGAAGCCGACAAGGTGGCGCTGCTCTCCGGCTTGTACACGGACGATCACGGCGCGCTGCTCGCCGGGCCGGAAATTCGGACAATCGCCGACGGCGTGGAGAGCGTCACCCGCACTTACGAAGTGGGCTACACGACCGGCGAACCCATCGCTGCCATCGTGCTCTCCGCCGCTACACGCTCCGGCGATTACGCGCAGTTCGCCGGGCCGCAAGGCGAAGTCCGCCCCGGTCACGCCGACCTGGTGAAGCGCCGCCAGGCGCGCGGCTTCAACGATCCGCGCGGCGGCGGGCGTGCCAGCTATCGCGCTACCATTTCCGACGTGATCGGCGGTTCGATTGCGCGGCTGTATCTGGAACGGCAGTTCGGGACGGTGTTTCTCTCGTCGCTGGTGCAGGTGGGGGCGCTCAAGGCATCCGTCACCCTGGCAGAGACGGTCGAGCGACTGGTCTTGCAGCGCACGCAGGCGCATCCCGTTCCGGCGGATGACCTGCGGCGGCTCGAAGCGAACCTCGCCGCTTCCGAACTCCCCACGCTCGACGCCGATTTCGCCCGCGAGGCTGCTGCACTAATCGGATCTGTTCGGGCAGACGGCGACTCTATCGGCGCGGTGGTGGAGGTCGTCGCGGTGAACGTCCCGGCGCTGGCGGGCGCGCCGCTCTACGAGAGCCTCAAGCTGCGGCTGCTGGGCGCGCTCGGCGGATTGCACGCCGCGCAAGGCGTCGAAATCGGCGCGGGCTTCGAGGCGGTCACGCGGCGCGGCAGCGAGCACAACGATCCGATCCGCGCGACGGGCTACCAGAGCAATCACCACGGCGGCTTGCTCGGCGGTATCACCACCGGGATGCCGCTTGTGTGCCGCGTTGCCTTCAAACCGACGGCCTCGATCCAGAAACCGCAACGTTCCGTCCGCCAGGACCTCACGGAGATCGATTTCACGCTCAAGAAAGGCCGCCACGACCCCTGCGTCGGCGTCCGCGCGGGTGTGACGCTGGAATCG
>DYKY01000072.1 GCA_020722365.1 Thermoflexus sp.
CTCCTTCAGAAAATAGTCGAAAGTTCCAGGTTATGGATTAAAAGTTCAAAACCTGATGCATACTGAGAATCGAAAAATCGGCAAACCAAAATTCCCGCATTGTGGACAGCGTTTATGGCGATTGTGAAGAGGTGAGCGAATAGGTTGCCACAAACTGAGTATAGAACAATTCGGGGAAAAAGGCAAATTTTGTATCCCCCTGTCAATCCTTGCGTACAAAGATTGCGCTGACGGCATCGGTGTAAATCTCATCCCATTGCTTGGATTCGCGTACTTCGGTGAGCAATCCTGCCTGTTCTTGCGGGTTGAGCATCAGGGTTTGTACCTCATATGCCCTGAGTTGCGTTTCCCATCCAGGCGCGGCGGCAGAGATGCGGAGGTAATTCAGCCACAAGTCTGCCGGGTAGAGTTCAATGCGCGGATCAATGAAAACTGGATACGCCGGCTGCGCCGCCCAAATGAGGTAACTGCCAAACCCCATCGCATGGAACAGGTTGCCTGGTGGCTGCTCGCGCAGCAGAAAATCCGTCGCCGCTACGGGCGTTTCTGCCGAGATCAGCCCGGCCTTTTGGGGCGGCAGTGGCCACAGCGCCTTGAACCACGGCAACGAGACGAAGGCGCCGAGCAGCAGCAGCCCTACCAACAGCACGTTGAGTGTATTTTGGAGTTTAGTGTTTGGTGTTTGCTGACTCGGCTGTTTCACTCTTTCGCTCATTTTTTCTTTTGCTGATTCAACGATTCTCTCCACGTGTTCCGCCAGGATGGGCGCCATCACTAGGCCAAACCAGGTGCTGCCGCGCAAGGTGCGCAGGCCTAATGTGCCAAAGGCCAGGAACGTAAGGAGTTGAGAGAGGGTAGGGCGCTTTGGAGAAAGCGCCAGTACTGTGGCGCTTGCTAATAGGCCGCTGAGGAACAGTTGTCCGCTCAGAGTATCGAAAGTGGGCGCGGCCCATTCCGTTACCAACGTTTGAATGACGGGATCGGTCGTCATCGTAGCGACGTACTGCACAACGCCGATCCCGCGCGGATTGAGCAGGCAAGCCAGTGTCGCGGCGCTCAAGGCGCCTGCTGGCGCAAGCAGCGCCTTCAACCGTTGTTTTTGTTGCTCCTGAGAATGTGCCCAGGAGGCAGCTATTTCCCAGGCTTCGTCCGCGCCCCAAAGTGCGATGAGCAGCAGGCCAATCGGGAATGAACCATGCACATTCACCCAGATCACCATTCCGGCTGGGAAGGTGAGCAGTAGCCAGGGCTTGGGATGGCGCCGGTAGGTCTGGATGGTATTCAGGAACACTGGCGCGAGCAGAAAGGTGATCGTCTGTGGGCGCACATTCCAATCGTTAATCCCCAGCGCGGCAGCAAAGAGCGCGGCAAACGCCGCGATTCGCCAACTGCCGGTGAGCCGCCGCGCCAGCCATAACGTCAGCGCGTAAGCGGTGGTGACGATCGCGCTTTGGAAAAGGATAACGAGCGCCGCACCTCCCCGATGGTATATCTGGTACAGCGTCCATTCCATCAGCCAGTAGGTCTGGTACGCAGGATAAGGCGCGCCATACATCGTGTATGAATAGGTATCGTTGATCGGGATGCGCCCGGTCGATGCCAACTCGCGTCCGGCGGCGATGTGCCACCAAAAATCGTGGGGGCGGATTGGGTGTGTGTTGACAAAGATGAAGATGCCTACCAGCGCCGTCAGCGCCCAGAGATGCGCGATGGAGAAACGATGTAGATTGGGCATTATGGTAACTTCCTTTGCTTGGGTGCTGCGCATAAAGTGTCCTCCGTTTGGGTGAGTGGTTACATACTTATTATAGCATAACTCTGTTCGAGGGCAGAATATTTTCCAGAAAGATGACGTTGTCAGTATTGATTTTGTACTTTACCGGAGTTGGACTATAATGATTTAGAGTCAGGTTTTATCATGGTTAGGATAAAGCGGCTTGCAAACTGTAGTGTTGTCATCGCCAATCATTTTTTTACGATACGGGGGAAGCGTTGCCGTGGACTCACCTCAGAATCTTGTAAAGCCGGCGCCAAGGATGGGCAAGCTGGTGCAAGAATACGGTTCCCTTCTAGGGCTTTGGGTATTTCTGCGTCTGTCTACGTCGGCGTGGGCTGCGGCATTTTCCGCGCTACGCCCGCTGACCGATATTGAGCGTTTGATACCCTTGTGGCCGCCTTCATCTCCATTCCATGACTGGCTCTACCGGCTGCTGCTGTCGCCATGGCAACGTTGGGACGTTGAGTGGTATTTACGCATTCTCACAGCAGGATACCAGGCTGGAAATGGAACCGCTGCTTTTCATCCACTTTATCCCTGGTTGGCTTATCCTCTGACCTGTTTGGGAATTGATCCACTTTTGGCGTTGATGTTAGTAAGCAATCTGGCGACCTTGGCGTTTCTCTTTATCTTTGTGCGAATGGTAGAAGTGGATTCCGGGCCTGCTCAGGCGCAAGTTGCTTCTCAGTTGTTGCTGTTTTCTCCTTTAGCTTTTATTCTGTTTGCTCCATATAATGAGGGATTATTTTTGTTGTTATCGGCGTTGACTTTGCTGTGGGCGCGGCAACGCAAGTGGTGGTGGGCGGGGACGGCCGGGGCGTTTGCGGTATTAGCGCGCCAACAGGGGATTCTGCTTGTATTTCCATTTATCTGGGAATTATGGGAAGCACACAAAGGAGACGTGCGCCGTTTACCGCGTAGCTGGCGTTGTTGGTTAGCGTTGGGACTAATACCTGCCGGGTTGGTCCTTTGGTCGTTGTACCGGACGATAGTTATAGAAGAGGCGCAGTTGAGTTTTGCTTCTCCTTACGCGTTGGTATACTCGATGCTGATTTCTACTAGCGCGGACGAAGTGGGCGGCGCTTATTTTGTCATTTGGCCCTGGCAGGCGCTTTATCTGGCCATCATGCGACTTTGGGCCTTGCCCGATGTGGACTTAATCGTGAATCTGACGCTTGGCATTCTCTTTCTGGCCGCAATGTTTATTGCCTGGCTGCGCTTGCCCGCTTCCTATCGCGTGTATACGCTTGTGACGGTTTTGATCAGTTTTAGCTATCATACCGGGATAGTACATCCATATAAGGGTTTGCCACGACATCTATTCTTGGCTTTCCCGGTTTTTATGGGAGCGGGACAGATGGCATGGTTTTCGCGACGCCGTCTGTTTTGGGCCGTGAGCGGCTTTGCTGGCAGCTGTTTTCTGATGTTGCTTTACACCCTGGAAACTTGGGTACCCTAATCAATTAGACATTTGCTGTTGCGTCGATGTGTTCTGGGGGGCGTTAGGGTTCGCGGGATCTACTTTACACGAACAAAGCGGCATCTTTGAATAGGTGATGATATGGATGGTTTGCCTGAGACAATTGTGGTTGGAGAGCGTACCTTGGATAACAGGACACAAGATTTACAGGTGCTTGTGGTGATTCCGGCTTATAATGAGCAGGGAAAAGTGGGAATGGTAGTTAAAAAGGTTCTGGCCCAGGGGATAAAATCCGTGTTAGTTGTGAATGATTGTTCTACCGATCAGACCGCTCTGGAAGCTCAGGCTGCGGGAGCGTTAGTTATTAGCCATGAACGGAATCTGGGTGTTGGCGCGGCGATTCGAACTGGCATTGATCATGCTCTGGCGCATCGTTTTCCGGTGGTCGCAATACTCTCTGGCGATGATCAACATGACCCGACCGAACTCCCCGGTCTATTGCGGCCAATTTTGATTGAAAACTATGACTTTGTCCAGGGGTCGCGGCGTTTTCGAGGATTGCACGCTCCTAATATTGGTTGGTTCCGTAGGCTATTTACTTGGGTCTATGCCGCTACTTTTCGGCTGTTGACAGGCTTTCCCTGTTCAGATGCAACTAATGGAGGGCGAGCATTCCATACACGTATTTTCTCAGATGGTAAGATTGATTTGTGGCAAACATGGTTGAACTCTTATGAACTGGAGCCTTACCTGCTCTATAAGGTGGTGCGTGAGAGGTATAGGGTGACTGAAGCGCCCATGACAGTTATCTACCATACCCGTGGTACAACGAAAATGAAGCCGGTACGTGACTGGTGGCGGATCTTCCGTCCTATGGTTTATCTTGCTCTGGGATTGAAAACCTAAGCTCAGGAGGTATATGGTGGTATCTGATCTCAAGGGACAATGCGTGCTGGTGACTGGAGGAGCGGGTTTCGTCGGTTCGAATCTGGTGCGCCGTCTAATCGCCGACGGCGCGGTAGTCACGATTCTGGACGATTTTTTTACCGGGCGTCTTGAAAACCTGCGAGGCGTCGGCCCGGAGTCTTACCGGCTGGTGCGGGGTAGCGTCACAGATAGTGATTTAGTGCGGCAGTTGGTTTCTGATGCGGAGTTCGTCTTTCATTTGGCAGCGCGAAATATCATTGCCTCGACGCGGAATCCGTACGAGGATTTCAAGACCAATATTGGCGGCACTCTCAATGTGTTGTTGGCGGCTCGTGATTATCACCCGCAGCGGGTAATTTATACTTCCTCGGTTTCAGTCTACGGCAACCCGCGTTATCTGCCAATCAATGAAGATGACCGCATTAGTTTGTTGACGCCGTATGCTGTCAGCAAATACAGCGGCGAAGGATATTGCCAGGCTTTCTACGAGAGTTATGGTGTGTCTGTGGTAGTGGTGCGTTATTCCAACGTCTATGGGCCATGGCAGGATCCTCAAAACCCTTATTGTGGTGTCGTGGCAAAGTTCATGCAGCGAGCGCAGTCGGGGTTGCCATTGGAGATTCATGGCGATGGGCAACAGACCCGCGATTTCACTTTTGTAGAAGATGCGGTTGAGGCAACCCTACAGGCGGCTTTATCACCTAAATCTGAGGGGGAAGTCTTCAATATTGGCACCGGCGTGGAGACTAGCGTTGAGACTTTAGCGCATTTGGTATCGGATTTATACGGTTTGGAGTTGGTGCCCTTACATATTGACCGTCGTGACATTGACAATATTCGTCGTCGAGTGGTGAATATCGAGAAGATCCGGCGGATATTGCGATGGGTGCCAAGTGTAACGTTGGCGAAGGGATTATGTAAGACTCAGCAGTGGTTGCAGACAGCGTAGGGCTGCTGATAGATGAAGGGGAAGATAGTGGTGGTGCCGATTTCTTAATTTGTTATGTGTTCTCCGCAGAAGGTATTGTATGATTCAAACGACGCTCAGCATTATTATTCCGGTCTACAACGAAGAACCCACGTTGGAAGAGGTTGTACGGCGAGTCTACGCGGTGGATGTAGGTCAGGTAGATAAGGAGGTCATTGTCTGCAACGATGGCTCCACTGATGGCACCGCTGCTGTCATGGATCGCCTCAGCCAAACTTATCCGGCGCTCAAGGCTTACACCGCGCCGATCAATCTGGGCAAGGGGGCGGCGGTGCGGGTGGGCATGCGTTTGGCGACCGGCGATCTGGTGATGATTCAGGATGCCGACTTGGAACTCGATCCTGGTGATTACCCGGCGTTACTTGAGCCTTTTGCCGACCCGCAGGTGCAGGTGGTGTATGGTTCGCGTTTCTTGCACGGGATGAAGGGCGCGTCGCGCGCCTCGCGTTGGGCCAATCGCGGATTGACCTTCCTGACCAATGTGCTGTTTGGTGGACATCTGAGTGATATGGAGACGGCATACAAGGTCTTCCGGCGCGAGGTTGTCCAGGGCTTGCGGCTGCGCTGTGTGCGTTTTGATTTCGAACCGGAGGTTACGGCCAAATTGCTGCTGGCTGGTTACAAGATCCATGAAGTGCCAGTGACGTATAACCCCCGCACGCATCATCAGGGCAAAAAAATGGCCTGGGGAGATGGTCTCGACGCGCTGTATACACTAGTGCGTTGCCGTTTGCTCAAGTGAACTCTGGGAGGACTTTGATGCAACAGTGGCGGCAAAAGCCGTATTACAAACCTTTTCTTTGGGGCGCTTTAGGGCTTAGCTTGTTGCTGCTCTATCCTCTGGCGACAACGGTGTTGTTGGACGCGCGTATACTGGCCGTGGACGACTTCGTGCAATATTGGGCGGTAGGACGGCTGAACGCTTTGGGCGGCAATCCGTATGATCCAGAGCAATTGCGTCCTTTGCAGTATGCTGCTGGGCGCACGGAGTATATTGAAGGTGTTGCCACTATTGCCTGGAATCCCCCTTGGACGTTGGCCCTGTTGATGCCTTTCGGTCTGTTGCCCTATCCGTTGGGCCGCCTGCTATGGTTGTTGCTGCACCTTGCCTTGGTCTTTATGTCCGCGCATGTCATCTGGGGTTTTTATGGGGGCGGCGCCGGGCAGCGTTGGGTGGCGTGGGTAGCCGCCTTTATCTTTATACCCACGTTGTTTGCACTTAAGGTGGGGCAAATTGGGGCACTGTTGTTGGCCGGGTTGGTAGGGGCTTTGGCCGCCGCGCGGCGTGAGCGCTGGTGGCTGGCGGGTGTGTGTCTGGCGCTGTTGACCATAAAACCGCAGTTGCCTTATTTGTTCTGGCCCGCGCTGTTGTTGTGGAGTGTGGCGCAGAAAAAGGCCTCCCTGGCGTTGGCGGGTGTGGGAGCCGTGGCGTTCCTCACAGCGATGGCATTGCTTGCCAATCCTGCTGTACTACAACAATACTACACTGCTGTGACCACGTACCCTCCCGTAAATTGGGCCACGCCGACGCTGGGCGCTGGCCTGCGGCTGTTGTTCGGGGTTGAGCATTTTGGGTTGCAATTTGTGCCCCCACTGCTGGGTTGTGTGTGGTTGGTATTCTATTGGTACAAACGCCGCCGTAGATGGGACTGGTTGCGGGAAAGCCCGTTGTTGCTTGCCGTTTCGTTGGTCACAGCGCTGTATGCCTGGACGTATGATTTGGTGCTGTTAACGTTACCGGCGGTGCAGTTGTGCGCGTTAGCGTCGCGTTGCACACGGTCCAGGCAGACGCGGATTGTTGCGGTCTACGTGGGACTGAATGGTGTGATTCTTTTGCTGCAACAATGGATTCACAACGATCTGTGGTTCATGTGGGTCGCGCCGGCTTTTCTGTTCTGGTATCTCTGGGGAATGAGAGGAAGCTATGTACAGAACTAAAAGGGCGCGCTTGTTAAGGTTGCTAACTTGGGTAGCTTTGTTGTTCGGTATTGTTCTGGTGGTTTGGTTAAGTTTGAATTTCTTGTTGCTCAAGTTCTCTACGCCTAGCGGTGATTTTATTGAGTATTGGTCTGCCGGACAACTTCTCTTAGAAGGCGCTAATCCTTACGATCCAGAAGCCTTGTTGTTGCTTCAACGCGCCATAGGGCGTGAAGAGCCGCGTCCATTGCTTATGTACAATCCGCCGTGGGTGTTGCCCATGATACTTCTTTTTGCTCTTTTACCTTATTCTGTCGGACGTTTCTTGTGGTTTTCGTTTCATTCGGTTGTCTTGCTACTTTGCGCTTCTTTGATATGGCGATTATATGATGGAGTTTGGAAGCGTGTGTGGATTAGTTGGGTTCTCATATTCACTTTTTTCCCTACGTTTGAATTGCTTTTAGCCGGTCAAATCGGGGCTTTCATTTTGTTGGGGGTCGTTTTGTTTTTGTATTTTGAACACCGGGGAATAGGCGTGGCGGCCGGCATCTCTACGCTTTTTGTTGCTGTCAAACCACAGGTGTGTTACTTATTCTGGTTTGTCTTGCTGTTGTGGTGTTTTCGTTATAAGAAATGGTCTGTGTTGTTGAGCTGTTTCTTGGTCTTTCTTGCTGCTTTGGCTATATCTTTGGTATTTAATCCTCAGGTGTTTAACCAATATCTATATATGGTTGTTAATCATCCACCACTTGAATGGATTACACCTACATTGGGCGCGGCGCTACGTTTGTTGTGGGGGGCAGAAAAGTTTGGTCTTCAATTTGTCTCTGTGGTTTTAGGGGGAGGATGGTTAGTTTATCGTTGGTATCATCATCGTTTAGATTGGAACTGGAAAGAGGAAATGCCCGGACTGCTTTTTGTTTCAATTCTTACTTCTCCGTATGTGTGGACGCATGATTATATTGTGGTTATTCTTCCTGTTATTTATGCTTTTATCATTGTGCGATCTGGCCTACAGCAGGCATCGCGGAGATTTTTAATCGGCTATATGTTGATTAACGGCTCTGCATGGGGCTTGCGTGCTGTCTTTGTGCCAGGGGTAAGTTGGTTTATATGGTTCCCGCCTGTTCTTGCAATTTGGTATCTTTGGGGAATGAGAAAATTCTGTTGCGTATGTTAAAGCTCCGTTGGTGTCGTGTAGTTAATTGGCCGAGCCTCGATCTCCTATGGCCCTGGGTGGTCTGGGTGACATTCGGCTTCTACGTCGCGCTCGTCCCGCTGCCGCCCAACGATTTTTGGTGGCATCTCAAAATCGGCGAGATTATTTACCACACCGGGCAAGTCCCCACGACGAATATCTTTTCCTGGAGCTTGCCAGCGGAGACGCCTTTCTTTTACGGAGCGTGGTTCGGCGAATGGCTGCTCTATGTATTGTACCGCCTGGGCGGTCTAGCGTTGGTGATGGTCGCGCGCAATGGGCTGATTTTGGGCGCTTACGCTGTTGTTGTGGCAGAGGCGCGGCGTCGCACTGGCTCGTGGCGGAGTACGACCTTGCCGTTGGCGCTGGCCTGTTTTATGTCTGTGAATAACCTGATCCTGCGTCCTCAGATGTGGTCGTGGATGCCGTTTGTGCTTTACCTGGTGCTGTTGAGCCGGTACGCCGCCGGCAAATTGCGTCCTAAGTGGCTGTTGGCGTGTCCCGCGCTGATGATTTTTTGGGTTAACGCGCATGGCGCGTTTATTTTGGGATTGGTGCTGTTGGGCATATTCACTGTCGGCGAGGGGCTGCGAATACTCCTCAAACAGACAGGCGCACGTTCCTGGCGAGAGGTGGGCTGGCTGGCCGGCGTCTCCAGCTTGACAGCGGCAGCGACTTTGCTCAATCCGCGTGGCGTGGGGATTGTGGGGTATGTGATCGGATTGATGACGGATCCGCCTAGCCAAACCTTGATTGTGGAATGGCAGTCGCCTACGCCGGCTGGCGTTGCCAATAGTGTCTTCTACGTTAGCATTGTGGTTTTGTTGCTCGCCTTGGCCTATTCGCGCTATCGCCTCACACCGACAGAGGCGTTGCTGGTCGTGGGGTTTCTGTGGTTGGCCTGGAATGGGCAACGTTATGTGGTGTGGTTTGGGATGGCGATGATGCCCTTGTTGGCGCATGCGCTTAAGGACCTGCCGGTGCGCTGGCCGGTGTTCGTTGTGCGCCGTAACGCTTTCAATCTGGCGCTGCTGCTTCTCTTGCTGCTCCCGCTGGCGTTGGCGCAGCCGTGGTGGGTTGAGGCATTGCCGTTGCCGGAGACCTACTGGGCGCAGGTGTGGCGCAATGCGCCTGAAGGCCCATTATTGGATACGGCGACGCCGTTGGAGGCCGCGAGATACTTGCAAGCACATCCCGGTGGAAAGCTGTTCAACGAAATGGGTTACGGTAGTTATCTTATCTGGGCCGTACCGGAACAGCCGGTGTTCATTGATCCGCGTGTGGAACTTTATCCCTATGAGCAGTGGTTGGACTATAGAAGTATTGGACAGGGAACCCGTTCGCTGGAATTGTTGGAAAAGTATGCTGTGGATCGCGTGCTGCTGGATAGTAAGTTGCAAGAGGAGCTATTGCATGTTCTGGAACGTGCTGAGGAATGGCGTTGTGAGTATGCCGATGACTATGCACAGATTTGGATGAGCACGCCTTTCTAGACATCTTCATAGGCCAAATCTTTGACAAACGAGGCTAGATTTCAGCGTTGAGCACGCAAAGGGCGCTGAGAAAAACTGGAAAAATCTCTGCGTTTCCAGCGTACTCTGTGGTGAGTTTTCGCTTTGTCAGTTTGAGGCGAAGTTTCATTAGTACACAGTGAGGAGGTCGCGTATGCTTGTTGATGCGTCTACGCGTGAGAGATTCCGAGTTTATCCGCGTTTAGTGCTGATAGGTATGTTGTTATAGTCCTTCAGATAATGTTTTGGACAAAATGACCTCTCAACAAGCGTGAAAAACGGGCCAAATGTCAAAATCATTATCTGAACCACTATAGGTGCGGCGTTGACGGCGCTAATGCCGCTGGGTGTCTTCAGCATTGGCGTGTACCGGAGGTGAATAGATGCTCCAGCGAATAGATAATTGGCTTACGCCTAGGAGACTGGGTTATGCCTGGATTGCTGGTGGGGTGCTCTGGTTAGCTTGGTTGCTCAGTATCCTGCTGGGTCCTGGAGATATTGATCTGGCTGGTCAGGTTGTGGGGACCGATTATCTGGCGTTTCACGCGGTGGGGACGACGGTGCGCATCGGTGAGAGTGGGCGTCTGTATGACATTGACTATCAGGCGCAGACGCAATATCGCATTATCGGTCCAGAATTGACTTCTTATTATGGCTATCTTATGCCGCCTTTTCTGACATGGCTGTTTGTGCCATTCTCCATGTTGCCCTATCGTCTGGCCTTCGCGCTGTGGAGTCTTCTGGGTTTGCTTGGCCTGTGGTGGAGTCTGGTATGGCTGTGGGGGAGCGCTTCATGGCGGCGGTTTGGGTGGGCATTGACGTGGTTTCCCATTTTCGCCTCGGTGAGTTATGGTGAGAATAGTTTGCTTAGTCTGACTATACTCAGTCTCACTTATCGGCTCTGGCGCGATGAACGTCCCTGGGCGGCTGGATTGGTGTGCAGCCTGATCCTCTACAAGCCGCAACTGGCGTTGGGGGTGGGCGCGCTGTGGTTGTTAAGCGGTAAAGGCAAACGAGGGTGGACCGCGCTTGCCGGTTTGGTGGTCGGAGGGATGGGGTTAGCGGCGCTGTGCTTCATCTTGATGCCGGAGGCCAGTTGGGCCTACGTCGATTTTGCGCTGACTGTTTTGCCTAATTTGCCGGCCTGGCAGGAGTTCCCCTTGTGGCAGTTGCACACCGTGCGTGGCTTCTGGCGGTTGCTATTGCCCGGTATGTGGCCGCTGGCCGATGGGTTAGCCCTATTGATCTCGGCTGTGGGGCTGTGGGGCTGCGTCAGGCTCTGGCGCTGGCAGCGTACTCCCAAACTGCGGTATGCCACTGCTATCTGCTTGACGCTGTGGCTCACCCCGCACGCGATGATCTACGATTGGGCAGTGCTACTGATCCCGGCGGTGTTGTTCTGGCAGACCCTTCCGGCTCGACGAGATGCCCTGCGGGTCTGGTATGCGTTGTTGTGGGCATTGACCTTCCTCGGCGGGCCACTCAATTATGCCTTGTGGCAACAGTTTGGCGTAGCGTTCCAGGCGACGGTGCCGGTTTTCCTCGGCGGTTGCGTGGCTATCGCGTATGAGCTGAAGCGACAGCCGCCAGATTTCACTCTCTTGGATAAAAATAATCCTGGAAGCTGAGAGTTTCCAGGATTGTTTTTGAATGCCCCAGAGAGGATTTGAACCTCCACGCCCGAAGGCACAGGCCCTCAACCTGCTGCGTATGCCAGTTCCGCCACTGGGGCATGACTGGCTAGATTATACGCCAAGTGCGGAAGTTGTCAAACTGATTTGTCAAGATTGCCGGGACGACTAAAATACCGGTATGAGGACGTTGCGGATTCCCATTTATCCGAGCCAGGAGATCATTTTCCCGGGACAGCTTTATCCCATCTTCGCCGACACGCAGGGGGGGGATTTGCTGCTGCGGCTATGCCGTGAACAGCGGCAGCCATTGGGCGTCGTATGGGTGTCGGACGGGACGTACGGCGCGATGGCCAATGTGGGAACGTTAGCCTATCTGCTCGACGATGTTCCGGGCCTAGAGCGTGACTTCGCCAGTGCGCTCGTTGTAGGACAGTATCGTTTTCAGATACTACAAATCCACCAGGATCACGTTTACCTCGAGGCCACGGTGCAGTTATGGCCGTGGGTCGAAGAACCGCATCCCGGTTGGATGTTGGTGGAGCAGGTCGGTCATTATCTGCGCCGGTACGTGGAGGCGCTGGCAAGCGTGTGGCCGGCGGCGCTGCTGCCCGAAGTCTTGCAACCGGGCGTATCGACGTTGGGTGTGCTCGGAGCGGCTTTGCTTCCGTTAGCGGCAGGTGAGAAGCAGCGTCTGTTGGGGACGCCGACAGCACGGGGATTGCTGACGGCCGTCCTGGGTTACATGCGGGTGTACGTTCCCCTGGCGGAACGTCTGGCGACGATGTCGCCAGAGCCGATGCTGCACGAGCGCATCTCGCTCAACTAGACGTCGCATGACCCGTTCGTGTATCACGCCCCACGCCAGAAGCGCATCATGACCAGGACGCCTCGCCGGTACGACATCATCACCATCAACATTTTCTATTTGGGACTGACGACGCTTACACAAACCTTTGTCCCGCTGGTGTTGCCTCTGTTGGTTCAACAATTCGTGGGGGAAACGCAGCAAGGCGCGTATTTCGGGCGCATGCGTCTCTGGGCCTTGATGGTTGCCTTGTTGGCGCAAGCCTTAATGGGCATGCTCTCAGATCGCTCCAGGTTGCGGTGGGGACGGCGACGGCCCTTCATCTTTGGCGGCGCGTTGATGGATTTGCTCGTCCTTGCGGCTATCGGCTTTACCGCACAGATGAGCGGTATGGCAGGGTATCGCGTTCTCTTTGCGCTGTACGTGCTGTTGCAGTTCTTCTCCAATACCGCGCACAGCGCCCAACAAGGGTTCATCCCCGACCTGGTCCCCGAAGAGCAACACGGGCGTTTCTCCGGCGTCAAAGCACTGTTCGAAGTGCCCATCCCGGTGGTATTGGTCTCCTTTACTATCGCGCGGTTGATCGGCGCGGGTAATATGTGGGGCGGACTGCTGGTTTTGATGGCCGTGATCTTCCTCACGATGCTGTTGGCGATGTTCGTTCCAGAGCAGCCGCTGCGGGTGAGGCTCGCACCGCTGGACTGGCTACCCTTCCTGCGCCTCTTGCTGATGACAGGTTTCTTCACAGCGGTGATCCTGCTGATGGGGGAAGTGATTGTCTGGAGTGGGTGGTGGTTAGTGCGCGTCGAGTCAGTCTTCGTCCTGGCTGTGGTGATGGGCCTGGTAGGCTTTACCGCGATGACCGTAGCCGTGGTGGTGGGCGTGGGCGGGAGCGCGCGGCTCTCCATCGGGGTGGAAAAGACGCGCGCTCTCTCGGCTTTCGTGTGGTGGGTGATCGGCCGGCTGGCTTTTCTGATAAGCGTGACAAATCTGGCCGGCTTCGTGCTCTATTTTCTCCAGGGGCGGTTGGGCTTCACGCGCGAGTCGGCGGCGGGGCCGGCGAGCCAGATGATGATGCTCGTCGGTGTCTTCATCCTGCTTTCAGCGTTGCCTGCCGGCTCGTTGGTCGACAGGATCGGGCGGAAAAAGGTTGTGGCTTGGAGCGGGCTGCTCGCTGCTATGGGCACGGGGATTATACTGTTTGCGACCAACTTGACGCTGGTTTTTGTTGGCGCCAGCCTCATCGGGATTGCGACCGGCGTCTTTTACACCTCGAGTTGGGCCTTGGGGACCAGCCTTGTGCCCAAAGACGAGGCCGGGCGCTATCTGGGGGTCTCCAACCTGGCGGGCGCTGGCGCCGGCGCGGTGGGCGCCTACATCGGCGGCCCGGTGGCCGACTTTTTCACGCGCTCCACGCCAGATGTGCCCGGCCTGGGATACGTGGTGATTTTCGCCATCTATGGGCTGTTGTTTTTGTTATCGACGTTGTTACTTGTCAAAGTTCAGGAACCTGTGAAGCAAGAAAAGCCGGGATTTTAACAAAATCCCGGCTTTTCTATTCGCCTATGCTTAGCGGATCGCGTTCTCGGTTTGTTTGTCGAAGAGATGCATGCGGCTCATATCGAAAATCGCAGTTTTAGTGGAGCCGATTGTAGCTTTGGTGCGCGGATCGAAGCGCCCAATGAATTCAGCGTGCGGCAGCGTGAAGTAGGCGAGCACTTCGTTGCCCATCAATTCGGTCACGTCGATGCGCCCTTCGACCAACGCCGGCACGATGCCGGGCGGCGGGTAATCGGGATCGTGGACGTGCTCGGGCCGGATTCCAAAGATGACCGCCTTGCCCAAATAGGGTTGGTAGACGGAGCGACGCTCCCCCGGGATGGCGATGCGGAAATCGCGACAGTCCGCATACATAATGCCGTTTGTCTCGGTAAGCGTAGCGTCGAAGAAGTTCATCGCGGGGCTGCCGATGAATCCGGCAACGAAAACGTTGCCGGGCAGGTCGTAGAGATGCTGTGGCGTGTCAATCTGCTGCAAGATGCCATCTTTGAGCACGACGATGCGCGATCCCATCGTCATAGCTTCGGTTTGATCGTGGGTCACGTAGATGAAGGTCGTTCCCAGGCGCATGTGCAGTTTGGAGATTTCACCGCGCGCTTGCACGCGCAGCTTGGCGTCCAGGTTGGAGAGCGGCTCATCCATCAAGAACACATTGGGTTCGCGGACGATGGCGCGGCCTACGGCGACGCGCTGCCGCTGCCCACCGGAGAGCTGCTTGGGCTTGCGGTCGAGCAGATCTCCGATGTTCAGGATATCTGCCGCCTCTTTCACCCGGCGATCAATCTCCTGCTTGGGGGTTTTGCGCAGCTTAAGGCCGAACGCCATGTTGTCGTAGACCGTCATGTGAGGGTAGAGGGCGTAGGACTGAAACACCATAGCGATGTCGCGATCTTTGGGCGGCACGTCGTTGACCAGGCGGTCGCCGATGTAAATTTCGCCTTCGGTGATTTCCTCTAATCCGGCCAACATGCGCAAGCTGGTGCTTTTTCCGCAGCCAGAAGGGCCAACGAAGACCAGAAATTCCTTGTCGGCCACTTCAATGTTCAGATCCGATACTGCGACCACATCGCCGAAGCGTTTGGTAACGTGCTTGTAGGTTACGCTTGCCATAAGAGTCTCCTTTTTCAAAGTGTAAATGGTTGCCGGTGACAGGTTGTCAGTTAAAACTTGTTTAATCTGTTGATAAATTTCTGTTCAGGTATAGCGTGCTTGGAAAGGCATTGCGCTTTTAAGTCAAGATAATGCGCACACCAAGTTCGCTTAAGTCCCACAGCGGTGGGGTGGGTGCCTCGTGCACTGAGATCAACACATCGATCTCACTGGCGGGCGCCACGAAGATGGCGCCCGCGCGCCCCACACGTTCCGGGGCGACCAAAGCCACGGTCTGCGATGAGATGCCCAGAAGCGCGCGCGTCATATGGGCGCAGTCCCGGTTATCGTGCGTCAGACCACGCTCGGCGTCCAGCCCGCCCGCCTCGAAGATCACCAGGTCGGCGCGCACGCGCCGTAGCGCCTCATCATCCCCGTAGAGTCCATAATCCGGCGCGGCCTGCCCGCCGATAAGGTGAAGTGTGTGTATGATGGGCTGCGCCAACTTGGCCTGTTGCGCTACGTACCAGGCGATGTCTAGCGCGTTGGTAATGATGGTAAGGTGTGTGTGTTTGTTCAGAAAAGGCGTCACGGCGCGGGTCAGGGCGCCTGTTCCCAAGAAAACGACGCTATTATCGGGGATAGAACGTGCGGCGGCTTCGGCGATGCGGCGTTCGATTTGCTGCTTCTGGGCGATTTCTGGAAGCGTGGAAAAGCCTTCGGCCGTCTGTCCAGCGCGCAGCATCGCTCCCCCATGAACCCGCTGTAGTTGCCCGGCCTTTTCTAGCTCGGCCAGGTCCCTGCGGATAGTGACCGCATCCACTTGGAAAGTGCGCGCTAGTTCGGCGACATAAACGCTGCCGGTCGTATGAAGCTGCTGCATAATCCGATTCTGGCGTTCGCTTTTGAGCATTGTCCCCGTCCAACTGTTTCACTATAGCACGATCTGCACGCTCTGTCAATGAAATTGTTCTGAAACGTGCATTATCGTGCATAAACGAACCTATGCAAACACACGAATCGTCATCCGTAATTCGTAATTTGTAATTCGTGACGCTTCAATCGCCTTGTGGCTCGACGCCTGGGGTAGGCAGTGGTGTGATCGGCAGGCCGTAATAGCCTTCGATGACCTGCCGGAACATCGGCGCGGCGACGGTGGAGCCTTCCCCCGCATTTTCGACCAGCACGGCCATCGCAATCTGCGGATTGTCAGCCGGGAAGTAGCCCGCGAACCAGGAATGGGGCAGGGCATCCTTGTCTGGCTGTTCGGCAGTGCCGGTTTTCCCCGCGACCGGAATGTCCAATCCCTGGAAGCGATGCGTCGCTGTGCCCAAGGAGGCCGTGGTGACGCCATACAGGGCCTCCTGGATGATCTGGAGATTCGCCTGGGAAATGGGCAGCCGGCCGGTGGCTTGCGGCTGTGTGATGGGTTCGATATCGTTTGTGCTGTCCACAACGCGGTCGACTATGTAAGGGCGGTAGAGGGTGCCGCCATTCGCCACCGCCGCCATCATCCGTGCGACTTGCAAGGGTGTCACCAGCAGGTATCCTTGTCCAATTGCCAGGTTCACCGTGTCGCCGGTTCCCCAGCCTTCACGGTAGGTCGCCTGTTTCCATTCTGGATCAGGGATCAGTCCGGGCGCGTCTGCGAATTCCTGCAAACCAGTTTTGGCCCCAAAGCCGAAGGCTCGCCCGTAGGTGGACAGCGTATCGGGCGCGATGCCGTCCAGGATTTTGCCGACTTCGTAAAATGTCACATTACACGAAGCCGACAATGCATCCTTAAGTGTGATAGCCCCGTGACCGGTTTCCAGCCAGCAGACTTTGCGGTTCATTTCGCCCAGGCCATCCCAATATCCGGGACAGAAGAAGCTGCTCTCGGCTGTCAACCCGCCAGCTTCGAGACCTGCGGCCATCGTCACGATCTTGAAGATGGAACCGGAAGGATAGACGCCCTGAATCGCCCGGTTGAGCAGGGGCAGATCAGGATTGTTGAGCACCGCTTGTCGAGACCACGTGTCGGTCAGATGGATAAAGATGTTGTTGTCGAAGTGGGGGCCGCTGGTCAGTGCCAGAATCGCGCCGGTCTGAACATCCAGCGCAACGATAGCGCCCCGTCGTTCCCCCAGGGCTTGCTCGGCGCTGTGTTGGAGTTCACGGTCGATGGTGGTGTAGATGGCGCGCCCACGCTCCGGACGGCGCTCGACAAGGCTTTTGATGTGTGTCCCGTCGGCGCTAACAATCGAGAGCCGTCCACCGTTTTTACCGGCCAGAATCGATTCTCCCCAGGCTTCCAGCCCCGCAATGCCCACCAGTTCGTCACCGCGATAACCCTGTTGCCGGTACACGCTGTAACTCTCTTCTGGGATGGGCGAAAGCCACCCGATGACGTGTGCAGCGACGCCATCCAGGGGGTAGAGCCGGCCCGTCCGTTCGCGGCGTTGGATGCCGGGGAGACTGAACAGATCGTTGTAGGCCAGGCTCGTTTCACCGGAGATGTCTTGGATGGGAATGAACCAGTGCGCCGGTTGTCCGGCATAGGCAGCCTGGATTTTATCCACGGAAAGTTCGAGCGCTTGCGACAGTGCATTGAGCACCGCCGCCTCGTCTTGAATCTCCTGCGGGATCACCCCCACGGTGACGATGGTGCTGGGGATGGCCAGCCCGGCGCCGTTGCGGTCGTAGATGTTGGCGCGCGGCGGAATCTGGTATTCGACCGCGAACGTGTTGTCACTCACCAAATCGGGCCAAATCGTATCGCGGTGCCAGTCGATGCCCCACTGCGCGTTTTCTTTGACGAGGCTAAGCTGATTGGCGGCCTGCAGAGCGCCGAACAGCCCGGTATGCCATACTTCCGTAAAGGCAATCCATGCTTTGTCTCCGTCGATGCTCAACGTCTGCGGGGTGAGGGTTACGCTGATCGTCGTGGTGAGATCCACGGCGCTACGATAAGCGCTTTCGAAGTCGGCTTGAGCCAGTCCCGCGCGCAGCGATGGCAAGAGCAGGGTATACATTTCTGCGTAGTTGCCCATTTCCCAGGCGCTCAGGAAATCGCGTCCCACGGACTCCGGCGTCGCTACATCCAGGGTGGGTGAGGGCGTTGGGACAGGCGTGAAGGCGGTCGTGGTGGTTGTTGTCGCAACCGACGGGGCTACTGAGGGCATGTTGTTGCATCCGGCCAGCAGCACAACGAGGAACAGGCACACTATATGTTTTCTCATAAGCTAATCCCTACATCTGGTCTTGGACAGCGGTAGTCGAAATGCGCCAAACAGAGGGCCGGGATATTGACCGTCAGTGCGAGGCCCCATGATTCCAGCAACGCTGCAATGGCGCATAACGGAAAACCGACGACATTGGCGTAACAACGATCTACATGTGCAACCGGATGAAAGGCGTCGTTTTGAATAGCGTAGGCCCCGGCCTTATCCATAGGATCGTGGGTGTGCACATACGCTTCGATTTCGGCGTCTGTATACGCGCGCATCTGTACAGTGCTGGTGACGCATCGTGCGCACAACCGGCGCGTCCGGGGTTGGTACAGCGCCACACCAGTATGAACGGCGTGCGAACGCTCGCGCAACTGGTGCAACATCGCGCGCGCCTCTGCGGGATCGGCAGGCTTGCCGAGCGCGACGCCATCCAGGTCTACGACGGTATCTGCACCCAGAATCCAGATGCCGGTATCCGCAGGTTTTACTGCATAGACTTTGGCAACGGCGAGTCGTGCCGCTGTTGTAGATGGCCGTTCATCGTTGTAAGGAATCTCGTCTACATCTGCATGTGTCAGTCCGGCAGGCAGCCCGAGCCAGGCGAGCATTTCGCGCCGACGTGGCGATTGCGAACTCAACAGCAGTTGGGTAAACTGCACGGTATCCTCTGGCCAGCTCGCGTTCTTGATCTTCAATGATTCCACGTTGTCGATTATAGTTGTTTTATACAGATGGTAAAGAGCTGCTGTCCTGTACACAAAAACTGCTGGCCAGGGTACATTCTGGGGTTTTTTCATCCATAATGTAGGAAAACCGTTATAAACAGTACTAAATTCCTATTGTAGTCCATGGACAAATAGGGTAATATATAGACAGGTTAAAAAATATATCTTTCAAATCTTTAAATCTTATATAGGAGGTGCTGCGATGTTGTATTTACCACGTGAGGAAGGTCAGGGTTTGGTGGAGTACGCGCTGATTCTGGTGCTGATCTCCATCGTTGTGATTGTCGTTCTGACCCTTTTGGGGACCTTGATTTCTGGAGTCTTCTCTCAGGTTGCATCTACACTCCAGGGTTAGTATTGGTCAGCGCGCTCACGCATTAACAAAAAGCTCCGCGCACAGCGCGGAGCTTTTTGTTTTGGTGACGTATGACATACCTCTATAGTACTTTTTTCCTATTGCTAGAATTTGGTAAGAATGTATAATAAAGTTAGCATTTGGTAAGGAGACCCGCCCTCCGAACCGGTGCAGTTGGTTACCCTCCTTTCGCAGAAACACGCCCCTAACTCAGGGGCG
>DYKY01000073.1 GCA_020722365.1 Thermoflexus sp.
TCAAAAAACAATCATTTGGCACTTTGGCTGATGGTACAGAAATCGCGTTGTACACTTTGGTCAATGCACAGGGCATGCAAGCGACGATCACCACTTATGGGGGGATCGTCGTTTCGTTAACGGCGCCGGACCGTGACGGGACTTTTGCGGATGTGGTGCTCGGGTTCGATACGCTCGCCGAGTACATCGCGCACAGCCCGTACTTCGGCTGCCTTGTAGGACGCTTTGGCAACCGCATCGCCAACGGCAAATTCACGCTGGACGGTGTGAAATACGTGCTGGCGCAGAACGACGGCCAGAATCATCTGCACGGGGGGATAAAAGGCTTCGATAAGCGAGTATGGACGCCATTAGCAAAGGAAACAACCGAAGGGCCTGCCCTGGTCTTGACCTACACCAGTCCCGATGGCGAGGAGGGTTACCCCGGCACACTCTCCGTCACGGTGACCTATACCCTGACCGACGACAACGCGCTCAAGATTGACTACACGGCGATCACGGACAAAACCACGGTCGTCAGTCTGACCAACCACTCCTACTTCAACCTTTCGGCAGGGGCTGCGGCGACGATCCTCGATCACGAGTTATTCCTCAACGCCGACACCTTCACACCGGTCGATGGGACGTTGATCCCCACCGGCGAACTGCGCCCCGTTGCCGGAACACCGCTGGATTTCCGCACGGCCACGTCCATCGGCGCACGCATCAATGCGGACGATGCACAGCTCAAGTTCGGCGGCGGCTACGATCACAACTGGGTCGTCAACGGCGAGCCGGGCGCGCTGCGGCTGGCGGCGCAGGTCTACGAACCGACGTCGGGCCGGGTTATGGAAGTCCATACCACCGAACCGGCGATTCAGTTTTACGCCGGCAACATGATGCCGCCGACCCTGCCGGGGAAGGGTGGACGTGTCTACGTACGGCGCGGCGGTCTGTGCCTGGAAACGCAGCATTATCCCGATTCGCCCAACAAGCCCGAGTTCCCCTCCACGACACTCCAACCCGGGCAGACGTACCAGACGACAACGGTGTATAAATTCTCGGCACGTTAGACCGAGACTCTATCCGCGAATTGTGCTTGCGAGCGTTTCTGGCGTGTCAATGCCGAATTTTTAGATAGATTTCTAACCCATCTCTTGCTCATCTGTGAGAGTATGTTATGATAGCGTTTTGTACATCAAGATCGCATCCGGTTTTGCAGTTTATATCATTTGTATGGAGGAGATTGCATGAGCGTAGTTGAAGATAAGTGGCATGCTCTTGATATCGACGCGGCAGTGCAGAAGCTCGCTGCTGATATCCGCAACGGTCTGACAACCGCTGAAGCCAAGAAAAGGTTGGAGACCTACGGATACAACGAGCTGGCAGAAAAGAAACCGCCGACATTTCTGGAGCGTCTGTGGGCCAGTCTCAGCGAATTTATTGTGATGATTCTCATTGTCTCGGCCATCATTTCGGCTATGCTGGGCGACTATATCGAGGCGGCAGCCATTATCGCCATCGTTATTCTCAACACGGCGATCAGCATTATCCAGGAAGGTAAGGCCGAACAGGCGTTGGCGGCGCTCAAGAAGATGGCCGCACCTGAGGCACATGTCATCCGCGATGGCGCGCGCGTCATGGTGCCCTCGCGGGAATTGGTGCCCGGTGATCTGGTGCTTCTGGAGGCCGGTAGCATCGTCCCGGCGGACTTGCGTCTGCTGCAGAGCATCAACCTCAAAGCGGAGGAAGCCTCGTTGACCGGGGAATCCGTACCGGTTAACAAGAACGCGCAGCATGTTTTGGATCCTAATGCCGGATTGGGGGATCAACATAACATGGTCTTCATGAGCACGACAATCACTTATGGTCGTGGGCAAGGCGTGGTCACCTCAACAGGCATGAAGACAGCCATCGGGCAAATTGCGGAGTTGATCCAATCGGTTGAGGAGGAGGACACGCCTTTGCAGCGCAAGCTGGCCGACGTCGGCAAGACCCTCGGTATTGCCAGCCTCGCTATCTGTGGTCTGGTGTTTTTGGTGGGTATGTTGCGCCCTGTGTTGACTGGTCAGACCGTGGGGTGGGATCTCCAACACTGGATTGACCACAGCAAAGAGTTCTTTATGCTGGCCGTAAGCTTGGCAATTGCAGCCGTTCCTGAAGGCTTGCCCGCTGTCGTCACCATTTGTCTGGCTCTGGGCATGCAAGAAATGGTCAAGCGTCACGCGCTGATTCGCCGCCTGCCGGCTGTTGAAACGCTGGGCGCGGCGACGGTCATCTGCTCTGATAAGACCGGCACCTTGACGCAGAACCAGATGACGACGACACGCATTTGGGCCGACGGGCATACCTACGAGGTGACAGGACGCGGCTATACACCTGAGGGCGTGTTTATGCTCGATGGCAAGGAGGTTATGCGTGTCGATGATCATTCTGTGCTCCAGACGGTGCTGTGGGGCGGCGTTTTGTGCAACGATGCCATCCTGGAGCCGCATACCGACACGCAATACCGGATGATCGGCGACCCCACCGAAGGGGCAATGGTTGTATCCGGCGCTAAAGCGGGATTCTGGCGCGAAAAGCTAGAAGACATTTTCCCGCGCGTGAACGAAATTCCCTTCGACTCCGACCGCAAGCGGATGACCACCATCCACGATCTCGAGCCGGCAGAGAAAAAGAATATCAGCCCGTTGCCTGGCGGCGGTAAAAATAACTATGTGGCGATTACCAAAGGCGCACCGGACCTGGTGCTGGATCGCTGTACCTCTATCCTGACCGCCGATGGCCCTGTAGCTCTGACCGACGCAAAGCGTCAGGAAATTCTGGATGTCAACGCGACTCTGGCTTCTCAGGCGTTGCGCGTGTTGGCTGTGGCTTACCGTCCGTTGACAGAAGTGCCAGAAGAACCTCATCCCCATGAGATCGAGAAGGATCTGGTCTTTGTTGGGTTGCAAGGGATGATCGATCCGGCTCGCCCGGAGGTGCTCCCGGCGGTGCAAAAAGCGCAAGGCGCCGGTTTGCGCACGATCATGGTGACGGGTGACTACGCGGCGACGGCAGCAGCGATTGCTAGTGAAATCGGCATTCTGCGTGAAGGACACGTCGCGGTCTCCGGCGCGGAGCTGGAGGCGATGAGCGACGAGGAGCTAGATCAAGTCATTGACAAAGTCGACGTCTTCGCGCGCGTGGCTCCGCATCACAAGATGCGCATCGTGGCGGCGCTGCGCAAGCGCAACAACATCGTGGCGATGACGGGCGATGGTGTCAACGACGCTCCGGCGCTCAAGCAGGCCGACATCGGCGTAGCGATGGGGATCACCGGCACCGACGTCACCAAGCAGACGGCGGATATGGTGCTCACCGACGATAACTACGTCTCCATCGTCAGCGCCATCGAGCAAGGCCGCATCATCTATTCCAACATTCGCAAGTTCGTCTACTTCCTGCTGTCCTGTAACGTGGCCGAAATCGCCATTCTCTTTATCTCCACGATATTTGGATGGTCGCCCCCCCTTACCGCCATTCAACTGCTGTGGCTCAACCTCCTGAGCGACGGCGCCCCTGCGCTGGCTCTGGGGCTTGAAAAAGGCGACCCCGATCTTATGGATCGTCCCCCGCGTCCGCCTGATGAGCCGGTGATCAATCGCGAGATGTGGATTGGCGTTGCGATTCAGACGCTGGCTATTACCACAGCGGTGTTGGGCGCGTATCTTTTGGGCTGGAAGTTTTTTGGGCCAGAACATGCGGTCCTACGAGGTTTTATTGAGGGAACGACCGCGTTTGATGAGTTTGTCCTCTTGACCTCGGAGACGATGGCTTTCGTCACCCTGGTTGCGTCCGAGTTACTCCGAGCTTATACTTCCCGTTCGGAGCGTTACCCGCTGTTCAAGTTGGGCGTCTTCACGAACAAGTGGATGCAGTACGCGATTGGATTCTCGCTGTTCTTGCTGTTCTTGGTCGTGTACATCCCGGTCCCCGCGATTCGTCAAATCTTCAATACCACGCCGATAACCCTGAACGAGTGGGCGCCGATGTTACCGCTCATCTTGCTCCCATCAGTGGCTGCTGAAACGCAGAAGTGGTACTTTAACCGGCAGAAAAGAGGGTAATCTAAAATTACCCGCAAAAAGCGGCGATGCTTGAAAAGCATCGCCGCTTTCTTCTTATCATTGAAGCCCCTTTGTTTTCGAGACTGTAGTCCACACCGAAAGACCCCCGTTACACCAAACTGCATTTTCGGATAGCTCTTAAGAACAACAAGGCTCACATGAAAAACCGTGAGACGTAAGGGCTTTTTACATCTCACGGTTTATGGAAACTCATTCGCCGGTAAAGGCCCCCGCTTTTTTACTCCTTGGATACTACCCGGATGGTTACGGGTTCCGTTTCCGTTTTGTTGCCGGCGGCATCATAGACGACGACGTGGAAACTGTATTCGCCAGGCCCACCTAACGTCCAGTTCACGTTGAAGGGGGCAATATTGCGGGTTTTGAAAGGCGTTTCCTCGTCGCCCTTATAGAATTCCACACGAGCAATCGAGTATTGATCGTTGACTTCGGCGTTGATGTTAACCCACTCATCGACGCCGTAGGTGTATTCGGCGCCATCTATCGGGTAAGTGAGATCGACCTTGGGCGGCGTGTTGTCGATGGTGAATTGCAGCGTTGCCTGGCGCACACCTTGATCCTGCCCGACCACCTGGAGTTGCAGGGTGTACAAACCGTCCTCAAGCCCGGTCGTATCGAAGAATTCCAATACGTTGTTGTCTACCTGATTGCCGTGGTCTGGGCCGATCTGCATCCATTCGGTGGGATTCAGCCCCTTGCCGAAGACCAGACGGTAGAAGGCGAAATTTCCACCCCGTGCGTTACCGGTGATGGGGAAGACGCCTCTGACGTAGGAATAAGCCGTCGGAGAAATCACGGCAACTTCAGCTTGTGCCTGATTAGGACCGTAGATCGTATCGTACTCCGTCGGGGGAATGTCCACGCGCTTTTCCTCCGGCAGGCCGTTGATCCAATCCTGGGCCTCCGGGGGCAAAACCATGTAGACCCGTTCCTCTACCAGTTCCGGGGGTGTGTAGATCGTAGCAAGCTTCCCCGTTTCGCGGTTGACCAGGAAGACCTGGTGGATGTTGTCCGTTTCGGCGGGTTCTGTGCCGGGGATCATCAACTCGCTACGGGTGGGGCAGTGGCCGTTGGGTTTCAAGCCCGAAACCGCGCAGACGGTCACATCCACCAGACCCTCAGGGCGTGTGAAAGGGATAATAGGCTCATCTTTGAGGGCATACTCCATCATCGCGTGCCAGATGTAGGAAGCTCCCCGTGCACCGGTCGTATTGATCATAAAATCTTCAGCATCTTTGTTCCCTTGCCAGACGCCCACGGCGATTTGTGGGGTATAACCGACGGTCCAGTTGTCGGTGAAGTTGTTAGTCGTGCCGGTCTTCGCGGCTGCTGGACGTTCGTTTGCTAATTCGAGCGAGTTAGGTGTGCCAAAGCCGGCGATGCGCGCTTGCCGGTCGGAGAGAATATTGGTGATCAGATAGGCCAGTCGTGGATCCAGAATCTGGCGGGACTCAGGCTGCGCATATTGATAGAGGATATTGCCATTACGGTCCTCGACGCGCAGAATGGCGACGGGATTGAGTTCGCGGAAGTTCGGACGAAGTTCTTCGGCAGGAACAGGCTGCCCGTACATCACGCCGTTATTATCGAAAACGGTAAAGGCATACACCATGTCAAGAAGTTTAACCTCACCGCCGCCCAAAGTCAGGCTCAGGCCATAGTGTTGCAAACCCTTGTCGAGCGTCGTGATTCCCATCCGGTGCGCAGTGCGCAGCACATTGTCGATGCCGGCGATCGACATGGCTTCGACGGCCGGGATGTTCAATGAACGCGCCAGTGCATCGCGCAGACTGACCGGGCCGCTATAGGTGCGGCTGAAGTTTTCGGGGACATAGGGAGCCATCCCGGCGCCTTGATCGAAGGCCTGGCGCACATCCAGGAACATGTAGGCGGCATTGTGCCCCTGGGCCAGGAACGTGACATACGTGAAGGGTTTGAACGACGAACCGGGCTGTCGCAACCCGTCTGCCGCAACATTGAACTTCCCGTCAATCTCGTCGTTCCAGTAGTCGGCGCTTCCCACCATAGCCAGGATTTCACCCGTGGTGGGGCGCATGATGACAACGGCGGAGTTCTTGACGTTATAGTCGTTGCCGATACGACTGGCTGGCACATCGGGAAGGTATTGCGCTGCCTCGCAACCCGCCGCGACAGCCTCCGGGATGACCACCGCCGGGTCTTCTCCGGCGAGGATGCGCAGGTACGCTTGCACGGTACACTGCGCCTGGTTGTTCAAATCCAAATCGAGCGTGGTGTATACCCGCAACCCGCCACCCGCCACCAGTTCGGGCGGGTACATACTTTCCAGTTGGCGGCGCACATACATCGAGAAGTGCGGCGCCTGGATGTCGAACCGTTTGTTGGATTGTGCCAGTTTCCACGGTTCAGCCTCGGCGGCTTTGGCCTCGGCGCTGGTGATACAGCCCTCCTCCACCATCCGTTGCAGGATGATACCTTTGCGCTTGAGGGCGTCTTCCGGAGCGTCGAAGGGATTGAGCAGCGGATACTGTGGAATGGCGATGAGCGTCGCCGCTTCGGAGAGGGTCAACTCGCCGACGGATTTCCCGAAGTAGACGCGTGCTGCCGCGTCAATCCCGTAGGCGAGATTCGCGTACAGGTTGGTGTTGATGTACCATTCCAGAATCTCTTCCTTGCTGTACAGGCGCGTCAATTCCATAGCGATGAGCACTTCCTTGATCTTGCGCGCGTAGCTTATTTCATAACGTTCCTCAATGGGAATGACTGAGTTCTTGACGACCTGTTGGGTGATCGACGAGCCACCTTGAACCTCCTCCTCTTGTAGGTTGGAGACAAAGGCGCGCATCAACCCGCGGAAATTGAAGCCCGGGTTGGTCCAGAAGGTGTTGTCCTCTGCTGCCACCGTGCCGCATACCACGTAATCCGGCATGGCCGAAAGCGACACCCAGTTGCGATCACCCGCGTTAGGATCGATGACCTCGTAGAGCAAATGTTGACCGGTGCGGTCATAAATCTTGGTCGTCTCGAACGTTTCGACGCTGGCTGCCGCCACTTCATCCGGGGTGGGCAAGTTATCGGTGATCATGTTGTAGGCGGCGGCGGCGCTGCCCACGCCCATCCCGATGACCAGTCCGATCGCCAATAAGGATAGCAGGACCAACAGTCCCACCACGCGCAGAACCAGATTCACCCCGGTGCGGCCTTCGATTCTCTTGCGGTCGCGGTTGAGGATCACCACCGAGCGGATCAAAGGTACCGGTGTACGTTTCTTTGCCATTTTCTTACCTCAAAATCAGGTTGAAAGCCCAAACCTATGGGCGTATTTGCATCTCCATCTTGCTACCGTGACTCTATTATGCCTTGCTCTTGGCATTTGGCAAGGTTGCTGACAGCTGACGGCTGATCGCTGACGGCTGATCGCTGACGGCTAAGATGCTTGACGAATTCACAATATCCGTTAGAATGTACGTGATTGTGAGGCCGGATCGTCATGTTTGAATCTTTACGTGAGAAGCTACAGGGTATTTTTGATCGTCTGGGGAAGCGGGGCATCCTGCGCGAAGAAGACGTCAAAGCTGTGCTTCGTGAGATCCGGCTGGCACTTTTAGAAGCGGACGTCAACTATAAAGTCGTCAAAGATTTTGTCGAGCGTGTGCGTGAGAAGGCGGTTGGCGAGGAACTTTCCCGCGCCCTCAATCCCGCGCAGCAAGTGATCAAGATTGTCCACCAGGAATTGGTGACGACGCTCGGTGAACCCGGACGCCTGGAGTTGAAGGGGCGCGCCCCTTACGTCATCATGCTGGTAGGCTTGCAGGGGTCCGGCAAGACGACGATGATCGCCAAGCTGGCGTTGCATCTGCGCTCCAAAGGCCATTTCCCTTTGATGGTGGCGGCCGATACCTACCGTCCTGCGGCCATCACCCAATTGGAAGTGCTGGGGCGGCAGATCAATGTTCCGGTTTACAGCGACCGTGCGGCCAAACCACCGGACATCTGCGCGCGTAGCCTGGAAGATGCCCGCACACGTGGCTCCGACATCGTGTTGCTGGATACCGCGGGGCGCTTGCAGATCGACGATGTGATGATGACGGAATTGGTCGCCATTCGTGAGCGCGTACATCCGGTGGAGATTCTTCTTGTCGCCGACGCGATGACCGGGCAGGAAGCCGTCAACATTGCGCAGGGCTTCCACGAGCGTGTGGGACTGACGGGTTTGATCCTCACCAAGGTAGACGGTGATGCGCGTGGCGGCGCGGCCATCAGCATGCGTGAGGTGACCGGTGTGCCCATCAAGTTCCTGGGTACCGGCGAGAAGACCAACGCCCTGGAAGTCTTCCATCCTGAGCGGCTTGCCAGTCGCATCCTGGGCATGGGGGATGTGCTCTCCCTGATCGAGCGCGCGGAAATCGCTTTCGATGAGGCCCAGGCCGCCGAGATGGAGAAGAAACTCCGCAAAGGCGACTTCGACATGGAAGATTTCCTGGATCAATTGCGCCAGGTGCGGAAGATGGGACCATTGAACGAGTTGTTGAGCATGATCCCCGGCTTGGGTAAGGCGCTCAAGGGTGTCGATCTCGAAAAGCTCGAGGCTGAGAAAAGCCTCAAGTACGTGGAGGCGATCATCCTTTCGATGACGCCGGAGGAACGTCGTAACCCGCGCATCCTTAACGCCAGTCGCAAGCGCCGCATTGCTGCCGGCAGCGGTACGGACGTCCAGCAGATTAACCAGTTGCTCAATCAGCATCGTCAGATGCAGAATATGATAAAACGCCTGGGCCAGGGAAAGACGCGCGGATTGCCGCGGATGTTCCAGGGCTAGGGTATGTGTTCATTCTATAGAAGTTATGTTACACTATGATCACCTTTGTAAGAGGACAGGAGGCTTATGCTAAGGATTAGATTGCGTCGTGTTGGCGGTAAGAAACAGCCCAGTTACCGCATCGTTGTAGCAGAATCTACGGCCCCGCGTGACGGAAAGTTCGTAGAGATTTTTGGGTTTCACAACCCGCGTACGGAACCTGAAACCATCCAGATTAAAGAAGAGCGGGCGTTGCATTGGCTTTCTGTGGGAGCACAGCCGAGTGACGCAGTGGTGCGCCTATTTAAGAGGACGGGAACGATGGCGCGTTTTGAACGTATGAAAGGCGGTGAATCCCTGGAAGCGTTGGTAGCAGAGGCCACAGCGGCGGAGCAGACGACAAGCCCAGAAACGGACAACCTTAAGTCGACTCCCACTTCCCAAGACGTTGAACCTGTGACTGAGGGCGACGACAGCGAGTAACTGCGGCAACCCGTGCCGTGTTTTGCAGGATTTCGCCTCGGTTGCTTGCTTCTTGTAACTCAAAAATGGCTATCACATACTCAAGGAGGCGTAACGATGTCTGCAGTCAAGGATTTGGTCGAATATATGACGAAAGCTCTGGCGGACAAGCCAGACGCGGTCAATCTGTCAGAGATTGAAGGTGAAACCTCCATTATGCTGGAGCTGCGGGTATCTCCAGAGGACATGGGGAGAATGATCGGTCGTGAAGGACGGACCATCAATGCTATGCGCTCGCTCGCGCGTGTCCTTGGCGCGAAGATGGGTAAAAAGGTCACGCTGGAGATCGTATAGCGATGATCGTCGCGACAGCCGCTGTCCCGACGGTGACCGTCCTAACGACGGTGTCTCGGAAAGTCAAGGGGCTCAGGAATGCCTGACAAGCAACCTGAGCCTCGTTATTTAGCTATTGGGCGCATCCTGCGGCCCCACGGCGTGCGCGGTGAACTCCGCGCCGAAATCCTCACCGATTATCCTGATCGTGTACAAACCCTTGCTCGACACCGGCGCACGCTGTACGTTGGCCAGGAACACCGACCCTTCACCCTCACCGGGGTGCGTTTCCACCAGGGTGCCATGTTGCTGACCTTCAAAGAGTGTATGACCCGGGACGAAGCCGATATCCTGCGCGGAACCCTGATAGAAATTCCGGTGGAAGACGCCATCCCCTTGGAGGACGGGGAATACTACCATTTCCAACTTATCGGCATGCACGTGACAACCGAGGAAGGCGACGTGCTCGGCGACGTCGTAGAGGTGTTCACCGTGCCGGGCGCGAACGATGTGTTTGTGATCCACGGTCCCCGCGGAGAGATCTTGATCCCCGCGATCGAAGATGTGATCATCGAGCTGAACGTGGAAGCCGGTAGAATGGTGATCCGCCCACTGCCCGGCCTGCTGGATACGGTGTAGGATTACCGAGGGGGTCATCATATAACCTGGCACACCCGCACGACAGCGCGACGATTGGACTGATGACAACCCGACTAACGACAACCTGACTATTTTCAAGGAGCAAGGGATAGAGCATAAGGGGGCGTGAGGGAAACGCTTTGTGCTTTATCCCTTGCTGTTTATTGTCGGTTGTAGAAACAGATGGACACATTACGTTATTGGCTCGGCTTTAACCTGGTGCGCGGCATTGGGCCGATGCGCCTGCGCATGTTGTTGGACCTCTTCGGCGACATCCAATCGGCGTGGGAGGCCTCCGAACAAGTCCTGCGTGAGACCAGGCTCGACCGGCGCTCGTTGGAGAACTTCCTCAAAGTGCGCCATCAAGTGAACCTGGATGAAGTGCTGCGGCAGGTTGAGCGTGCGGGCGCCCAGGTCTTGACCTGGGATACCCCTGACTATCCCGGTTTGCTACGTCAGATCGCCGATGCGCCCCCGGTGCTCTTTGTGCGGGGGACACTCACCCCTGCCGACGCATGGTCCGTGGCGTTGGTAGGCACACGCAAAGCTACCGTCTACGGGCGTGAGGTCGCGCATCGTCTGGCCACTGACCTGGCGCAGAACCGGGTCACGTTGGTCAGCGGTTTGGCGCGCGGTATCGATTGTATCGCGCACAAGGCCGCCGTGGATGCCGGCGGGCGTACGCTGGCCGTGCTTGGCTCCGGTATCGATTACATTTATCCTACCGAACACCGCAAATTGGCGGAGGCCATCGTCGATAACGGCGCCCTGATCAGCGATTACCCGTTGGGCACACGTCCTGAAGCAGCAAATTTCCCTGCCCGTAATCGCATCATCAGCGGCTTGAGTCTCGGCGTGGTTGTGGTGGAAGCGGATGTGAAGAGCGGCGCGTTGATCACGGCAGACTTCGCCCTCGACCACGGGCGTGAGGTCTTCGCCGTGCCCGGCAGCATCCTCAGCCCGGCCTCGGCGGGCTGCAATCGCCTGCTGCGCGATGGCGCGAACGTCGTCACCGAGGTCGGCGATATTTTGGAGGCGCTGCACCTGGATCAGGTATCGGAGAAGCAACTGGCGCGGGAAGTCCTGCCGTCGAATCCGACCGAGGCGGCTATTCTGGAGCACCTCACCGCCGAACCGCGCCATCTCGACGAACTCTCGCGGGAGATTGCACTGCCCGTGGCGACGATCAGCAGCGCGCTGGTGATGATGGAACTCAAGGGTATGACGCGCCAGGTTGCGCCCCTGCAATACGTCGTCGCCCGCGAACCGGATGAGGCATACGAATTGACCGTTCCTGCGGATAAAACTTCTCACCACGGAGCCACAGAGAGCACAGAGATTGTTTAGGATGCTCTCGATGTCCTCCATGTCTCTGTGTTTGATTGAATAGGAGGCGGAATGAACGGATCCTTATACGCTTTAATTATGGCCGGGGGTGGGGGGACGCGCTTGTGGCCGTTGAGTCGCGGCGCGCATCCCAAGCAGATGTTGAAGCTCTTTGGGGAGCGCACGATGTTCCAGGTTTCGGTGGACCGGCTGCTGCCGCTGTTGCCGCTTGAACGGATTCTCGTCGTCACGGCGGCAGATCAGGTGCGGCCGTTGGCGGCGCAGTATCCTGAACTGCCGCGTAAGAATTTTATCGCCGAGCCGCTGGGACGGGGCACAGCTCCATGCATCGGCCTGGCAGCGATGGTCTTACAGCAGCGCGATCCTAACGCCGTTATGGCCGTCGTCACCGCCGATCACTTTATCGGCCGGCCTGATACGTTCCGCGATGTTCTGTGCGCGGCACAGCAGGTGGCAGAGCAGGGCTACCTGGTCACATTAGGTATTACGCCTCGCTTTCCTTCCACCGGCTACGGCTATATCCGGCGGAGTGCTCTATTGGGCCAGGTGAATGGGTTTGATTATTACCAGGTGGAACGCTTTACCGAAAAACCCAAGGCGCCGGCGGCAGAGGCTTACATCCAGGAAGGCGTGTATTACTGGAACAGCGGCATGTTTATCTGGCGCGCCGATCGCATCCTCGAAGAGATGCGCCGTTGGATGCCGACGATGAGCGCGACATTAAGGACATTGGCCGCGGTGTGGGGGACGCCGGCCTACGCGGAGACGCTCGCCCGCTTGTGGCCTGCGTTGCGTAAGGAGACGATTGACTATGGCATCATGGAGAAAGTTACGCAGGAAGCTAAGCAGAAAGCTACCCGGGTCGCTGTGATTCCGGTGGATATGGAGTGGTCCGACATTGGCGCGTGGGCTTCGGTGATGGAGCTACACCCTCACGACGCTAACGGCAATGTGCTGCTTGGTGATGTCATCAATATCGATGGCACGAACACGCTGGTCTTCTCACAGGGCGAACGGCTGATCGTTACCATCGGCGTGGAAGATCTGATCGTCGTCGATACGCCGGATACGGTGATGATCGCCCGGCGGGATCAGTCGGAACGGGTGCGCGAAGTCGTGGAGCAGTTGAAGGCTGCCAATCGCCAAGATCGACTGTGATGTGCACGCTTGACACCCGGCGACTTTCCTTTATGATGCTGTGTCGTAGGCAGGTGCGTTTTTAAGAATCGGATTTTTGGAGTGTCATGGCCGAAGAGACAAGCAACCACGAGTTGCACATCGAAGCATACTGTGTGAAGTGCAGGACAAAACGGGAGATGGCGCAAGCAACTCCCGTCTTTACTGCTAAGGGCCAGGCTGCTGTACAGGGGCAGTGCCCGGTGTGCGGGACCAAGATGTTTCGCATGGGACGGATCCCACAGCACGATGAACTGACGCCGCCTGAAAAACCTGCTCCGCCCAAACCGACCGGCAAGTTGGTCATCGTGGAGTCGCCAACGAAGGCGCGGACGGTGGGGCGCTTCTTGGGAAAGGACTATACCGTCAAAGCCTCCGTGGGCCATATCCGTGATTTGCTGCGTTCGCAGCTCTCCGTGGATGTGGAAAACAACTTCGCGCCCAAATACCGTATCCCCAATGAGAAACGCGCTGTCGTCAAAGAATTGACCAAGATCGTGCAGAAATCCGCCATGGTCTACCTGGCCACCGACCCCGACCGCGAGGGAGAGGCCATCGCCTGGCATTTGAGCGAGGTTCTTGACCTGCAACCGGAACAGGTGCAGCGGGTGGTGTTCCACGAGATCACCAAAGACGCCGTGGATGAGGCGTTTGCCCATCCTCGCGATATCGACATGAACCTGGTGGACGCGCAGCAAGCGCGGCGCGTTCTCGACCGGCTGGTGGGCTACAACCTGAGTCCGCTGCTCTGGCGGAAGGTGCGCAGCCGGCTCTCGGCGGGCCGGGTGCAGTCGGTGGCGTTGCGCTTGATCGTCGAGCGCGAGCGGGAGAGCGAGAATTTCGTCCCGGAAGAGTATTGGACGCTGGATGCCGAGTTGGCCCAGCAGCATCACGAGGGACGCAAGAAACGGCACACCTTCAAGGCGCGCCTGGCGCGGATTCGCGGCGAAGAGGTGGCTTTGCGTTGTGAGGACGATGTCAAGCCGCTGCTTGAGGCGTTGGAAGACGCCGTCTACGTCGTCTCAAAAATCAAGGAAGGACAACGGACCCGCAAACCTGCTGCGCCGTACATCACCAGTACGCTGCAACAGGAAGGCTCGCGCAAACTCGGCTTTACGGCGCGTAAGACGATGCAGATCGCGCAGCAACTCTACGAGGGCATCGACGTGGGCGACGGGCAGTTGGTGGGTCTCATCACCTATATGCGCACCGACAGCACCAACGTCGCGCAACTGGCGCAGGAAGAGGCGCGGCGCTTCGTCGCCGAACACTACGGCGCAGAGTTCCTGCCCGCCGAACCGCCCGTGTACAAGACACGCGTCAAGGGCGCGCAGGAAGCCCACGAGGCCATCCGTCCTACCAGTGTGCTGCGCACGCCCGAAGCGATGCAGTCCCATTTGAGCCGCGACCAATTCCGGCTCTACGACTTGATCTGGCGGCGTTTTGTCGCCAGCCAGATGGCGGCGGCGTTGTACGACACGATCAGCGTCGAAATCCTGGCCGGGACGGAGACAGACAAAGTGGCGCGTAGCGCCTACCCCTATTTGTTCCGCGCTTCCGGTTCGACGCTGCGTTTTCCCGGTTTCCTCGTCGTCTACGAAGAGACCGCTGCGGAGAACGGCGACCAGGAAAAGGCGCAACAGATTCCCCCCCTCACCGTGGATGAGGTCTTGGACCTGATTCGCCTGTGGCCGGAGCAGCACTTCACCCAACCGCCGCCGCGCTACACCGATGCGACGCTCATTCGCACGCTGGAGGAGTACGGCATCGGGCGGCCTTCGACGTATGCCGCGATTCTCTCTACCATCGAGCAGCGGGGCTACGTGCGCCGCGAGCAACGGCGTTACTCTCCCACCGAAACCGGCATCATCGTCAACGATATGCTGGTGGAGAACTTTCCCGATCTGATCAACGTGGATTTCACCGCGCAGCTGGAGTCCGAGTTGGACGCTGTCGCCGCAGGGGAACGGGACTGGATCGCGGTGATGCGGGATTTCTATGCTCCCTTTACCAGGGCGCTGGCCGCTGCCGAAGAAGCGACGCCCGCCGTAGAGCAGGTCGAGTACGTGGGGCGCGTGTGCCCTGAATGTCACACCGGGCAATTGCTCGTGCGTTGGGGGCGTTTCGGGAAGTTCATTGGCTGCTCCAATTTTCCCAAGTGCCGCTATACCGAGCCATGGCTGGAGAAAATCGGCGTCAAGTGTCCCAGTTGTGCGGATGGCGAAATCGTTGAGAAGCGCACCAAGAATGGGAGAATTTTCTATGGCTGTTCCAACTGGCCGGCATGTCAGTTTACGTCGTGGAAGCGTCCCTTGGCGACGCCGTGCCCTGCCTGTAACGGGCTGTTGGTGGTCGCACGCAAGGATGTCGCCAAATGTCTGACCTGCCAAAGGGAGTTTGCGCTCGAAACGGTGGAAACCGAGCCGGACGTCGAGGGCGTCGTGGCATCCTAGCGCCTTGTTTGGACAGCACTTGCGCGCCGCACGGGGAAAGCATCCGTGCGGCGTTTTGTTTGTCCTCGTGGTATAATAGCCTGCGTTACTTCCAATGTAGGGAAAGGAGATCGTATGGGACCGCTGGACCTGCTCATCATTTTCGTGGCTGTGGGTGTCGTCGTTTTCTTGACCTATCAACGGATGGCGCGGGCGCTCTTCTCATTGGGCGTTCTATGGGTGGCTACGCTGTTGAGTGCACTCTTGTATGAAGAGGCAGCCTTTCGCCTCAAAGCGGTTCTTGGGCCTAACCGTTCGCTCAATGAAGGCGCGTTTTTTATGGGATTGTTTATCCTTTTCTTTGTAGTGGGCTACATTGTGATCCATGCCTCTTTCCCGGTCACGAAATTGCCCAAGCTTGGAATCCTGGACTACCTGATGGGATTTCTGCTGAGCCTCATCATCGCTGTTGTGATCGTAGCTTTGCTACATAACGCGATTGGCGTGATGGTGCGTGATCGCTGGACGAATCAAATGGCGTGGGCGAATATGCGGAACGGTTTCTATGCATCGCCGTTGCAACCTTTATCGCGGATGATATTGAGCGCTTACCGGTGGCTTTTCGTCCCCTTTATCAACCCGTTGCCGCCTGCATTGATGCCGCTCTAGCCTGCTGACCGACACATAATCCGGGAGTGTTGATGAATCGCCATTGGGTCACCCTTGAATACCCTGAAATCTTGAAACGTCTGGCGCGATATGCAGACTTCTCCGGCGGCGCAGAGCTGGCATTGGCGCTGCTGCCGACTTCCAATCACCGCGAGGCCCGGGAACGCCTGGCGTTGACGCGCGAGGCGCGCCTCCTGCTGGATGCCCGCTCAGATTTCGCGCTCGGCGGTGTGCATGACATCCGGCCCCTGGCGGAGCGTGCGCAGCATGGGGTGCCCCTTCAGCCGGGCGATTTCCTTCAGGCCCGTGATACGCTGATCGGCGCAGCCCGTGTGCGGCGCATCCTCACGCAGTTGGAAACACAGTTCCCTGGCCTGGCTGACATCGCCTGGCACATCCATCCTCTCGCCAATCTCGTGGAGGCCATTGTGCGTGTGTTGGATGACCGCGGCGAGGTCCGCGACAACGCCTCACCGGAGCTGGCGCGCATCCGCCGCGATCTGCGCGTGGCCCAGGACCGCATCCAGGAGCGTCTGCGGCGACTTATTGCCTCGCCGGACGTCGCGCCATACCTTCAGGAGTCGTTGATCACACGGCGTGAAGGACGTTTTGTCATTCCCGTGCAGTCCGATTTCCGGGGCCATGTCCAGGGAATCGTGCACGACCGTTCGTCGAGCGGCGCGACGCTGTTTATGGAACCGGCGCAAGTCGTCGAACTGAACAACTCCTTGCGCGAGCTGACCCTCGCCGAGGAAGAGGAAATCTACCGCCTGTTGCGGGCGCTGTCGGCGCAGGTCGCGCAGAATAGCGATGAGATCAAGGCCACAGTGGATGCGCTCGCGGAACTCGATCTCACATTTGCCAAGGCGCGCTACGCCGCCGAGGCGCAAGCCGTCGAGCCGGAACTGCTGCCCATCATCGACCCGCCGCCCGCGCCGCACGGGGACAACGTCCATCCCGGCACGGTGGTCTATCTGCCCGGCGCGCGCCATCCACTGCTCGACCCGGAAACCGTGGCGCCGGTCAACGTGGAACTGGATGACGAAACGCACGTGTTGGTCATCACCGGCCCGAATACCGGCGGCAAGACGGTCTCGTTGAAAACGATAGGTTTGCTCACATTGATGGCGCAGGCGGGGATGCACCTGCCCACGGACCCCGGCGCAAAGCTCTCGTGTTTCGAAACGGTCGTCGCCGACATCGGCGATGAACAATCCATCGAGCAGAGCCTATCGACCTTTTCGTCGCATCTCACCAACATCATCTCCTTTTTGGAGCAGGTGGATCACCGCGCGTTGGTGCTGCTGGACGAACTGGGGGCAGGCACTGACCCCGCCGAAGGGTCCGCGCTGGCGCGTTCGCTGCTCGACACGTTCCGCAAGCGCCGCTGCACCGCGTTTGTGGCGACGCACTACCCGGAATTGAAGTTATACGCGCACGGCACGCCTGGCGTGCGCAACGCCTCGATGGAATTCAACGTCGAAACGCTTGCGCCGACGTACCGCCTGATCATCGGTTTGCCGGGTCGCTCGAACGCCTTTGCGATTGCCCGCCGTCTGGGATTGCCCGAGGACATCGTCCAGGAAGCGCGTGAGATGGTTTCCGGTGAGGAACTGCGCGCCGACGACATGCTTGAAGATCTGCACAACTTGCGCATCCAAACGGTGCAGGCGCGTGACCAGGCGCGTTCTGCGCGTCTGGAATCCGAGAGGCTCGCCCGCGACCTGCGCAAGCGCCTGCTCGGCATCGAAGACGAGCGGCGGGAGATCTTGCGCCAGGCCGAACGCGAGGCGCGTGAGGAAGTCGAGGCGCTGCGCGCCGAGATTCGTGCGCTGCGCCAGCGCCTGCTTTCGACGCCGTGGCGCCAAGCGCCTCCCGTGGTGGAAGAAGTCGTCGAGGCGTTGGATGACCTGGAGATCACGCTGCCGGAACTTTCCCCGCTGGTGGAGGATAGGCTGGTGGCTTCTGAGGTTGAGGCGCCGTCCGGGCCGTTGCGTGAGGGCGATACCGTGAAATTGACGGCGCTGGGCGTGCAGGGCACGGTGTTGGAGGTGGAGGGCGAAGAGGTCGTGGTGCAGGCCGGGCCGCTCCGCACGCGCGTCGGCCTCGCGGAAGTCGAGTTGCTGCGCCGTGCGCAACCCGCAGCCGCATCCACAGAAGCATCGGCAGAGGTGAAAACGCCTGCCCGCGGGCCATCTCCGGGATTGCAGATTGACCTGCGCGGGCAAACGGTGGAAGAGGCCGTGGATCGCCTGGACCGTTACCTGGACGACGCGATGATGGCGGCGTTGCCGTGGGTGCGGATCATCCACGGCAAGGGAACCGGCAAACTGCGCCAGGAAATCCGCAGTTATTTGGCGAACCATCCACTCGTGGTGTCTTACGAGTCCGCCGGTGAGAAAGAGGGTGGCGACGGCGCGACGGTGGTACGTTTGATCCGCTCCGAGTAATGCCGCTGCAATTATCTCTGCTCGGGCCGGTCTCCAGACCGCACCCGCCGGAGACTTGGCTTGCGCTGGCGCGGTCAGAGACCGGCCACAGCAGGTGTTCCATGCACAAGGGCTTAGCAAATCGCTAAGCCCTTGTGTGTGGTCTATGCGGATGAGGTCGTGCTACTACGTGCCGGCCTTTGCGCTCTCGCTGCTGGCCGTTTCTGTTTTCGCGGCGGGTTTTTCGTCCGCTGACTTCTCGTCCGTCTTGCGATTGCCGGGCACGGCGGTGGAAGACTTGGAGCGATTGTCGGTGACATAGAACCCGGACCCTTTGAAGATAATGCCGGCAGGTTGAATCAAGCGCACGACAGGCCCATTGCAATCCGGACAATGGGTGACCGGCTTGTCGTTGAAGTGCTGACGACGCTCAAAGCGCAATCCACACTCTTGACATTGGTATTCGTATAACGGCATAACTCTTACCTCCCCTGCGATAGCGTTACTTATTATACGCATTTTGCATCACTTGACAAGCAAGACTAAACTGGTGCTTACCCATATCTCACCGCAGAGTACGCTGAAGCCGCAGAGAGACATAAAAAAAACTTTCTCTGCGCACTTTGCGCCTTTTGCAGTAACTGAGTTGCGTGCGTTTTGCACCCTATGGGTAATCACCAGTCTGTCACCCTCTTGACAAACCGCCGCTTTCCGTTACC
>DYKY01000074.1 GCA_020722365.1 Thermoflexus sp.
TCATACTGGTTGAACAAAAACCCGCTCAATGCCAGCGCCAGCGTCGACTTTCCACAGCCCGACGGCCCGGTCAGCACGACGAACTCGCCCGGCGCGATGTCGAGATTGACGTCGTGCAACGCATCCCGCTCACTGCCGCCAAAGCGATAAGAAAACCCCTCAATCCTGATCATCATTCAAATCCCAGGCGCTCAACAGCCAGCCCCGTCTACCGTCTACCGTCTACTGTACTACCTCAATCCCCGTCACATGCGGCGCGATCACCGTCCCATCCATCTTCGCCACGGCGAACGTGATCCGATCTGCGTCAAGGATGGTGAAGATGCGCGTCTCTTCATCGCGCAACACTTCGTCGAGGGACAGGGAGACCGACTCCCCGTCAGTGTGGAAGATGACGGTGGTGGCTTCCTCCGAGGGCTCGAGGGCCTTCAGGACGTTGGCTAAGGGCATCCCCTGGAGCTTTTGCGGGCCGTTGCCGACATCCAGAGCCGTGCTGTCCATTTCTGACTGCCAGCCGTCGGGATTGAAGGGCGCAGGTTTGCCAAGCGCGCCGGTGATCTCCAGCGTCGCCGCCGGGATGACGGTGAGGCGGCTCACGCCGCGTACCTGCGCCTTGGGGCTTTCTGCGCCGACGATGTCATAAGAAGCCTTGTCGCCCTTGCCCTGCGAGGCGAGCAGCAGATTGTCATTTTCCTGCACTTCCTGCATACTGATGAAGAAGGCGTACCCGTCCGTCGCCTGGACGAGAAGCAGTCCCGCATCGGATTGCGGTTGCGCCCGCGCGATCAACTCGCGCACAGGGACGCCGCTATAGCGCGTAGCCTCCCCGGCGGTGATTGTCGGGAGGTCGCCGTGTTCTTTGGGATAGGCATAGGGCGCGTCTACTGCCCCTGCGATGGAAATCTCCGTCGCTCCACGCAATTCGCCGTGCAGATAGATGCCGAGTATCCCCGCCAAAAGGACGATGCCGATCAGGAAAAAGGGATAGACGTGGTGGCGCATCGGCTGGACGGGGCGGTCCTTGACCACGCCTGTGCGGCGCAGCGTTCTCGTCAGCGTGTAGCCCAGAACGCCCGCAAAGACGACGCCGGATAGCGCTGCCACGATGCAGAGCAGCAGAATCGCGCCGTAGGAGAGAATGTCGGCGGGCAGGACGGCGAACAGTTGAAAGATGATGACGTTCGAGAATGTCGATAGTCCGCCCGCGAGCAGATAGCCGGGCAGACGGTCTTTGTCGCGGAACGCCAGGAAACCCACATCCACCAAAACACCGGCGACGACGTCCACGAGCACGACGAGCAGTCCATGCGGATTGCCGGTGAGCAGCTCGACGATGCCCTTGATGATGCCGGTGACGGTTCCCGCGCCCTGCTTGCCGGTCAGCCCGACAGCCAACGTCAGCCAGAGGACGTGCAGCCCGGCGGCCCACTGCATCCCGCCGGGGACTCCGACGAACGATTGGACGACGCGCCCGGCGGCGCTGACGTAGGTGCTTGTCACCCCGCCCAACGCGGCCAACGCCGCCATTAGCAGTAGATCGCGGGTGGAAAAATAATAGCGGTTTTGCTTCATGGTGTACTCCGTATAAACATCTGACCGTTGAAACACTTTAACGTTCGAAATGCAAGTAAAAACGGCATCCCAGGAAAGGATGCCGTTGTGCGTTTTATGTTGCACGCAACTTGACTTGCGGCACATCTCCTTTCCAAGAGTGGGAGGCATAGCCGTTTCCCGCTATACCCTACCGGTCGTACCCCATGAGCGTTGCTTTTAGGCGATCCGACTCGGAGATGTCGTTTGACTATTTCGGCATAATGGTAGCACGGTTTTTGATTTGCGCAAACCAGGCGCGGCTGACGCCGCAAGGACTAAAAGAGTCTGAGCCACAGATAAGTCTTGACTAAATCGGTAAACCGGTAGAGAATCCAGGCAGTGTTTCACATTATGATTTGGAGGTTGCTATGTCGCAGATAACGATTGTGCCCGCTCCTTCGCGCGTTGTACCGGGCGAGGGAACGTTTGTGTTGACGCCGGAGACGGCGCTCGTGGCTGTCAGCTCCGCTGCCGAGGTTGCCGCGCTGTTTGCGCAACAGATCGCGCCTGCAACCGGCTTTGCATTGCCGGTGATGGATGCGCTGCCGGGCAACCGACCTGCAATCATCTTCGTGCTGGACGAAGCCGCCGCCGAGTTAGGCGCAGAGGGTTATCACCTGACGGTGACGCCGTCCCGCGTCACGGTGCGCGCGGCGCAGCCGGCCGGGTTGTTCTACGCGGCGCAATCGCTGCGCCAACTGCTGCCGCCGGAGGTTTTCCGCCAGTCGTTGGTGGAGGGTGTTACCTGGACGATGCCGTGCGTGGAAATTGAGGACGCCCCGCGTTTCCGCTGGCGCGGCGCGATGTTGGATGTGTGCCGCCACTTTATGCCCACGGACTTCGTCCTGCGCTACATCGATTTGCTGGCGCTGCACAAGCTCAACGTCTTCCACTGGCATCTCACCGACGATCAGGGCTGGCGCATCGAAATCAAGAAGTACCCCCGGCTGACCGAGATCGGCGCGTGGCGCAAGGAAACGCTGGTCGGGCGGATGCAGCGCGACGCCGAGATGGTTTTCGATGGCATTCCGCATGGCGGCTTCTACACCCAAGACGATATTCGCGAAGTCGTCGCTTATGCCCAGGCGCGCCACGTCACCGTCGTCCCGGAGATCGAAATGCCCGGTCACGCGCAGGCGGCGATTGCGGCTTATCCGGAATTAGGCAACACCGGCGAATCTCCCGGCGTGCGCACCTATTGGGGCATCAGCGAAAATGTTTTCAACGTTGAAGAGAGCACCATCGCTTTCCTGCAAGACGTTTTAACCGAAGTCCTGGATTTGTTCCCCGGCACTTTCATCCATGTCGGCGGCGACGAAGCTCCCAAGAAACAGTGGCGCGAGAGTCCGGCGGCCCAGGCGCGGATGCAGGCGCTCGGCCTGCACGACGAGGAGGAACTACAGAGCTACTTCATCCGCCAAATGGACGCCTATCTCACGGCGAAAGGGCGGCGCTTGCTGGGCTGGGACGAGATTCTGGAAGGCGGCCTGGCCGAAAATGCCACGGTGATGTCGTGGCGCGGCGTCCGGGGTGGGGTGGCGGCGGCGACATCAGGCCACGATGTGGTGATGGCGCCCAATACGTACACCTACTTCGACTACTACCAGTCGGCGGACCGTGACACGGAGCCGCTGGCGATTGGCGGCTTCTTGCCGCTGGAAGGGGCGTATGCTTTCGAGCCGGTGTGTGAGGGGATCGACGCCGAGTACGCGCATCATGTGCTGGGCGGGCAAGGGCAGATATGGACGGAATACATCGCCACACCGGAGCACGTCGAATACATGGCCTTCCCGCGCCTGTGCGCTCTCGCCGAAGCCGTCTGGACGCCTGCCGAGGGCCGGAACTACGCCGACTTCCTCGCGCGCCTCGCCGTCCACCTGCAACGGCTTGACGGCCTGGACGTCCACTATCACCCGCTTTGACGCTTTAAGCGGTGCGGTGTGAGCAACAATTTACCCCTAATCGCAATAACCCTCGGCGACGTTGCCGGCATCGGCCCGGAAGTCGTCGTGAAGGCGCTGGCACTGCCGGAGGTGTGGGATGTGTGCCGCCCGCTCGTCATCGGCGATGCGCGCGCATTGACGGAGGCGCGGCTCGGCATCCCGATTCCATAGCTGCGCATCGCCGTCGCCGGGCTGAACCCGCACAATGGCGACAACGGCCTGATGGGGCGCGAGGAGCTGGACATCATCGGGCCGGCGGTGGCAACGGCGCGGGCGCAGGGCATCGACGCGCGCGGCCCGATTCCGGCGGACTCCGTCTTCTTCCAGGCCATTCGCGGCGACTACGATGTGGTGGTGTGCCAGTATCACGATCAGGGACACATCGCGGTGAAGACGCACGGCTTTGAGCAGTCGATCACGATCACGCTCGGTCTGCCCATCATCCGCACCTCCGCCGATCACGGCACGGCTTTCGACATCGCCGGGCGCGGCATCGCGCACCCCGACAGTATGGTGGCGGCGATTCTCGAGGCTGCCGCCATGGCCGCGCGGCTGGATTTGGCCCCGGAGGGGCTTCGCGCTTTGCGCCCATTGTCTTAACTGCGGGTCGCATTATAATGAGTTTAACGATTGATTGAATTTGGCGTAAGGCATAACGAGTATGAATGATCACAATCCCTGGCCGATTTTTGTTCAAGATCGTGGCGGACGTCCGATATATCTGACGCAAGAACGGTGGGCGCACGCCTTGGATCATCCCGGAATGAATGAGGAGCTATTGGATTGTGTTCTTGCAACTCTCAGCAAAGGTCAGCGCCAACAGGATGCTTATGATCCAGCCAAATTTAAGTACAATTTATGCGTGCGGCAATTTGCTTGCACCTTACACCGATATGGTTGTGGTGGTGAAATTTGGTTGGCAAGGTGTGCCGCCCAGAGCCAACAACTTTGTGCTGACAGCGTATTTGGTTGAAAGATGGTGAAACGATGAAAGCAATCCATTATGATACAGAAGGAGATATTCTTTCGGTCACATTTGCCGAAAGTGAAGGACAGTCGCACGCGGGGGTTGAACTCACGGACAATATCGTGTTGTACTATAACCCCAAAACACAGCAACCACTCAAGCTCATTATCGTCAGCTATCAAGCGATGGTGCAGGCCAGCGCGCATACCCCGCTCACCTTGGATACGTTGTCGCGGGCGCCGGCGCCTATTCAGGCCCTGGCGATGACGTTGCTCCGCCGTGCTCCACTGACGGCGTTCTTTCAGGTGATTGAGCAACCTGGCTCCTCGTCGTTGGCCGGACGGCTGCGGGAGATTTTTGCGCCGTCTACATTGCAGATGGCGTCTGTGTGAGTAACGCGATTTGGAAATCGCGGCTATTTCAACGTCTTCGCCTGTGTGATCGCCGGTTTGCACTGGCCGGTCTCCGACCGCGCCACAGCAAGCTCAGGCGTGGGCGGACACGGTCAGAGACCGGCCCGAGCGGGAGTGTGGCGATCCCCTCGAAGCATTGTTACGGCGCTTGCGGCAGCGTGATGGTAAATGCGCTGCCTTTGCCGAGGTCGCTTTCGACGGCGATGGAGCCTTGCTGCGCTTCGATAAGCGCGCGGGCGATGGAGAGGCCCAGGCCGAAGCCCGGCGTGGAACGTGCCGTATCGCCCCGGTGGAAACGGTCGAAGAGACGCTGTTGCAGCGCGGGTGACATCCCCGGCCCGCTGTCTTGTACCTGCACGACGCCCTGGTCGTCGCGCGCGTCCAGTTTTACGTGAATGGGCCCTTTGGCGTGCTTGATGGCGTTATCGAGCAGGATGAGGAGCACCTGCTTGAGCGCATCCTCGTTGGCCTGAACGGTCAGGTTATCCGGACCGATGCAGGCGATCTCTCGCTCCGGGGCCAGCAATCGCGCCTGGCGGCACACGTCATCCACGAGCGGTGCGAGGGCTACCGGCGTCAATTCCAGTCTGCGTCCGGCATCGGCGCGGGCCAGGGTGAGCAAGTCGGTGACAAGGCGGCTCAGGCGCTCGCTCTCGCTGATGAGGTCGTTAAGGATGTCGTCCTGTTCCGTCCGGGGGAGGGGGGGCTGGCGTTGCAGCAGGGCCAGGTTGCCGCGGATGGTCGTCAACGGCGTGCGCAGTTCGTGGGAGACGTCGGCGACGAAGTCGCGCTGGACTTGCAGCGCGTGCGCCACCTGTTGATAGGCGTCTTGCAGGCGCTCGAGCATCGCGTTGAACGTGGTCGCCAGACGGCCCAGTTCGTCGTTTGGACCGCTGTGCTCCACGCGCGAAGCGAAGTCGCGCGATGCGCCGATTTCGCGCGCGGTCTCGGTAATGCGGTGAATGGGCCGTAGTGTGACGCCGGACAGCGTCCAGCCGATGCCGGAGGCAATGATGGTGGTGAGCGCGCTGCCCGCCAGCAGCGTGATACCCAGGGAGCGCAGCGAACGGTCGCGGTCGGCCAGCGAGCGGGCGAATTGCACGATGCCGACGACTTTCTGGTTGATGATCAACGGCCGGCTATAAATGAATAGGCGGCCTTCTTCGTCGTGCGCGATTTCCTCCCAGATTTCGCCATTTTTGAGGTGGGCGAGGCCGGCCTCACTGAGCGGTAATTCCACCGTCTCATCGTTCATCGGCAAATCCAGGGCCACGCCTTCAGCATTGAGGATGCGTATCATGTCGCGCGGCCGCCGGCCTCTTACCAATGGCTGCAAGACTTCGCGCGCCTGATCGCCCTCCGGCCCTTCGCGTTGGGCAATCCAGGGAATCGGCATAGGCGACCTGAAATTGCGCTGTGCATGCGCCAGCCCATTGACAATCGGGTCGGCAGATTTTGCCAGGTCGTTGCGGACCAGATTGAGCGTGTACTGGGCCTGCGTTGCATAGAGCGCGGCGCTGAAGATCGCAAGCGTGAGCGCGAGGATGATCGTGTAGAGCAACGTCAGGCGCAAGCGGATGGACATTACGGCTCCTCCCGCAGCACGTAGCCCACGCCGCGCACAGTCTGGATGAGACGTGGTTCCCCTTCGGCCTCGGTCTTCTTCCGCAGATAGCCGATGTAGACCTCGAGTACGTTGGCATCCCCTACAAAGTCGTATCCCCAAACCTGGGTGAGCAGTTGCCGCCGTTCCAAAACTTGTTGCGGATGGCGCATCAGAACGCCCAGCAGGTCGAACTCAGTGGGGGTGAGGGGGATGAGACGCTCGCCGCGGCGCACCTCGCGCGTGGTAGTGTCCAGCGTCAGGTCGGCGAAGGTGAGTAGGGTGACATTGCCTTTGCCGGTACGTCGCAGTAGGGCGCGGACGCGCGCCACGAGTTCCAGAGAAGCGAAGGGTTTGATGAGATAGTCATCCGCGCCGTGCTCCAGGCCCTTGACGCGGTTCTGCACGGTATCGCGCGCCGTCAACATCAGAATCGGCGTTTCGTTATGCTCCTGGCGCAAGGTTTCAAGCACGCCAAGGCCGTCCAATTTCGGCAGCATCCAGTCGAGGATGATGACGTCCGGTCGCTCGCGGTATGCCTTATCCAGAGCCTCCTCGCCATCGGCAGCCGTCACCGCATCGAAGCCTTCGTAAATCAGCGTTCGCTCCAACATCTTGAGCAACTTTACATCGTCATCCACAATCAGTACTTTGTCCATAGCATCCTCGCAGGTAGACAGTAAGCAGTAAACGGTAGACAGGGATTCCCTTCCCCTGTCTACTGTCTATCGTCTGCTGTCTACTTTATTATACTCGCATATCTGAGAGCTTTCTGGGAGTTGCCTGAGAATTCGCTGAGAGAATGTGCGGTTTTCTCAGGAAACTCTAAGCGCTTTCTTGGGCTGTTCACAGAGACGTTTGCTAAACTTTGTGTGTTTGGTGGGGATTAGGGATTGGGGATTGGGGATCCGGTTGCCAGAGTCCTTATTACGAATTACTGATTACTAATCACTTTTTCTTGAGTGGAGGAGCGCATATGGTGAAAAAGAGGGTGTTGTGGATAGTGCCGCTGGTTCTGGTTCTGACGGTGGGAGGCTATTTTGCTTACAAAACCTGGTTCGCGCCGCAAGATGTCGTGCAGACGGAGAGCGCGCCACAGACCGGGACCGTGACGAGAGGGGATATCTCGATCACGGCGGCGGGATCGGGGCAGTTGGTCGCTTCTGCTGAGATGAACCTGGCGTTCAGTACCAGTGGCGTCTTGGAGGAATTGCTCGTTGGCGTCGGCGATGAGGTGAAGGCCGGTGACGTGCTGGGCTGGATCGACGACGCGGATGCGCAGCAAGCCGTTGCGCAGGCCGAGATTCAGGTGCTGCAAGCGCAGCAGGCCCTGGCCGTAGCTCAGGCGCAGGCTGAACTGGCGGTATTTCAGGCGCAGGCCGATCTGGATGCCGCGCAGGAGGCCCTGGATGCGCTGCTCAACTGGGAACCGGACGAGGACGAAATCGCGCTGGCGAAAGCGAACCTGGTCAGCGCCCAGACTTCGTACAACAATACTTTGGCGAAAGCCGGTGTGGATCAGACGATCTCCGCGCGGGTAAGTCTGGAACAGGCCATTGCCAACCTGACCAATGCGCAGGAAAACTACGCCAATGCGATGAGTCCGGACCGGGACTGGGAGAAGGACATCGAAACGACCCGCACGAACGCGGCGAATGCCGTGTACAACGCGCAACAGAGCCTCGAGATTGCCCAGGCGAATTACAAACTGAGCACGATTAACAGCACCAGCGCCGACATTCAGTCTGCTAAGGCGCAACTGATGAACGCCGAGAGCGCCCTGGAAGAAGCGGAAACCCCACCCGATGACGCAGAGATCACGGCGGCACAGATCAAGGTTCAGCAGACGGCTTTGGCTTTAGAGCAGGCAAAGTTAGCTGTGACCGATCTCGGTGATGGAAACACGCCTGCTGCGCGCGAGGCCGAATTGGCCCTGGAACAGGCGCAACTCAATCTGGCGACCGCGAAGGAGACGCTGGACGGGACGACGCTGGTTGCGCCGTTCGATGGCACGGTGACGGCGATCAATTGCACTGTGGGGGAAACCTGTAACGGGGCGGCGGTCGTCCTGGCGAACCTGAGTACGCCGGTCCTGCAATTCTGGATCGAGGAAACCGATATGAATAGCGCGGCGAAAGGCAATCCGGTGCGCATTGTCTTCGAGGCGTTGCCAGATTACGAGTATACCGGCGAAATTTATCAAGTTGATCCGGTTTTGACCACCGTGGGCGGCACCTCGGCGGTGCAACTGTGGGCAACGATCGATACCTCAGCGTATCCGGTAAAATTGCTCGGCAATATGAATGCCGATGTCGAAATCATAGCCGGTGAAGCTTTGAACGCTATCCTTGTCCCCGTGCAGGCGCTGCGTGAACTGGGCGATGGTCAGTACGCGGTGTTTGTCGTCAAAGCTGACGGTGAGCTAGAGATGCGCACCGTTGAAATCGGGCTAATGGACTTTGTCAATGCCGAGGTCAAGTCTGGTTTGGAAAACGGTGAGATCGTGACATTAGCCGAACAGACTTCATCGAGTACGACGATCCAATCTGACATCAATACCCAGCAACAGTTCGGCCCACCTATGGGCGGTTTCGGCGGAGGCATAATGCCTTAACTCGAGGGCGAGATGATGAATGACACATTAATCGAAGTCCATGGACTGACGAAAGTCTACGGCAAGGGCACGATTGCCGTCGAGGCTTTGCGGGGAATCGATGCCGCTGTCCAAAAAGGTGAATTCGTGGCGATTATGGGGCCGTCTGGATCGGGAAAATCTACACTGATGAACATCCTCGGCTGTTTGGATCGTCCGACCGATGGGTCCTACATTCTCGACGGCGAGGACGTTAGCCGGTTAAGCAAAAACGAGCTGGCGCGTGTGCGCAACCGGAAAATCGGCTTCATCTTCCAATCCTACAACTTGCTGCCGCGTCTTGACGCGATCAAGAACGTGATGCTCCCACTGCTCTACAACGGCGAGAACGGCAAAAGCGAGGCGGAACACCGCCAACAGGCCACCGCTGCGTTGGAGTTGGTGGGCTTGGGCGAGCGTATGCACCACAAGCCCAACGAACTTTCCGGTGGGCAGCAGCAGCGTGTGGCGATTGCGCGCGCCCTCATCAACGATCCTGCTATTATTCTGGCCGACGAACCAACCGGCAACCTGGACACGCGCTCAGCAGAAGACATTATGCAAATTCTACACCAGTTGCACACCAATGGTGCAACCATCGTCATGGTGACGCACGAACTGGATATTGCCGAGCATGCCGAGCGGGTGATCTATCTGCGGGACGGAGAAATCATCTCGGATAAAGAACACGCCAGCCGCATTGCCCATCTGCACAATGGCGATAAGAGATAGAGAGATAGAGATAGAGATAGGGATAGGTAAGAGTAAAAGGGTAAAGGAATTTTCAACTTGTCCTATTCTTAACGCCTAACGCCTAACGCCTAACTCGCAACTCTTCACTCGCAACTTGCAACTTACGGAGGATTGCATGAGCTTTTGGAAAACACTAAAAGTAGCCTGGGAAGGGCTGATGATGAACAAAGTGCGTTCGTTTCTGACGACGCTGGGTGTCATCATCGGCGTAGCAGCTGTCATTATGATGTTGGCGATCAGCGCCGGCGCGGAGGCGGATATCGCCGACCAGATCAACGCGCTGGGCGCAAATCTCATCATGGTGATGTCCTCGATGCAGCGGATGGGCCCCGGTATGGGCGGATCGTCTGCCAGTCTGACGTATAGCGACCTGCCCGTCATTCGCGATAACATCAAAGGCATCAACGGGGTTTCGGCGGAGCAGAACACTTCGCAGGATGTGAAGGGCGGCGGTACGACGTTATCCGATATTGCGATTGTCGGCACCACGTCCGGTTTTGTAGACGTTCACGGATATGAGGTAGCGCAAGGCCGCTTTGTGACCGATCAGGATAACGATCGCGCAAACAAAGTCGCTGTCCTTGGTTATGACGTGGCGCAGGAACTCTTCGGCGACACAAACCCGGTGGGCCAATCCGTTACTCTGGGCACGGTCAAGTGCACCATCGTCGGTGTGATGGAAGAGAAGGGCGTTGTAGGCACTACGGACTACGATAACCGCATCTATGTGCCCATCACCCTGGTCTTCAAGAAATTTGTCAACAGCCGCTTTGGCGGCACCAACCTGCGGGTGGTCTACGTTTCGGCAGAAAGCAAAGAGGTGATGGACGATGTGATGTCCCAGTTGAACACACTTCTTATGCAAATTCTGGACACAGACGCGAGCGCGCCCGGCTTCACGATGACGACACAGGACAGCATCATCGACATGCGCGCCTCGACGACAGAGACCTTCCGCAACCTGCTGTCCTGGGTGGCGGCGGTCTCGCTGGTTGTCGGTGGAATCGGCATCATGAACATCATGCTCGTCAGCGTCACCGAGCGCACGCGCGAGATCGGTCTGCGGCAGGCATTAGGCGCGCGTCCCCGCGACGTGCAACTGCAATTCCTGATGGAAGCCGTCGTCTTGAGCCTGTTGGGCGGTCTGGTCGGGATCATCGCCGGTGTGGGCGGCTCGTGGCTCTTCAACGAGTTCGGTTCGATGCGCACCGTGTTGGTCACAACTTCCATACCGTTGTCCTTTGGCGCCGCGGCAGCGGTGGGCATCTTCTTCGGCTACTACCCGGCGACCCAGGCGGCAAAGCTGGATCCGATTGTGGCGCTGCGGCATGAGTAGCGAGTTGCGAATTACGAATTGCGAATTGCGAATGAGGAAGGATTCAGGAGGCATCAAGGTGAAGGTCAGGACAGTGTTTGTGGTGATGTTGATCATCAGTGTGGCGTTGTTGAGTGGGTGCCAGAAGGCTGAAACGGCGCAGACTCAGGACACACAGGCTGAGGGCAATGGCGTGCCGGCATCGCCTGGGGATGGAAGCAATGCACCTAATCTCGACCTGGATGGCGTCAGCCGGTTGACGTTGGGTACGTTCAAGCTGGAAGGGACGGACAATGCCGTGACCCCGGAGCAGGCGGCCAAACTACTGCCGCTGTGGAAGTTAGTCCAGGGCGGCACACTCACGGGGGACGAGGAAACGAATGCGGTCATCAAGCAGATTGAAGAGCAGATGACCGAGGCGCAGCTCGCGGCCATCGACGCGATGGGGCTGACGTTTGAAGATGAGCGTGCCTGGATGCAAGAGCAGGGCATTGAGATGCCCGCGCCTACCGGTGGTTGGCAAGGCGGGCAAGGAACGCCGGTAGCGCCTGGGGATACGTCCAATATGATAGATGAAGAGCGCGCGCAGATGCGCGCCCAATTCCAAACCATGACGCCCGAAGAGCGTGCGACCGCGATGGCGGAGAGCGGTTTTCAGCGCCCGCAAGGTGCGCCGGATGGTCAGGCTCCCGGCGGTGGACGTCAATTCGGTGGTGGATTCCGGGGCGGCACTGTGATGTTGCAACCGTTGATCAAGCTGCTCACCGAGCGTGCGGCGCAGTAATCGCACATACGATGTAATAGCAGAATGAGAGGGAATATGGAAAAACCTACGCTGAGAAATCGATTCGGGAGCTTGTTGCTGTTGCTTATCTTCGGCCTCATCACTATGACCGGCTGCAACCAGCAGCCGACAGCCGAAGCCGTAGATGCTACCACTGAGACCTCGGTCTATACCGGCGCGTTGCGCATGGATTACGAGAACGCGCTCGACGTGACGAGCCAGCTCGCGTTGGGGACTTTGCGATTGGAGGATACAGCGAACGCTGTCACGGCAGAACAAGCCACGCAGGCGCTCCCGTTGTGGAAGATATCGCAGGGCAGCACACTGACGACAGAATCCGAGCGGCTGGCGCTGGCGAAGCAAATCGAAGAAACGTTGAATGACACCCAGATCGCTGCAATCGTAGCGATGCAGCTCACGCCGGCTGATGAGCAGGCCTGGCTCCAGGAACAAGGCCCTGGTGCGATGAGCGGTGGTGCTCCGCAAGGAACCAGAACGGATCAGGGAACCGGCGGGGGACGCTTTGGTAGTGCGGGCCAAAATATGACGGACGAAGAACGTGCCGCGATGCGCGAACGGTTTGCGAAAATGACGGATGAAGAACGTGCCAATATGCGTTCGCAGTTCACTCAGCCCGGAGGAGGTGCACTGCCTGGCGCAAATAACTGGACTTCCGGCTTGTTGGTGCGCGCCGTGGTCAATTTGCTGACCGAACGCAGCGGACAGGCTGTGGTGGCTGCCGTCACACAACCGACTGCGGAACAAAACACATCGACCGTTGAACCCGCTGCGACCACAGCGCCGCTCGCTGCGGCGACTCCCGAATCGGAGACGGATACATCCGAGGTACCTATCATTACGCTAGTTCCCTGGAGTACGCCAGAGCCAAAGGTTACTCCGACGGCTGAGGCGACACAGCCAGCAACGACGAATGTGTCACCTACCACGCCAGCAAGCGCGCAGCCCGTAGCGGCAGATACCCCTTCCTCAGTCCCCTCCGGTGAGGAGGCAGCAAGGGGGGGAGCTTTGGCGCAGAAGCCTGACACCGATCCCGGCCCGCCGCTGACAATCGAGATCACGACCAATACCTCGGAGCCGAATCCCCTGCTTGAGAGTGGGCTGATCTATCGGGTTGCCGGTTTCGTCCACAATCCTACGGACGAGACCTACCAGGTTACTGCCGTCCATATCACATTCTTCGACGCCGGTGGCTTCAGAGGGGCGTTCTACGCTTTCCCCAGGACGAGCGGACGCGGTAAGCCTGGTGGGGAGTGGATCGCGCATGGCGCAGTGGAAGCGCAGTTAAGCTGTACAGTCCTGGGGCCGGGAGAATCCTGTCCCTTCGTCGCCGAGATCGCGGGGCGAGATATGGCCTCGTTCCTCGTTCACCCCGATGCAAAGATCGCCGAGTGGCACGAGTCGGTCGGCGTGACGCTGAGCGACACGCAGATCGCCGACACCGGCACGAGCTACGTGCGTATCAGCGGCGTGGCGACGAATCCCAATGGGTATGCGATCAAAAACATCGTCATCTCGGCCCTTTTGCTCGATGACAGTGGACAAACGGTGAGTATGGGGACGGGCGTGGTGACTTCCCTCGCGCCGGGCGCGGCAACGAACTTTGAGGTCTACGTCGAAAAAAAGGCTTACACGAGTTACCAACTTCACGCGCGCGCGGAACAGGCGGCCAACTAATCGACAGGCTGGAGAGGCCAGGTGTAGCCGCACGTGCGATCTTGCCTGTGGGCTTGCGTCGTAGATAGCCCTGACGGGAAAGGACCGTTGGGGCTTTTTGTTGAAACTTGCCTGTCAAAGGATGCGTATGGAGTGTGGCCAGAAGTGATAATGTGGCAAAGTAAGGTACAATGTAGATGGGAGAGATCATCGTGATGCGTGTGAAGAATCGCAAGCTTTGGACTGTGTTAGACATTGTTATTGTGTTGGCGATAGGGCTAGGCTGCGCATTGACCGACCTGGCGACGTTGACGCCTCCACCCACACCAACCGCGACGCCGGCGCCACCCACAGTGACACCCACACCGCTGCCGCCGATCGTCACGCCCGTGCCCGGTGCAGCGTTTGATGAGAGCGCGGCGACGCAAGCTTTACAATCGCGCATCATCGCCGTTTACAAGGCTGTGAGTCCGTCCGTGGTCAATATCACCAACCGGAGCTACGCCTACAGCATCTTCGGGCAGGCAATCCCACAGGAAGGTAGCGGTTCCGGCTTTGTCTATGATACCGACGGTCACATCATCACCAACTACCACGTGATCGAAAACGCCGAGGAACTGCTGGTGACGTTCAGCGATGGACAGGTCCATGAGGCCGAAGTCGTTGGTGTGGACGCTAAGAACGATTTGGCCGTCATTCGCGTTGAGGCAGAGGCAGATTTGCCGGCCCCACTGCTGTTGGGGGATTCGAGCGCCCTGGAGGTGGGGCAGTTCGTATTGGCGATTGGCAATCCTTTCGGCCTGGAGCAAACGCTGACGACTGGCGTGATCAGCGCCTTGGGCCGGGTGATCGAAAGCGAGGAGGGCTTTATCGGCGAGGCAATTCAGACCGATGCGGCGATCAACCCCGGCAACTCCGGCGGTCCATTGCTTGATCTCAACGGACACGTCGTCGGTGTTAACTCGCAGATCGTCAGCCCGAGCGGGGCCTCGGCAGGTATCGGCTTTGCCGTTTCGGTGGATACCGTCAAACGCGTCGTCGTGGAGCTGATTGCCCGAGGCTACTATCCACATCCGTGGGTGGGAACGGAAATGACGGCGCTGACGCCTTCCATCGCGGATTGGTTCCGCAAGGCCGGGATGGATATCCCGGTGGACACCGGTTTGCTGGTGCTCAAGGTCGCGCGGGGTGGTCCGGCGGATGTCGCCGGGATTCGCGGCGGCGACCGCATGGTGCGGATGGGGCGCTACCAGGTTCCCGTAGGTGGTGACATCATCGTCGCGATTGATGGTCAGCCGGTCACCGATATGGAAACGTGGACGATTTATCTTGAGACGCAAAAGGCGGTTGGCGATCCTGTGCAGATTACTGTTCTCCGCGCTGGTCGCGAACAGGTCATTCCCGTTATTTTGGAAGAGCAGCCCGCTGGTCGCTGAGATCGGAGAGTTCATAATAAATAGCGAGGATAATCGATGAAAAAACATCGCATGGATATTCCGTTCTGGTTGCGTAAAACCCTGCGTCGCAAAATCTTGGCGGCGGCGATTCTGCCGGTTATTTTCGTACAGATTGCGGTAGGGGCACTAACGCTGGCTTTTTACAGCCGGGTGACGACCAAACTTCTGATTCAGCGTGACCGTGAGTTGGCCCGTCTGATGGCGAATCAGTTGAGTGTATTGATGACCGATGCGAGTCATGGCCGTGCCTTTGTCAACAAAGCGTTTGTCACTCCTCTACCAAAGATGTCTGAGCCACCGGGTCAGCAAGCCTTGCCCGATGATACGCTCAGACTGTTTCTGGACACTTCTGGAGTGGTTGTGGCGGCTGTGCCCGAACGGCTAGATTTGGTGGGACAGGATTGGTCGGACCGTGAGTACATTAAGACTGCACTTGATTCTGGTGAACCGTTTATCTCGGACATCACGACCGATCCTGAGATGGAAACAGAATTTATCGCTCATGTCACACCTGTCATCGAGGATAATGAATTACTCGGTGTCAGCGTGGAACTGATGCCATGGACGACAGAAACACAGGCCCGCTACGCCGAGTACATCACGCAATTGCTTCAGGCCGATAACGGCGCCAACTTCTACCTCGTGGATAGCCAGGGACGTGTTATCTATCATTTCGACGATAACTACATCGGTGAGGATTTCTCCTCGGAGTTGGTGGTGGAATTGGTCCTTAGCGGAAAGACCAACGCTGTACGCATCAAGAATGTCTTGGGCCATGAGACGATTTCCAGCTTTGCCGCCGTCCCCAACACCAATTGGGGCTTGGTCCTGGAGGATGATTGGCGGACGCTTACCCGTGATATGCGCGCCTTTCAGCCTGTGCTGGTGTTGCTTTTGCTGTTGGGTGTTGTCGCCCCAGCATTTATGATCGCCAAGAGTATCAAGCACGTGACTTCGCCGATTGAGAGGCTGACTGCTGCGGCCCAAGAGGTTGCCGCCGGAGACTTCAACCAGACGATTGAAGTCTCCACCGGCGACGAGATTGAGGCGCTGGCAAGGCAGTTCAACAGCATGTCGGCGCGTCTGCGCGAGTCCTACGCTCATTTGGAGCAGCGTGTAGCCGAGCGGACGGCCGAGTTGGAGACGGCCAAGGAATCGGCTGAGGCCGCCAACCGTGCCAAGAGCATTTTCCTGGCGAACATGAGCCATGAGTTGCGCACCCCCCTCAATGCGATCCTGGGTTACTCGCAACTGATGGCCCGTGATCCACAAAGCACGCCTATACAGCGCAATTACCTGGATACCATCGGGCGCAGCGGCGAACACCTGCTGGCGCTGATCAACGACGTTTTGACAATGTCTAAGATTGAGGCCGGGCGTGCCGTGCTCCAGGAGAACGCCTTCGATCTGCACCGGCTATTGGTAGGGCTGCAAGAGATGTTTGCGATGCGCGCTGCCAATAAGCACTTGAGCCTCATTTTCGATATTGCACCTGACGTGCCTCAATATATCTATGCCGACGAGAGCAAGCTCCGCCAGGTCTTGATGAACCTTCTCAGTAACGCTGTAAAGTTCACCGAAGAGGGTGGCGTCACCCTGCGCGTTGCCAGCAAACCGCAAACACAAGAAGGCACACCCCGTTTACTGTCTACCGTCTACCGTCTACTTTTCGAGGTAGAAGACACCGGCTCCGGCATCGCTGAAGAAGAGATGTGTGTGCTTTTCGATCCTTTTATCCAGACCGCCAGTGGGCAAAAATCGCAGGAAGGAACTGGCCTGGGCCTGCCCATCAGCCGGCAATTTGTCGCTTTGATGCATGGCGAACTCGACGTCCATAGTGTTGTGGGTGAGGGGAGCATCTTCCGTGTGCAGATTCCGGTCACTCAGGCTGACCCTGACGACGTTGAGGCGCATATTGAACAGGCGCACCGCCATGTGACCGGCCTTGCACCGGATCAGCATGCCCCGGATGGTGGTCCCTATCGCTTGCTCGTCGTCGAAGATCAGCAGGCTAACCGTGAGGTGCTTGTCAAGTTGTTAGAGCCGTTTGGCTTCGAAATGCGCTGTGCGGTCAATGGGCAGGAGGGCATCGAGGTGTGGGAAAGCTGGCAGCCGCATCTGGTGTGGATGGACATGCGTATGCCCGTAATGGACGGCTACGCTGCCACGCAACGCATCAAAGAGCGTGCGCGGCAGCTAGGACGTACCGCGATTATCGTCGCTCTGACGGCCAGCGCCTTTGAGGAAGACCGCGATGCCATCCTCAAGGCTGGCTGCGATGATTTTGTGCGCAAGCCTTTCCGTGAAAATGAGGTCTTCGACATCCTGACACGCCATTTGGGTGTCCAATTCCTTTATGAGACGACAGAGGCAAGTGACGCCGGTGCCGCACAGACCGGTGCCTCTGCGGCGGATGAGGCTACAACGTTGACGGCACTGCGCACCGCATTGCAGGCTCTGCCGTCGGAATGGCAGGCAGAGCTTCAGCATGCCGCGGTCACGTTGGATGCCGGGCGTATCGCAACGCTTATCGCCGACATCCGGCCCCAGGCACCACGTTTGGCCGATACCCTGGCGCAGTGGGTGCATAACTTCGACTATGAGAAGATCATTCAACTCACAGACCAAAAGCAGGACTAACCCCCTGTCATCGAATCAACTTGCAACTTGCAACTTGCAACTTGAAACTTGAAACTTGTAACTGTTCTTGAAGGAGCCTCGTTGTGGATACGTTACTGCGTCATTCGGACATTGCGATAACCGGCGATATTCTCGTCGTCGATGATACGCCCGCCAATCTGCGCCTGCTCGCGGGCATGCTGACCGACCAGGGCTACAAAGTCCGCCCGGCGCCCAACGGCAAGCTGGCGTTGACCGCCGCGCGCGCAGCGCCTCCTGACCTGATTCTGTTGGATATCAACATGCCCGGCATGAACGGCTACGAAGTCTGCGCCGCGCTCAAGGACGATCCGCACACCCGCGATATTCCCGTCATCTTCATCAGCGCGCTGGACCAGACCGAGGACAAGATCCAGGCGTTTACGCTTGGCGGCGTGGACTACATCACCAAACCTTTCCAGATCGAGGAAGTGCTGGCGCGAGTGAAGACGCATCTCACACTCTATGCTTTACAGCGACAGTTGACGGCGGCCAACCACGAATTGCGCGTTGCCAACGCGGAATTGGAGGCCAGCAACGCCGACCTCAACGCCTTCGCGCGCACGGTCGCCCACGACTTGAAGAACCCGTTGAGCGCCGTCATCGGCTTCAGTAGCCTGCTCGAATCACGCTTTGCCCGGATGGATCCGGAAAGTGTCGCCGAGAACCTGCATCGTATCACCGTCACCGGCTACAAGATGCGTGACATCATCGACGAACTGCTGCTGTTCGCCCGTGTGCGCCAGCTCGACGCGCTTGAGATTGGGCCGTTGGATACAGGCGCGATCATCGCCGAAGTGCTTGCAAATCTGGAATTACGCATCCAGGAGACGCAGGCGGAGATCGTTATGCCGGAGACCTGGCCTGTAGCCTCCGGTTACGCTGCGTGGGTCGAAATCGTCTGGGGAAATCTAATCAGCAACGCCGTCAAATATGGCGGCGACACTGAGGCGCATCTCCCGCCGCGCATCGAACTTGGTTTTTGGACTTCTGATTCAGGATTGCCCGTTTTCGATTCGGAGCAAATTGCCAAAATCCAAAATCCAGAATCCAAAATCGTTTTCTGGATCCGCGATAACGGCCCCGGCCTTCTCCCTGAAGAACGTGCACAACTGTTCACGCCCTTCACCCGCTTCCACCAGGACAAAGCCGAGGGGCATGGCCTTGGACTTTCCATCGTGCAGCGCATCGTCGAAAAACTCGGCGGGCAGGTCGGTGTGGAAAGCGCGGGCGTTCCGGGAAAGGGCTGCACATTTTGGTTCACTTTGCC
>DYKY01000075.1:0-4445 GCA_020722365.1 Thermoflexus sp.
AGTAAGGAGTAAGGAGTAAGGAGTAAGGAGTAAGGAGTAAGGAGTAAGGAGTAGGGAGTAGGGAGTAGGGAGTAACTCATCACTCATCACTCATTACTCATCACTCATCACTCATCACTCATCACTCATCACTCATTACTCATCACTCATTACTCATCACTCATCACTCATCACTCATCACTCATCACTCATCACTCATCACTCATTTCTCATTTCTCTCTAATCCTCAGATATCGCCGATACGCCGCATCCCACGCCGCCGTATCGCGCGGCGCGAACGTCTTCAGCGCAAACGAGCGCGCGACAACCTCACGGCCTTCGGCGATGGAGCCGATGTGCCCCAGCGCGATGGCCTGCACGAGCACGTTGCCGAGCGCCGTCGCCTCGATCGGGCCGGTGACGACCGTGCGCCCGGTCGCGTCCGCCGCGAACCGGTCGAGCAATTCGTTCTTCGCGCCGCCGCCGATGATGTGAATCGTCGCCAGGCGCTTGCCGGTGAGCGCGTCGAGCTTCTCCGCCACCCGGCGATATTCCAGCGCCAGGCTTTCGAGCGCGCAGCGCAGGATCGCGCCCTTCGTCTCAGGAACGGCTTGCCCGGTTTCGCGGCAGAACGCCTGGATGCGCGGCGTCATATCGCCCGGTGCAAGGAAGCGGTCGTCGCCTGGATAGATCAGCGGCCCGAACGCGGGCGCGGCTGCCGCCATCTCCACCATCTCGCCGTAGTCGTGATCCTCGCCCGCGCGCTGCCACTCGCGGCGACATTCCTGCACCAGCCACAGGCCCATGATGTTCTTGAGCAGGCGGAATGTGCCGTTCACGCCGCCCTCGTTGGTGAGGTTGTACACCAGCATCGCGTTGTTGATGATGGGGGCTTTCGATTCTACGCCCAGCAGCGACCATGTGCCCGAACTGAGGTAGATCGCGTTTTCCGGGTCCATCGGCACGGCGGCGACCGCCGAACCGGTGTCGTGCGTGGCAGGGGCAATAACGGGCACTGCGCCCAGGCCAACTTCCTCGGCCACGGACGGCAGCAGGGAGCCAAGCACCGTTCCCGGTGGCACAATGCGGTCGCCCGCACCATCGCGGAACATGCGCGTGGGGATACCTAACTGCTCTAACATCCCGTAAGCCCACGTTCCCGCGCGCGGATCGTAGCACTGGCTCGTCGTCGCGTCGCTGAACTCGTTGGCCTTCACGCCCGTCAGCCAGAAGTTGAGCAAGTCCGGCATCATCAAGAGCGTGTGCGCTATTTCCAACTGCGGCGAGTGCGCTTCAACCATCGCCACGAGCTGGATGAGGGTGTTCAACTGCAAAAACTGGATGCCTGTCGCCTCGAAGATCGCCTCACGCGACACCTTCTCGAAAGCGCGTTCCATCATCCCATCGGTGCGGCTGTCGCGGTAGTGGTAGGGATTGCCGAGCAGTTCGTCGTTCGCGTCCAGCAGCCCAAAGTCCACGCCCCACGTATCCAGCCCGATGCCGGCGATGCGGTTGCCATAGCGTTGCGCAGCCTTCGCCAACCCAACCTTGATGTCGCTCCACAGGCGCAGCACGTCCCAGTGGAGATGCCCCATCACATCGACCGGCCCGTTGGGGAAGCGGTGGACTTCCTCCAGGGCGATGCGCTCGCCGTCAAACGTTCCCGCCACCACCCGACCGCTTTCCGCGCCGAGATCGACCGCCAGAAAGACCAGATTCTCACGATTTGCCATACCCATGCTCCTCAGGGAATATGGAGTAAGGAGTACGGAGTATGGCCCTTACTCCATACTCCGTACTCCTTACTCCCGTCTCAAAAATACGCCTCGTACCCTGCAATGCCCAACGCATCCCGCATCGTCTGCAAATCTTTGCGCAGGTTCGCGTTGACCGGAACGCCCTGCTCGCGGATGACTTTCTCTTTCTCGTATTCCTTCTCGCCTGCCACGTAGATGCGGTCGTGGCCCGGTTCCTTGCGGGCGGCTTGCAATCCGCGCATAATGTCGCCCGTCACCTTGCGCGAGACCTCCAGCGGGATGAAGTGCTCAATGTCGATGGCGAGGAAGAAATGGCCGACCATGAACGGGCGGCGCGAACCGTCCGGCGCGAAACCGAGCAAGTCCTTCAAAAACGCTCCGTTGGACAGCGACGCACAGAGGATTTCCACCATCGTCGCCAGGCCGTAACCCTTGTAGCCCGCGAACAACTCGCCCGCCCCGCCGAGCGGCAGCAGCGCGGCTTTGTTTTTGCCCAGATCAACCAGGATTTGCGCCGGGTCCGTCATCAACTCACCTTCGGAGCTGATCACCCACCCTGCGGGGATCGGCTTCCCGGCGCGGTCTGCCACCTCGACCTTGCCGCGCTGGCAAATCGATGTCGCGCCGTCGAAGCAGAAGGGATAGTCCATATCGGAGGGCGCGGCAAAGGCGATGGGGTTTGTCCCCAGCATCGGCTCCGCGCCGAACGTCGGCGTGATCGACGGGCGCGCGTTCGTCACCGTGAAGCCGATCAAGCCTTCCTTAACCGCCATCAGCGGATAGTACCCGGCAATGCCAAAGTGCGTCGTGTTGCGCACCGCCACCGCCCCCACACCGTACTGCTTCGCCTTCTGCATCGCCAGCTTCATCGCGCGATAGGCTGTGGGATGGCCCATGCCGTGATGTCCGTCGATCAGCGCCGTCGCCCCCTCGTCCTTGACGATCTCCATCTGCGCCGTGGGGAACTGCACGCCCATCTGGATGCGGTCGTAGTAATACTTGAGCCGCCCCACCCCGTGCGACTCGATGCCGCGCAAGTCAGAGGCGATCAGCACGTCCGCGCAAATCTGCGCATCCTCGTCGGAAACGCCCTGTGCTTTGAAGGTATCGATCATGAAGGCGTGGATCACATCAACCGGAATGTAAATCGTATCGTTGTCCATCGTAACCTCACTTTTCAGGTAATGGGTAATTAGGGATTGGTTCTCAATCTTCTCCTACAATTTTACTCGTTCGGCGATCAAGTCAAGGGAAAGAGTAGTCTGCGAGGCGAAACATGGTACAATATTGGGCCTTAGCTGAATCCGCAGCGGATTACCCTTGGTCAAGCGCACGGTATTATCTGACCGGAGAACCGGGGCTGATTCCTGTGCGAAATGTATGGGAACTGACAGAGTAAAAAACGCCGGATTGTGATCCGGCAAGAGCGTGAAAGACAAGGCGTGTTATTCAATGCTTGTGCTGGATCACAATCCAGCACTTCAGACAACACCGGATTGTGATCCGGCGGAAGCGTAGAAAATGAGAGTTCTCCCCCTCGAAACCACCCTCACCTACGGCCCGCTGTTCTCCCGGCGGCTGGGACGCTCGCTGGGCGTGAACCTGCTGCCGTTCGACCGCAAGGTTTGTTCCTTCGACTGCGTTTACTGCCACTATGGGCACACAACCGTGCACACTGCAATGGGGCGCGATTTGGAAATCGCGGCTACATTTCCCGACATGGGCAATGTGCTCCGTGCTATCGAAACCGCTCTGCGGCGCTATCCCCACGTCGACGCGCTCACCTTCTCCGGCAACGGCGAACCGACATTGCACCCGCACTTCCCGGCCATCGTCGCCGAGACGCGACGTTTGCGGGACGCACTCGCGCCGAACATGAAGCTGGCGCTGTTCTCCAACGCGACAACCGCGCATCTGCCGCATATCCAGGCAGCCCTGCGCGATTTCGACCTGCCCATCCTCAAGCTGGATGCGGGCGATCCGGCGACACTGGCACGAATCAATCATCCCGCGCCAGGCGTGACACTGGGTACGATACTCGCAGGGCTGAAAGTGACACGCAACCTGATCGTGCAAAGCGTGCTGATTGATGGGAATGTGAGTAACATCAAAGGGGAAGCGTTCGAGGCGTGGGTAACAGCGTTGGATGCCGTCCATCCTACCGCCGTCCAAATCTACAGCACCGACTACCCCGTGCCCGACACCGGCGTGGAACGTGTGCCGCCCTACGTCCTCAAGCGTATCGCCAACGAGGTCGCAGAGCGAACGGGATTGCGTATCGAAGCATTCTGGTGGTAGGCAAGTAGACGGTAGACGGAATACAGTAGACAGGTTTTTTTCCCCCCGTCTACCGTCTACCGACTACTGTCTACTTTTCCAACAACTGCACCAGCATCTTCGTCGCCAGCAGTTGCGCCCAGAGATCGTAGCGCGCATCCTCCGGACGACCGGCGGCGGCAATCATCTCGCGCGGACCGAGCCAGCCATCCTCGCGCTGGTGCGCGATGATGTAGTCCACGTAGCGCATCGCCCTCCCCTTTAGTGTGGCATCATCCAGCACAAACGCCAGCGGGATCAGGCTATCCAGCCAATACGGCGCGCGCTCCCACGCTTCGGCGTCGCCGCCGAACCAGCGGCTATCCTTCACGTCGGGTCAGAACTCGTCCAGGTGCCCGCTAATTCCATCCGCCTGAATCCGCAATTGCCGCG
>DYKY01000075.1:4545-18958 GCA_020722365.1 Thermoflexus sp.
CAGAACTCGTCCAGGTGCCCGCTAATTCCATCCGCCTGAATCCGCAATTGCCGCGCCAGCCACCCCAGCGGCCTCACCTTCCCCAACGGCAACGGCTGAAACGCCACCGGCCTTAACCCATACTTCATACTCCCTACTCCCCTACTCCCTACTCCCTACTCCTTACTCCTGTCTCTCTTCCACAACGGCGACTTGTTCTCCAGAATCCCCCGCATCTCGAAGATCTGATCGCGCAGGGCGGCGGCCTTCTCGAACTCCCAGTTCTCGGCGGCGGTCTTCATCTCCTTCTCCAGCTCGCGGATGAGCTTCTCCAGCGTGGCGGGTTCCAGTTCCTCCGGCTTGAGCGCACGTTCGTCCTCCTTCTGCGTGGCGGCGCGGACGCGGTCGGTGAGGTCGTGGATCTCCTTGATGATGGTTTGCGGCACGATGCCATGCTCTTTGTTATAAGCCTGCTGCTTCTCGCGGCGACGGTTCGTCTCGTCGATGGCTTCGCGCATCGCGTCGGTGACGGTGTCGGCGTACATGATGACCGTACCCTCGGTGTGACGGGCGGCGCGGCCCATCGTCTGGATAAGGGCCGTGGCGCTGCGCAGGAAGCCCTGCTTGTCCGCATCGAGGATCGCCACGAGACTCACCTCAGGCAGATCCAGGCCCTCGCGCAGCAGGTTGATGCCCACCAGCACGTCGTACTGGCCCAGGCGCAGGTCGCGCAGAATCTCAACGCGCTCGATCGTCTGCACTTCGCTGTGCAGGTACGTCACCTTGACATTCAGCTCGCGCAGGTAGTCGGCGAGGTCTTCGGACATCTTCTTGGTCAGCGTGGTGACGAGGACGCGCTGTCCCTGTTCCACGCGCTCGCGGATGCGGCCCACGAGATCGTCCACCTGGCCCTTCGTCGGCAGCACGATGATCTCGGGATCGAGGATGCCGGTGGGACGAATGATTTGCTCGACCACCTGATCGGCGAGCGCCAGCTCGTAGTCGGCGGGCGTGGCGCTGGTGTAGATGACTTGGTTCAGCCGCTCGCTAAACTCATCGAAGGTGAGTGGGCGGTTGTCGAGCGCCGAAGGCAGGCGGAAACCGTAATCCACCAACGTCTGCTTGCGATTGCGATCCCCGAAAAACATCCCGCGCACCTGCGGGATCGACATATGCGACTCATCCGCGATCAGCAGGAAGTCGGCGGGGAAGTAGTCGAGCAGCGTCCACGGCGGCTCGCCCTGCGCGCGCTGGTCCATGTGGCGCGAGTAGTTCTCGATGCCGGAGCAGTAGCCGATCTCGCGGATCATCTCCAGGTCGTAGCGCGTGCGCTGTTCGAGGCGCTGCGCCTCCAGCAGCTTGCCCTGCGCGTTGAATTCCTCCAGGCGCGCCTCCAGCTCATTCTCGATGTCCGTAATCGCCTGTTTGACGCGCTCTTCCGACGTGACGTAGTGCTTTGCCGGGAAAATCTGTATTTCTTTCGGTGAATCTATCACCTCACCGGTGAGAGGGTTGACCTCCGTGATGCGCTCAACCTCGTCGCCCCAGAAGGAGACGCGGTAGGCGGTTTCGGTATAGGCCGGGCGGATTTCGAGAACATCGCCGCGCGCGCGGAAAGTGCCGCGCTTGAATTCGAGATCGTTGCGGGTGTAGTAGATGCTGACCAGGTGGCGCATCACCGTCTCGCGGCGGACGGCCTGCCCCACGTTCAGCGGGAGGATGACACGCCCCCATTCCTGCGGATTGCCGAGCGCGTAAATCGCCGAAACCGACGCCACGATGATGACATCGCGCCGCGTAAGCACCGCCGCCGTCGCCGCCAGCCGCAGCCGGTCGATCTCGTCGTTGATGTCGGCATCCTTCTCGATGTAGAGGTCGTGCTGCGGCACGTAGGCTTCGGGCTGGTAATAGTCGTAGTACGAAACGAAGTACTCGACGGCGTTGTTGGGGAACAGCTCACGGAACTCCGAGTAGAGCTGCGCGCCGAGCGTCTTGTTGTGCGCCAGCACCAACGTGGGCCGCTGCGTCTGCGCGATGACCTGCGCCATCGCATAGGTTTTCCCGGTGCCGGTGGCGCCTTTGAGCACCTGATGGTGGTAGCCTTTGTTCAGGCCATCCACCAACTGCTCAATCGCCTGCGGCTGATCGCCGGTGGGTTTGAAACTCGAAACAAGCTCGAATCCGGGCATAATCCAAATCCTCCTCAAGAGAGCACAGAATCCACAGAACACTCAGAGTGCAAGAAATAAAGAGGGACCATTGACAAGGCCAATGCGGCGTCAGAACAGCCCGCATTATACGACGAGGCGCCAAGATAGCAAGCACATACCAAGTCCCAAGAGATAAGATGTGGCCTTCCTTTTACATATACACAGCTCAACAAAGGGCACAAACAAGGCAACAAAAAGTGGTATAATACTGGATTGTCTTCTCCATTTCTATCCAGTTCAAGGAGACATCCAAGATGAGCAAACGTAAGCTAAAACGTCAACTAAACCTGACGCAAGTGATTATGTTAGGGACAGCGGGCACCATCGCCGCCGAAATTTTCGTCCTGACCGGGCACACAGCCGGCATGGCCGGTCCGGCGGCGGTATTGGCGCTGCTCATCGGCGGGCTATTGAGCTACAGCGTGGCGCTCAATTACTGCGAACTGGGCGCAACCTATCCGGTCGCGGGCGGCGCGATGAGTTACGTGCGCGAAGCTTATGGCGCCGGCATCCTTTCATTTCTGGTTGGTTCTATGGATTGCCTGTCGAGCACGTTCTACGCAGCGCTTTCCGCCGTGGGATTTGCCTATTCCCTCAAGGTGTTTCTGCCTTTTCTGCCCATCATACCCACGGCCATCATCGTCATCGCCGTGTTTGCTTTTCTAAACATCCTGGGTGTGACCAAAGTCGGCAACGCGCAGATTGTTTTGGGTGGCCTCTTGCTGGCAGTTTTCGTGATCTACATTGGCGCGGGTCTGGTCAGCCCCGAAGGGTTTAGCTGGACGGTATTTGTTTCCGGAGAGAGTATCTTCGCGCACAAAGGCTTCTGGGCCAATTTTACCCGTATCATGGCGACGATCGCCCTGGTCTACAACGCCTATGTGGGCTTCGAGGTCATCGCCGACGACGCGGAAGAGATCAACAACCCAAGCCGCAACATCCCACGCGGTATCCTCATCAGCCTCACACTGTGCACGCTGATTTACGTCTTGGTCGGGCTGGTGACGCTGGGGACGGTGCCCTGGCAAGAACTGGCCGGTTCGGAAACGGCCCTGACCGACGCAGTACGCCATTTCATCCCTGGATGGGGCGTGCCGATGATGGCCGTCGCCGGTATGGTGGCAACCCTCACATCGATCAACTCAGCGATGCTCAGCGCCACACGCGAGGCCTTCACCCTGGGTCGTGACGGCGTGTGGCCGCGGATGTTCTCCAAATTGAGCCGGTTCCGCACCCCGCACGTGTCCGTCCTCATCATCGGCGGTATCAGTGCACTGGTCGCTGTCATCGGAGTCGTAGACTTCCTGAGTTACATCTCCAGTTCCGGTTATCTGTTCGTGTTATTCTGGAGTAGCCTGGCCATGATCCGTCTGCGCCAACGCCATCCTGACATCGAACGGCCATTCAAAGCGCCTTTCTTCCCCTTGACCGCTTACCTGGCCGGGTTGACCTGTCTGCTCATCATCACCTTTGCCGATTGGCGCGCGCTGGCATTCGGCGGCGGTATTCTGGCAGTATTCACCATCGCATTCTACGCAGCGCCGCCCCTTTTCCGCTCTCTGCGCGAACGCATCAAAGCCGCAGAGCCGGCAGATGATCTGATTTTAGTTGCCGCCGCCAATCCGCAGACTGTAAAAAGCCTGGTTCACCTGGCCTCCATTGTCGCGCAGGCCAGTAGTGACACCTATGTCTGTGTGATGAGTGTGATCACCACGAGCCGCGATTTACCCCTGGACAGCGCAAAACGCATCGCCCACCAACTCAAACCCCAGCAGCAGAGTTTCCTGCGCCAGGTGACAGCAGACGTAAACGCCCAGAACGTCGCCTTGTATTCCAAAGTGCGCGCGGCGCACAGCGTCTCCGAAGGCATTCTGGACGAAATCGAAAGCCGCCACAACCTCAAGCTGTTGTTGGCGGGCTGGCCGGGCGCACTGGATACCAGGAAATTGGCCGACAACCCGGTGAAGGTCATATTGCAAAAAGGACATACCAATGTGGCCGTACTCCTGGACCGGGGTCTGGACGAAGTCAATCGCATTTTGGTGCCGGTAGGCGGTGGCCCGCACTCACGGATGGCCCTGCGGCTGGCAAACGAAATCTCCATGGCCGACGATGCCCAGGTCACGGTCTTGCGCCTGCTCACCGAACCGCTGGAAGAAGAAGAGATCGAAGATCAAAACCTGTACCTGGCTGAAATCGTCGAAGAGGCGCTTGAAGAAGTCCCTGATAATTTCAACTTGCAGGTCACGCAAGCAGAATCGGTACAGCAAGGTATTTTGACAGAAGCGAATCGCCACCCATACGATCTAGTCGTCGTGGGCGCCTCAGAAGAATGGACGAAAAATACACGGCTATTCGGCTCCATCGACGACTGGGTTGCAGAACACGTGCACTGTTCCGTGCTCTTGTGCCGTCGCTATGAGCCGGTAGCCCTGGCTTGGTTACGGTATCAGGTGAAATCGATCGAACAAGAATATAACCACAACGGGAGCGACGGGGAAATAAAGTAAAGGGCTACGCCAAAATCACCGTCCCCAAGTACAGCGGACGATAGCGCATCTCATTGCGACTTCCGACGCCAAAACGGTACGTTTTCCACGGGCTGTACCTCAACTTTAGCACGGGTCGCCGAGCGAGTCACAGCATCGGGCGATTTGTCAGGCGCTTCGAGCAGGAAGCGTCGTATCGCGCGCAGCGCCGCTTTGAGAATCATATCGCCGATGCCGACCAGATTGAGGTCAATAAACACCGCCTCCTCGGGCAAATCGTCATCCAAACGCTGCATTTCCTCACGGAAGATGGCGATAAGGTTGTCCTCGTGTTCTTCCAGGAAAATCGCCAGATCGCGGCGTGCCAGATTGAAGGCGCTTTCGCGCACAGTTTTGCGTAAAGACATCGTCTCCTCCCCCAAAAACTGAACCACTGATCTTCACGAATCCACACTAATTGCACTTCTCATTCGTGCATATTTTTGCTAAAAACCCCCTGTATAACGGCGCGCAGGATCAGGATCCGGCTGTGGCATCCCCGAAGTCCTGTCGTTTGTACACTTCCAACACGAGGAAATGCGATAATCCGAAGACGCGGAGCGGCGTCTTCTCCAGCGCATAGGTCATCCACTGGAAAAAACGCCCCACGCGCGGCAGGCGAGCGACGATGTTGTCGTATCCCGGATAGATTTGTGTGTGGACGACAACGCGCACGGGCAAATCGATGAACAAACGCCTTAGTCCGCGTCCGGTGTAGGCGCGGACGTGCGGCGCGAGGCGGTTCCGCAGTGCGTCGGGCAGCCAGTTGACCAGTGGCTTGTTGCCGAAGTGATAGACGCCGCGCCAGTAGACGCCGTGTGTCTCGAAAAAATAAAGGCGATTGGGAACGAAGATCACAATGCGCCCGCCGGACCGGGTCACACGCACCAACTCCCGCGCGCACAGGCGATCATCCGCCACGTGTTCCAGCACCTCGTGCGAGAACACCACATCGAAGGTATGGTCGGCAAACGGGAGCATCTCGCCCACCGAACGAGTCACACCCTTCGCACGGGCGCGGGCTTCGCGCGCGCGATCGGCCTCGATTTCCACGCCGAAGACGTGCGGCGTGTACCGCAGGAACGCCGAGGTGTACATCCCCAGCCCACAGCCCACGTCCAACACGCGCCGGCCTTCCAGCGAGGCGTAACGGCGCACCATCGCCAGGCGTCGCTCTTGCCCGGCGCGCCACACAAAGGAGGGATTTCCCCTGAGCGCCGCCTGATCCATCATTGCCATAATGCTGGATTGTAAGTTCAAAGAGACCATCTGTCAAATTGACAGGCCTTTGTACTTGTGGTACTATTAGTTTTGAACCATTGACTCTTTTCCCAGGAGGGGATTATGACCATATCCCGCACAGAACGTCTCACAGAAGCGCTGTACACGCTGCAATCCGGCACCACGGATATCGAAGCCTCCGCCATCGTCAGCGTCGATGGCCTGATCATCGCCTCGGCCTTGCCCGCCGGTTCGGAAGAAGATCGCGTTTCGGCAATGTCGGCGGCGATGCTGTCGCTGGGAGAGCGTATCGCAAGCGAACTAAGACGAGGTATGCTCGAACAGGTCTACATCAAGGGCGACAAAGGTTACGTCATCCTTATGTCCGTTGGCGAGGAGGCTGTACTCACGGTACTGGCCCATCAAAATGCCAAGCTCGGCCTGGTATTCCTGGAAATGCACCGCGCCGTGCAGACGCTCGCGCCCTTGCTGTAAATCCCCTCTGACACGCTCTTTATCTTCGAGAAGCTGGACACATTCACGTGCGCCAGCTTCTTTCATCCCCAATGAGGGATAAGTAACGAGTAACGAGTAACGAGTAACCAGTTACCAGTTACCAGTTACCAGTTACCAGTTACCAGTTACCAGTTACCAGTTACCAAGTTTTAGTAACGAGAATACGGAGGCTATGATGACAAAACGTATCGTTCATCCCCCACGCGGCACACAACTGCACTGCAAGAACTGGCTGTTGGAAGCGCCGTTTCGTATGCTCCAGCACAACCTGGATCCCGAAGTGGCAGGCGACCCCGACAATCTTATTGTCTACGGCGGACGGGGACGCGCGGCCCGCAACTGGGAGGCGTTCGACGCCATTCTGGAAACGCTGCAAAAAATGGACGTGGACGACACCCTGCTGGTGCAGTCGGGCAAACCGGTCGCCGTCTTCAAGACGCACGAGGACGCGCCGCGCGTGCTCATCGCCAACTCCAACATCGTCCCGGCGTGGGCCACACAGGAGAACTTCGATAAGTGGGAACGCGCCGGGCTGATTATGTACGGGCAGATGACGGCCGGCTCGTGGATTTACATCGGCACGCAGGGCATCCTGCAAGGCACGTACGAGACGTTGGGCGCGCTGGCCCGCCAGCACTTCGGCGCGCACGCCTCGCTCAAGGGCAAATTCACGCTGACCGCCGGTCTGGGCGAGATGGGCGGCGCGCAGCCGCTGGCGATCACGATGAACGAGGGCGTGGGCCTCATCGTCGAAGTCGATCCGTGGCGCGCCGAGCGGCGGCTCAAGCACCGCTACGTCAACGCGGTGATGGAGGACCTGGATGCCGCGCTGCGCACGCTCGAAAACCACCGCGCCAGGGGCGAAGCCTACGCCATCGGCCTCATCGGCAATGCGGGCGACGTATTCCCGGCATTGCTGCGACGCGGCGTCATCCCCGACGTCGTGACCGACCAGACCCCCGCGCACGATCCGCTGAGCTACGTCCCCAACGGGATGACGTTGGCGGAAGCCGTCGCGCTGCGCGAGAGCGATCCGCAGCGCTACCAGGCCGAGGCCATCCGCACGATGACGGAACACTGCGCGGCGATGGTCGAGATGCAAAAGCGCGGAGCCGTCGTCTTCGACTACGGCAACAACCTGCGCCAGCGCGCATTCGACAACGGCCTGACCGAGGCGTTCGCCTATCCCGGCTTCGTTCCGGCCTACATCCGCCCGCTATTCTGCGAAGGCAAAGGCCCATTCCGTTGGGTGGCCCTCTCCGGCGATCCCAACGACATCTACGAGACCGACCGCATCATCATGGACCTCTTCCCGGAGAACACACACCTCGTCCGCTGGATCAAGATGGCGCAGGAACAGGTCGCCTGGCAAGGGCTGCCCTCGCGCATCTGCTGGCTCGGCTATGGCGAGCGCGCCCGCGCCGGACTGGCGTTCAACGACGCGGTGGCCGATGGGCGCATCAGCGCGCCGATCGTCATCGGGCGGGATCACCTGGACGCCGGCTCCGTCGCCAGCCCCAACCGCGAGACCGAAGCGATGAAAGACGGCTCCGACGCCATCTCCGACTGGCCCATCCTCAACGCCCTCATCAACGCGGTGGGCGGCGCGACGTGGGTGAGCTTCCATCACGGCGGCGGCGTGGGCATCGGCTACTCACAGCACGCCGGGCAGGTGATCGTGGCGGACGGCACGCCCGCCGCCGCGCGCCGCCTGGAGCGCGTCCTCACCACCGATCCGGGCCTGGGCGTCGTCCGTCACGCCGACGCGGGCTACGAATCCGCCATCCAATTCGGCAAAGAACACGGCATCTGGATGCCGATGCAATAAAGGATGCAAGATGCAGGTTTGGACCTGCGCAATCGCGCCCATTTTTCACCGCAGAGACCGCTGAGAAATTATGAAATCTCAGCGGACTCTGCGTGCTCTGCGGTAAAATTCCACCGGCTTGGGTAAGTCCTCAGGATAATCTTGCATCTTGCCCCACTCCAAAGTATAATCCCGCGTATGGACGATAAAGAGACCACCCCAATACGCAAGCAATACCTGGATTTGAAAGCCCGTTACCCGGATACGATCCTCTTTTTCCGATTGGGCGACTTTTACGAGACCTTCGACGATGACGCCGAGGTCGCCGCGCGCGAACTGGACCTCGTCCTCACCTCGCGGCCTGTGGCAAAGGGCGAGCGCGTGCCGATGGCGGGCGTGCCGTACCACGCCGTCGAAGGCTACATCGCCCGGCTCATCGAGAAGGGCTACCGCGTCGCCATCGCCGAACAGGTGGGCGAACCCACCAGCCGAGGGCCGATGGAGCGGCGCATCGAGCGCGTCGTCACCGCGGGCACCATCACCGAGCCGGCGATGCTCGACGAGAAGCGCCCCAACTACCTCGCCGCCGTGGTCATCGACGGCAAACGCGCGGGCGTCGCCTACGCCGAAATCTCCACAGGCGAGTTCGCCGCCACGCAACTGGAAGCCGACGGCGACGTCCTCAGCGTGGCGCGGCAGGAATTGGCCCGCCTGCAACCGCGCGAGGTACTCATCCCCAAAGTGGGCGCATGGAAAGAGCGCGATCCTGAACAACCGGCGACGCGCGCCGAAGAGACGCTGGCAAGGATGCTCCAGGCGAACTTCACACCCTGGGCTGCTTACCGTTTCGAGGAGACGTCCGCACGACAAACGCTGCTGGAACACTTCGGCGTGCAGACATTGCAGGGCTTCGGCTGCGAGGGCAAACCGCTGGCCATTCGGGCGGCAGGGGCAGCGCTCGCCTACCTGCAAGAGACGCAGCAAGGGCTGCTGCCGCAGATCACGGGCTTGCGCACCTACGCCACGGACCGCTTTATGGGCATCGACGCTTCGACGCAGCGCAATCTGGAGATCACGGAGACGCTGCGCGGCGAAAAACAGGGGTCGCTGCTCGGCGTCATTGACGCGACCAGCACGCCGATGGGCGGGCGGCTGCTTCGCGCGCGGCTCGCGCACCCTTTGCTCGACATCCCCGAACTGGAAGCGCGCCTGGACCAGGTGCAGGGATTCGTGGATGACGGCATCCTGCGGGCGCAGGTGCGGCAGGCGCTCAAGCGCATCCCCGATCTGGAACGGATGACGACGCGCGTGCTTGCCGGGCGGGCGTCGCCCCGCGACCTCACCGGCATCCGCGCGACGCTAGAAGTTGTGCCGGAGTTGCGGGAAAAGTTAGAATCGGCGAATCGGCGAATCGGCGAATCGGCGAATGAGCAAATTGGCGAATCGGCCAACCACCCAACCACCCAACCACCCAACCACCCAACCACCCAACCACCCACCCCCCTAACCACCGGATTTACTGAGTTGTTGGACGGATTAGAGCCGCTGCCGGAGATTGCGGGATTGATTGCCGACGCGCTTGTGGACGAACCGCCGGCGCAGGTCAGCGCGGGAGGGCTGATCCGCCCGGGCTTCTCCGCCGAATTGGACGGCATCCTGCTGGCGACAAAGGACGCTCGCGACTGGATCGCCGGATTGGAGAACAAGGAGCGAAACCGCACCGGCATCAAAAACCTCAAGGTGGGCTACAACAAAGTCTTCGGCTACTACCTCGAAGTGACCAAGTCCAACGTCAGCCTCGTGCCCGATCACTACATCCGCAAGCAAACGCTGGTCAATTCCGAGCGCTACATCACGCCGGAGCTGAAAGAGTACGAGAGCCTGGTGCTCAACGCCGAGGAGCGCATCGCCGAGCTGGAGACGCGCCTTTTCCGCGAAATCTGCGAGCGGATCGCGGCGCGGGCGCAGGCCTTGCTGGCGACGGCGCAGGCGTTGGCGCGCATCGACGTGGCGGCAGCGCTGGCGGACGTCGCCGCGCGGCAGCACTACGCGAGGCCCACGTTCGAGATCGCGCCGGTGCTCGCTATCGAAGGCGGGCGGCATCCCGTCGTCGAGCGGGCGCAGCGCGATCCGTTCATACCCAACGATTTAGTGATGGACGCAGAAAGCCGCATCCACATCATCACCGGCCCCAACATGGCAGGAAAATCGGTTTTCTTGCGGCAAAATGCACTCATCATCTTGATGGCGCAGATCGGGAGCTTCATCCCGGCGGAGCGGGCGCACATCGGCGTGGTGGATCGCATCTTCACGCGCATCGGCGCGTCCGACGAACTGGCGGCGGGACAATCGACGTTTATGGTGGAGATGGTGGAGACGGCGAACATCCTCAATCACGCCACACCGCAGAGCCTGCTCATCCTGGACGAAGTCGGGCGCGGCACGAGCACCTACGACGGCATGGCGATTGCCTGGGCCGTGGTCGAGTATCTGCACAATCACCCGGAGCGCCGCGCGCGGACGCTCTTCGCCACCCACTACCACGAACTGATCGAGATGGCAGACCATCTGCCGCACGTGCGCAACTTCAACCTGGCAGTCACCGAGGAAGGGCACGACGTGGTCTTTCTACACAAAGTCGTTCCCGGCGGCGCGGACCGCTCCTACGGCATCCACGTCGCGCGGCTGGCAGGCATCCCCGCGCCGGTCGTCCATCGCGCGGAAGGGCTGCTCGAGGAACTGGAAAGCGGCGAATTCCGTCCCGGCACGCAAGTTCAGGAACCGGAGCTGTTCCAACCGATGCTTATCGCGCAGGAGCCGCCCGTGGTGGAGGCGCTGCGGCAAATCGATGTGAACAGCCTGACGCCACTGGATGCACTCACCAAACTGTATGAGCTGCAGAAGCAGGTGGAAGAGAAAAGCGGGAAGAAACGAAAGAAGTAAATCCCCTCCAATTGACTAGTGTGTATAGTGTGTATAATTGATTATGAACAGTCGTGAAATTATTGCCAAACTCAAGGAAGATGGATGGGTGCTTGTCCACGTTCGGGGCAGCCATCACCAGTACAAACACCCAGTTAAGCCAGGGCGAGTGACTGTTCCGCATCCAAAGCGAGATTTGCCTATTGGGACAGTGAGGAGTATCTATCGGCAGGCCGGTTGGTCCTGGACAGAGAAAAAGTGAGGGACTATGCGTTATCCAGTCGTTGTACACAAAGACCCTGAAAGCGATTATGGCGTCACCGTGCCCGACTTGCCGGGTTGTTTCAGCGCCGGAGAGACGCTCGACGAAGCGCTGGAACAAGTTGTCGAAGCCATTGAATGTCACCTGGAAGGCCTATTGCTAGATAACGAACCTATCCCTGCCCCCCAGACCATCGAATATCACCAAAGCAACCTCGACTATGCAGGCGGTGTCTGGGCCTTTGTGACGGTGGACATAACCAAACTATCCGGCAAAACGAGACGCGTCAATATCACCTTACCCGAGCGTGTCTTAAGTCTGATGGACAAATACGCTTACGAGCATGGCGAGACACGTTCAGGCTTTATCGCCGAAGCCGCGATTGAATACATTGCTTCGCGTGAAAGTAACACCAGCTAAACCACAGCTCTCCCCCCAAAAAAGAACCCTGTCAATTCTATCCAAAAGTAAGGAGAAAACCATGTTAGCACAAACACCCCCGATGGGCTGGAATAGTTGGAACACGTTTGGTGGCAACATTCACGAAGACCTGATCCGCGAGACGGCGGATGCTTTTATCAGCGAAGGCGTGAAAGACGCAGGCTACGAGTACGTCGTCATTGATGATGTGTGGGAAGCCCGTGAGCGTGTGAATGGGCGCTTGACCTGGGATGTGGCGAAGTTCCCCAACGGCATCCCCGCGCTGGCGGAGTTCGTCCACAGCAAAGGACTGAAGTTCGGCATCTACTCGTGCGCGGGGAGCCACACCTGCGCCGGGATGCCCGCGAGCTACGGATACGAGGAAGTCGATGCACAGACGTTCGCCGAATGGGGCGTGGATTTCCTCAAGTACGACTTCTGCTTCGCCCCTGCCGGCGTGGACGGCCCCAAGCTCTACCAGCGCATGGGCCAGGCGCTGCGCGTCACCGGGCGCGACATCCTCTTCAGTATTTGCGAGTGGGGGAGTCACAAGCCGTGGGAATGGGGCGCAAAGGCCGGCGGGCACATGTGGCGCACCACCGGCGACATCAATGACTCGTGGGAGTCCATCGTGGACATCGGCTTCAACCGGCAGGCCGGGCTGGAAGCCTACGCCGGACCGGGCCACTGGAACGATCCCGATATGTTGGTGGTGGGGATGTACGGCAAGGGCAACGTCGCGCACGGCGGCTGCACCGACGTCGAATATCGCAGCCACTTCAGCCTGTGGTGCTTGCTCGCAGCGCCTTTGATGATCGGCTGCGACGTGCGCGCGATGAGCCAGAACATCCGCGACATCCTGCTCAACCGCGAGGTCATCGCCGTGAACCAGGACCCGCTGGGTCGCCAGGGCTATCGCGTGGGGAAGACGGATTGGGCCGGGGAGATCGTCGAGACGTGGGCCAAACCACTGCACGACGGAAGCATCGCCGTGGGATTGTTCAATATGGGCGAGCGCAACGAACGCCGGGCCACCGTCGCCTGGGAAGCGCTAGGCTTGCATGACCGCCGCCCGTGCAAAGTGCGCGATCTGTGGGCCGGCGAGGACCTGGGCGTCTTCACCGGCGACTTCTCTACGTTGGTTGACAGCCACGATGTCGCCTTGGTGAAGCTGACGCCGGTACAAGGATGATTTCACCACGAATTTTCACGAACGCACACTAATTTTTCTCTTTTCGTGAAAATTCGTGGTTTATATCCCAAAGGGGACAGGATATGGCAAAGCAAAGCGTCACACGCGGGAAAAAGGTACTGCGGATGGTCGGGATCATCGTCGCTGTGCCGGTGGTGCTCGTCTTGGCGTTGGCGCTCGCGTACACGGTGTCCAACAAGACCAACGGGACGCTCATCTCGTCCGGGGTGCGGCGCGAGTATCTGCTGTATGTACCGCCGAGCTACGATCCCGCCACGCCGACGCCGTTCGTGATCACCCTTCACGGGTTCGCGCAATGGCCTGCCAATCAGCGGGACGTCAGCCGGTGGAATCCCCTGGCGGACGAATATGGCTTCATCGTGGTCTACCCTTCAGGCACGGGCTTCCCCAAACGCTGGGGCGCGCATGGGACTGCCGACTCGCTGAATCCGCAGATGGAAGACGTCACCTTCATCTCCGATCTCATCGACAAGCTCGAAAGCGAATACACCATCGACCCCACCCGCATCTACGCCAACGGGCTGTCGAACGGCGGCGGAATGTCGTATCTGTTGGCGTGCAAACTCGCGGACCGCATCGCTGCGGTCGGGACGGTGGCGGGCGCGTATCTCTATCCGCTGAGCGAATGCCAGCCTGCGCGGACAGTCCCGATGATTGTCTTCCACGGTGACGCCGACCCGATTGTCCCCTACTACGGCGGCCCGTCTGGGCCTTTCGATCAGCCGTTCCCGGTGATCCCGGACTGGGTAGCGCAGTGGGCGCAGCAAAACGGCTGCGCCGAGACGCCGGGCGAACTTCCCGCGCAAGGGGAAGTGACCGGCATCAAGTACGTGGGATGCGATCAGAACACCGAGGTGCCCTTTTACACCATCCACGGTGGAGGACATTCGTGGCCCAATCATGCCGGCGCTCTACCGAAGGCTATTGTGGGACACACGACGCAGGATATTGACGCCACGCGCGTGATGTGGGCATTCTTCCAGCAGTACACACGCACGCCCTAAAAAATGTCAACGGATTGAACGGATTTTAACGGATTTTTATCTTCCCAATCCGTGTAACTGTTCAGGTGTAGAAGCTCTGCCGACCACGAATCAGGGAACGAACAAACGAATTTAGGCCTCGGGCCAACCCAAAACGTGTGTTAGGCAGGCGCCCATTCGTTTATTCGATCTCCATCCGTGGTTGAATTCGTGGTCGGCCTACACGCCCGAATAGTTATCCAGACTCTTGTGGTTTCTGGGTTCAGTCCCCTGGGTCTGCGTTATGCCCGTCTCATCGCTTTGAGCGCCTTCAGGCTGCGGCCCGACACCTCGAAGCCGAAGCCGTCCTTAC
>DYKY01000076.1:0-4905 GCA_020722365.1 Thermoflexus sp.
ATCCGTAACTTTCTCAGTGTTTCTACCCATATTTTTATCGTTTGCGTGTTCATAGTAGTAATCATACCACCTATGCCTTAATTTGTCAAATGCGGAGATTTCAGTAGTGTCAAGTAGGTTATAGTAGGTTATTGGCTAACAGTTTCAGCCCTTTGACCTCGGAGATTTCGCCCTGTTGCCAGTCCATCCACCAGAAATCGACCCCGTCATCTTCCATGGGGTGGTGGATCATCTCGAAGTAGTGGCGGACGTACTCTTTGTCCGCGATACGGAACGGGACCGGCTTCCCGCTCGCCGGGTCGATGCCGAGCGCCTTGGCAAATTGCGGGTAGACCTCTTCGTGGGGATGGACGCCATCGGCGGGATGCAGGTTGAGTGTGACGCGCAGCCCTTTCTCGTGCAGCCACTTCAGGAACGCCGGCGGATCGGGGAACAGTTCGCGGTTCCACGTGTAGCCGGTCCAGCCGTCGGGCGTGTGCCAGTCCATGTCGATGACGAACACGTCCAGCGGGACGTTGTGCGCTTCGAACTCGGCGACGAGGGCGCGCAAATCCTGCTCACTGTAGGCCCAATAGCGCGACCACCATCCGCCGAGGATGTAGCGCGGGATCAGGGGAATATTGCCGCCGAAGCGCAGGTATTCGGCGATAGCGGCTTTGTACTCGTGGCCGTAGCCGAAGAAGTACCAGTCTTGCAGCGCAAAGTCCGGGCGCGGCCCGACCCAGCCGTCGTCGTCGAAGATGATGTTCTTGCTGTCGTCGAAGAGCGTCCAGCCCGCGCGGGAGAGCAGCCCTTCGTCAAGCGCCGCGTCGCCTTCACACTCGTCGAGCGTGCGGCGCGTGCCGCGCAGATTTTGTGGATTGGGCGTACCGGGCGTCCAGGTGACGGGGTCGCCGTCGAGAGTGAAGGTGATGGAGAGGTTTTCCGCTGTAAACTTTTTGTCAGCAGATTTAGCAGATTGAGCAGATTTAGGAATAGTTGTATAGCGTAACGTTAGCGCGTCGGTATCAATAACGAGCACACCATCGCTCTCATCTACGATGAATTTAGGCGGGGAGTCCGTGTAGCGCGTGGGGAAGGCATAGGTGCAGCGATCCTCGAAGACGCCGGTCTCCGACCATTCCAGCCGGATCAGGCGTGGCGTGAGAACGGTGAAGCGGGCGTTACCGCGTGTCACCACCGCATCGGGGTGCGCCACGGGTCGCCCGCGAAAGCGGATGCGTTCATACAGTTCGGTCAATAGTCACCTCGATCAAGAATTGGCAGATTGCAGGTACAGTATACACCCAGTCGCGTAGTCGGGTAGTCAAGGCGTCGGATCGTCAAGCGTTGCAGAAGGGGAATAGTACACAAAGCGCGGGGCTTGTTCCTCTTTGGGCAAGCCCCGCGCATGGTTTGGTGTCTTGCCTACAATACAAGTTCTATCGGCCTGTGCCAGGCGGGTACGGAACTCGGCCACCGCCTCTGGGAATGGGTTCTCGAAGTCCTGGTTGAATATCGGCAACGGCGTGAGTTCGATGATTTCGAGTTTCATCCCCGGCGGCATGAGTTCGGCGGCTGTGCGCAGAAGCGCCGTGTTGTACGAGCCTTTGCGCAGGCTGCCGGAAATCCCCAGGATGCGAAGCGGATTGGAAGTTACCATAGATTTTCTCCTACGGGAGATGATGAACACGTCTTGTTCGGAAAAATCCGTTAGGATCCGTTCAATCCGTTGACAACCATATCCTCGAATGAACGGCCTCGGATGACGCGGGAGTTGATGGCGCGCAGCAGCGGCTCCTGTTGCAGGACGAAGTAGGCGTCGATGGCGCTGGTGTGCTCGCCGGTGCGCAGCAAATCCAACGCTTCCGGGATGGAGGTGGGGTGGATTTCGATAAATTCGGTGTTTTCGGGATGGTTTGTCGCTGCCAGGGTCACGCCGAGCGCCAGGTAGCCGAAGACCTGGATCGTGGTGAAGCCGGGCGCGGCAAACGTGCGGCCCAGCGGGTAGATGGCGTCCGCCTGCCCACCGATCTCCTCCCACAACTCGCGGCGCACCAGGTCGCTGTAATCGCTGCCATTGAAATCGTGCGTGCTTCCGGCGGGAATTTCCCATAGCCAGGTGTCCACGATGTAACGGTACTGGCGAATGAGGACCAGTTCTCCGGCGGGCGTGATGGGCAGGATGAAGACCGCGCCGTGTTTGACGGGATAGGTGTAGACGCCTTCGTCCCCGCTCGGTAATTGCAGGCGGTCGCGGCGCACAGAGAAACGGGTGTCGTTGTACAGGGTGGTGGATTCGAGCACCGTCCAGCCCAGGCGCTCGCCGTTGGGTTTGTCATTCACAGGATCACCTCCAGGGTCTCAAAGGGGGGGATGCCAAGCACGACGCTGTGGCGGATTGGATCGCTGAGGGCGATGCTGTAGGGTTCGCCGTTGGCGAGGACGCTGCGCGGAGCGCGTTTGAGGCCGTTGAGCGTCAATTCGACGTGCTCGTAGGGCGGTGTGTAGTCCCCCTCGCGCGTCCACGTCACGGTCATGCGGTCGTCTGTCTGCTGCAGCGCGAAGCGGTTGTGGCGATACTCGCCGTCGCGGTAGCCGAAGCCCTCGCCTGCATCCTCGTACAGTTCGCTAACGGCCTCGCCCGGCCCGGCGAGCGGGTAGATGCTCAGGCGGAGGAACTTTTGCAAGCGCTGTTCGACGCTGGGGCCGTATTCGCCCATCGGCAGCACGGTCCCGGCGCGGACGAAGAGCGGGAGGGTTTCCAGGGAGGCGTAGGTCTCAACGGATTGAACGGATGAAACGGATTTCAATTCGTTGGTCCAGAAGTCGTACCAGGCGCCGGGGGGCAGGGGGACGGGACGCGAAGTTGCGCCGGGTTCGCCCATGGGCGCGACGAGGAGCGCGTTGCCGCACAGGAAGGCGTTATCCACGTCGAGCAGCGCGCTATCCCCGCAGTTCCACCACAGCGGGCGGGCGACGGGCCAGCCGCGCGTCGTCATTTGCCAGACGGCGGTGTAGAGGTAGGGCAACAGCTCGTAGCGCAATTGGATGAAGCGCCGCACGATGCTCAGGTACGGTTCGCCGTAGGCCCAGGGTTCCTGATCGGGCGTGCCCGCCATCGTGTGGGCGCGGAAGAAGGGGAGGAAGGCCGCCATCTGAATCCAGCGGGTGTACAACTCGCCATCGGCAATGCCGCTGAACCCGCCAACATCCGGTCCGGTGAAGCCCACACCCGAAAGGCCCAGGCCCATCACCATCGGCGTGGTTAGCTTGAGCGAGGCCCACGTGCTCTCGTTGTCACCCGTCCACGAGGTGGCGTAGCGCTGCACGCCGGCCCAACCCGCGCGGGTGATGATCACCGGGCGCGTCTCCGGTTGTTGTGCGAGCAGCCCGTCGCGGCTGGCGCGCACCATCTGCATCCCGTAGACGTTGTGCGCCTCGCTGTGATCGCCGCCGCGCCCTTCGAGGCTGTGGCGGATGGGCGCGGGCAAAGTCGAGTCGCCGCCGTTGGTGAAGATGGCGGGTTCGTTCATATCGTTCCAGAAGCCCGCGATACCCGCCTCCACCAACGGCTTGTACTGCGCCGCCCACCACGCGCGCGTCTGCGGATCGGTGAAGTCGGGGAAGGCGCTCAATCCGGGCCAGACCGGCGCGTGGTAGACCCTGCCGTCGGGCGTGGTGCAGAAGTGATGGCCTGCCACGCCGCTCCGGTAGACAGGATAAGCAAGGTCTTTCTTGATGCCGGGATCGATGATCGTGATGAGCTTGATGCCTTGCGCGCGCAGGTCGGCGGCGAGCTGTGCCATGTGTGGGAAGCGCTTTTTGTCCCACGTGAAGCAGCGGTAGCCATCCATGTAGTGGATGTCCAGGTGGATGGCGTCACAGGGAACGTTGTGCGCGCGGAAGTCCTCCGCCAGCTTGCGCACGCGCGCTTCGGGATAGTACGACCAGCGCGATTGCTGGTAGCCGAGCATCCATAGCGGCGGCAGGTCGTGCCGTCCGGTTAGTTCGGTGTAACGTTCGAGCAGGGTGGGCGTCGTCCCGGCGATGACGTAATAGCGCAGTTCCCCGCCCGTAAAGCGATGTTCCGCCATGTCGGGCGTGCTGTCGCCCAAATCGAACTCCGCGTAGTGTGGGTTTTCGTAAAACGTCAGGTAATTGGTAACTGGGGATTGGGGATTAGGTATTCGTGATTCGTGATTTGTGATTCGTGATTTATGATTCGTAATTCCCAGATACACCGGAATATTGAGATTGATCGGATCGTCGTCGTTGGTGTAGCCGGAAGGATCGCGGTTCCAGAGGATGTGCGTGCGTCCACGGCGCTGCCAGGGGGTGGCGCGCTCGCCCAGGCCGAAGAGGTGTTCTTCCGGGGCCAGGGCGGTGCGATGGCGTAGCGCGCCATCCTTGTTCCAGGCCACGTCCACGTCGGCGCGCAGCAGATGTCCGTCGGCGTCGGCGATAAAGATTTGCGCATCCGCCAGCGCGATACCGACGGTGAGCGCCTCGGTGCGCAGCAGCAGCGCCTTCTTCGTCTCGACGGAGACGACGGCGGGAACAGGCCACGCTTCCAGCGGTTTGGCGATGGCGTAGGGGGTGGTCTCCGGGACGTGCGCATGGGTGTGAGGACGGTAATGGATGCGGACCATGTCCGCGGCGAAAAAGGTGATGTCTACCGTGCAATGCTTGGTAGTCAGCAGTGCGCCGCGTTCGTGCGGCGCGATCAAACACACCCGTCCAGGCTGCTCCCACCGTTTGGGCCACTTGTGGCGTGCGCCCAGTTGGCGACGGAATGTCAGCCATTGTCCTAGGCCGCGTCGTGGATGGTTAGGATGCTCCCAGCGGGCCTCGGTCCAGGCCTTGCGGTAGCGGTACAGCGCCGCGTGCAGCGCCGGCTCGATGCCGATGATGCGCACGGCGTTG
>DYKY01000076.1:5005-18683 GCA_020722365.1 Thermoflexus sp.
TAACACAAATAGGAGTTTCGCAACGGAAGATAAACGGCCAATCCTATTCGTCCAGGATGTCGACGATGCTTTCCACCGGAAGCCCCTGGAGGCGTTGGCGCTGTTCGTCTCCATCGAGGTCGCTGAAGATTTCGGCCATGAAATTTTACAGCCAATCGCGCCGTGCGAAAACCCACGCCACCACCACGGAGAGGAGTAGCGATATGCCGAGGACGAACAGAAAGGCCATTGGATTGTTTCCCAGCGGCAGATCAACATTCATTCCATAGAGACTAGCTACCAGAGTAGGCAATGAGAGCACAATTGTGATCGAGGCCAGGAATTTCATCACAATGTTGAGATTGTTGGAGATGATCGAGGCAAATGCATCCATCATCTGGCTGAGAATGGTCCCCGCGATGTTCACCATTTCAATCGCCTGCTGGTTTTCGGTTAGCACATCCTCAAGCAAATCCAGGTCTTCGGGGTACATCAGAAATAATTGACTGCGTTGGAGGCGCTCCATCATCAACTCATTGGATCTAAGCGCTGTAGTAAAGTAGGTCAGACTCTTTTGATACTTGAGAAGCGCCAATACCTCCTGGTTGCGGGTTGACCGCTGCAATTTGTCTTCCAGGGCATCCACTTTGCGGTTGATTTCGTGAAGACAGTTCAGATACCGGCTGGCCGTGCTGAGAAACAAGTGCAGAATAAAGCGATTACGTTTTGTTGTGTTGAGTCCGCGTATTCGCCCGGCGACAGCGTCGCGCAGCAAGTCACAGTCGAGTTTGGATACTGTGACCACAAAGTCCGTTGCAAGCATAATCCCTAAAGGAATCGTGCTGTAGGGGATGTCTTCTGTTTCACCCTGGTAATAGGGGATTCTGACGACGATCAGCGTGTCGCCGTTGGACTTTTCGACTCTGGACCTTTCGTTGAGATCGAGAGCGTACATCACAAAATCCTGGGGTACACCTAAGGTCTGAACCTTAGCTATTTCATCCGGGGTGGGATTGGTGACTTGCACCCAGCACCCATTGATGACCTCGTCGATTTGCATTAGCCCTGCTTCGGTGGTCTTGTAAATCGTAATCATAACCTGCCTCCTGTTTAAATTTCACTCTTTTGTAAGAGTGGTGCAGCACGAGAATGGCAGGCCAGGGCTGGTGTGACTAAATATCTGGGGGTTATAGTGAGGGGATCATGCAGGGTCTCCGATAGTGCTAGAAGCCAGTCTCACCAGTCCCAGCCGGCAACGTCTGTGACAACTGGAAGGTTCATCTATTTGATTCAAGGAAACTAACCTCCTGGTGACTGAACAACTATGCAGCGCGTGCTGCCCTGCAACCGGTATTATACACCCAAACGCGGAATTTACTCATTGTGGATGACTGACCTTCGCTTGCACGAGACGGCCCGGGTAAAGGGTGTTGGATTGGTCCATCGCGCCTCCAGACGACTACAAATTCACGGTACATCCCAAGCCGGGGACGTCCGTAGCGATCAACCAACCGTCTTCCACGACAAAACGTGCGACGGTGGGATCGTTTTCCAAATCGAAATGGCCGTCCAGGTCGCCGTAGCGGACGGCGGGACTGCTCAGGGCGAAGGCCAATCCCGCCGCGATGAGTAGCGCGGGTTCGTTGAGACTGCCGACCATCGTCGTCATCTGCGCCGCACGGGCAATCGCGTCCATCCGCCGGGCGCAAGCGATTCCGCCACACGTCGCCAGCTTGATGCTGATGCCGTGCGCAGCCCTACGGCTGGCAAGTTCCAGCGCCGATTCCGGGCCGACGACGCTCTGCGACGCCAGGATCGGCGTTTTGCTCTGCATTGTGAGCTGCCGCAGCGTTTCGATGCCCTCGGCGGGGGCGATGGGCTGTTCCAGCATCTCCAGCCGGCCGGCGAGCGCCCGCGCGACGTCCAACGCCTCACGGATGCTGTAACCGCCGTCCGCATCCAGCCGCAGGATGCAGTTGGGCAGCGCGTCGTGGACGGCTCGCGCGCGGCGCACATCTTCCTCCGGGTCCATGCCGCCCTTAATTTTGAGGATGCGGAACCCCTGCCGGACGCGGTCGCGGGCCATTTCGACGGTCTCCTGTACGGTGCCCAATCCGACCGAAACGGAGGTCTGGATGCGGTCGCGGAACCCGCCGAGCAGGCGGTGCAAGGGTTGACCGGTCGCCAGACCGAGGAGATCGTGAAAGGCGATGTCAAACGCGCACAACGCCGAAGGGGTATTCTGTGTCAGTGTGCTGAGTTCCGCGAGCGCGTACTCGGTGTTGAGCGGGTTCAGGTCGCGGGCGCGGTCGGCGCAGGCGCGGCACGCGCGGGTGACGCTGTCCAGCGTCTCGCCGGTCAGCGCCGTATCGAAGGCTGCGCACCCCCAGGCGACGTCGCCCTGTCGCGTTTCGATGCGCACGAAGACTGCCTCCGCGTGCTCGACGGCGTCTTCGCTGTGGTAGGCCGTACGGAAGGGTAAGCGCAGGCCCATTTTCACCGGTATGACTTCAACGTGCGTGATTTGCATGATAAGCACCTCCTCGGAAATAGCCTTACTCCAACGCTTAAGGCAGATCACAATCCGCCGTTCCCGCGAACACCCTGTCTGCTGTCGACTACCCTTGCGGTTCGACCTTCAGGACCTCGTTTGAGTCTCGTTCGATCTTCCATTTGGAACCGCGCGGGTAGTTGCGGAGTTCATCGCAGGATGGACGGTAAGGGTACGTGTCGCCTTTTGCGTTGGTGAAGGTGACAGTACAGCTCTCAGTGCGTGCTCCCTCGCTTTGATTGTCTTTCAAGTGCACCTCAGGCCAATAGACATCGGTATCTGAGCCACGGGCTACAGCAGGCTCGACGTCCACCCATTCCCAGATGTTGTAGGTGTACCAGGTCTTGTACACGGGTACATCCTCATAGACCGGGACGTCGTCGCACACGTACTCGTCAGTGCAGCTTTGTTCATCCCGGTAAACGTCGTGCTCGTCGCACGTACCATCGTCGTAGCAAGTTTGCTCGGTGTGATCGTAAACCGATTCTGTGGTACAGCTTTCCTCGTACCCACATTCCTGCTCGGTTCCGACCTGGACCTGGTTGTACGACGCGATGCGTTCTTCCTGGCTGATGAGATCCGCGCCTGCGGGTAAGGTCCAATCCTCGTGCTCGTTGTACTGGTATTCCTGAATGGCGATGCTGCGCTCCCAGGCGATGTCAGTGACGGTAGCGATCTCCGTCCTGGGGATGCTGGCGATAATCCCGGAGATGGTGCAGAAACACGCCAGTCCCAGGATGAGCAGCAGCGGGATAAGGACTTGCGGCTTTTGCAGGAAAGGGGGAAGCCACCTGAGCCACGCTGGGGGCTGTTTCGCGGGCTGCGGTTTTGGCGGCTCCGCGTGGCGGTGGGCCACCAGTTTCTCTTCGGTCGTTGCGCCGCAATTGGGACATTTCTCGTCGTTGGATTCCCGCCCGCACGATGGGCAAACACGTGTGGTATATCCCACATCACCGAGCGCCGCGCCGCAGTTGGGACACTTTTGCGTCCCTGGCTTGAGCTTTGCCCCGCAATAACCGCACTCCTCGTCCGAGAGGTGCTGCGTGGGATCGACGCCCATGGCTTTGAGCGCCTCCGGCGTGAGATACTCCACTTTCCCGGCCGGCGCTTCATACTGTTCGCCGGCATCCTTGGGATTGCCGCAACTTGGACAGCGTTTCAGCCGTCCGGGGATGCCCGTGCGTCCGCACGAACTGCACGTCCACTGCGCTTCGAACGTGCCCTGGTAGACCTTTCCCGTACCCGCTGCCTTTTTCTGCCCAGTCTTGCTGGAATCCACATAACTGGTTTGTGAAACGACGCGTTTTTTGACCATAGTTTCTCCCTGGCTGATCGCTGAAAGCTTACCTCTATTATACGCAGCTTGTTAGCTTGACAAAATCGGTCTTTACGGTAGAATTTTTATCGTTCGGGCCAACACTGTACCTTACACTGCACGAACATGCCGAAGTGGCGGAATAGGCAGACGCGCTACGTTCAGGGCGTAGTGACCGTACGGTCGTGTGGGTTCAACTCCCACCTTCGGCACCAGAAAGCCCCCGGTTTTCCGGGGGCTTTTGGTTTGATAGACAGGGAGTTTTGGGGGCGGGCCTGCGCCCACCCCCAAACCCCCACTTTCTTCCTCTTTTACTGGGTTTATAATGCATCCATCTCAAGGAACAGAGGTGAGTACAATGAACATTGTTGATTTGCGCAGCGATACGGTGACGAAACCCACGCCCGCGATGTGGGATGCGATGGCGCACGCCGAGGTCGGCGACGACGTTTATGGGGAAGACCCCACCGTCAACAAGCTGGAGGCGATGGCGGCAGAGCGCATGGGCAAAGAAGCCGCGCTTTTCGTCGTCAGTGGGACGATGGGGAACCTGGTAGCCCTGTTGGCTCACTGTCAACGGGGTGACGAGGCGATCATTGGCGATAAGAGCCACACGTTCCTTTACGAGCAGGGCGGCATGGCGGCGCTTGGCGGCATTATGCCACATACCGTGCCCAATCAAATGGAGGGGACGCTGTGTCTGAGTGATGTGCGCGATGCGATCCGCGGCGACGACGAGCATTTCCCGCGTACGCGCCTGATCTGCCTGGAAAACACGCACAACGCCTGTAACGGCGCCCCGCTGACCCCCTGGTATATGGGGCGCGTCGCCGAGGTGGCGCGCGAACATGGCCTCAAAATCCACGTCGATGGTGCGCGTATCTTCAACGCGGCAGCGGCGCTGGGTGTGGATGTGCGCGAGCTGGTGAAGGACGCCGATTCGGTGATGTTCTGCCTTTCGAAGGGGCTGTGCGCGCCGGTGGGATCGATGTTGTGCGGGAGTCACGAGTTCATCAAGGAAGCGCGGCGGGCGCGCAAGGTCCTCGGCGGCGGGATGCGTCAGGCCGGCGTGATCGCAGCGGCGGGCGTCGTCGCGCTGGAGCAGATGACGGAGCGGCTGGTCGAGGATCACGCGCGGGCCAAACGGCTCGCCGAGGGGCTGGCGGAGTTGCCGACCGTTGTGGTTGAACCTGTGTTCACCAACATCCTCTACTTCCGCCTTGCGCCGGAAGTGACGCTGACGGCCGCAGAAGTCGCCGAACGTTTGCGCGAGTACGGTATCCTGATCGGTCCGCGTTCCGCGCGCAGTTTCCGCGCGGTGACGCATTACTGGATCGACGACGAGGGTGTAGAGCGTATGATCGAGGCGATGCGTGAGATCTTATCGTAGATAAAGAGGGGCCTATCTATGTACAATTTGTTATCCTGGTTTGGCCGTTATCGGTCACGGTATAGCGGGTGCTCTATATTCGTTTTATCTGTGTTCGCGTTTTTTGCTCCGCCCTTCGGATTCCTTATTGGCCTTCTGTTGATGCTGAATCGGGATGAGGAGTCCAAGCGTCTGGGCTTGATGCTGTTGATCCTGGCGATTGTCTCCACCGTGTTGGGATGTTGTCTGGGATGTGTCTGGTCGTCGCTGATCTCGCGGCTCCGGGACGTGCCGAGAGCGACGTATTAGGGCCATACGGTTATTCGACCTTCCCGGAATGTGTGAGTTCTGAAGATTGGCTCCCTACAGGCGCTGCCCAGGCGGCGATGGCGCTCGTCAGCGGCACGGCCAGCATCAGCCCCACGCTGCCCACCAACGCGCGCACGATCTCCTCGGCGATCAGTTCGCGGTTGATGGTGAGGTACCAGGGTTCCGGGTAGAGGTAGAAGAGCAGCAGCAGCGGCAGCGCGGCGCTGGCGTAGGCCAACACCAGCGTGTTGATCATCGAGGTCAGATGCGCGATGCCGATCTTCATGCTACGGCGATACAGTTCGCCCCGCGAGAAATCGGCGTTGGCGGCAGCTAGCTCGAACACCGTGACGGACTGCGCCAGCACCACGTCATCCAGCACGCCGGCCGCGCCGATGATCATCCCCGCCAGGAGCAACCCGCGCATCTCAATGCCTATGCCCATTGCTTGTAGGAACATCGTCTCCTCGGAGCCGAAGCCGGTGAGATAGGCCAGCTTCGTCCAGCCCACGGACAGTGCGCCGGTCGCGGCGAGCGCGGCGAGCATCCCCAGCAACGCGACGTGCCCGGTGGGGTTCCATCCCTGGATCAGGTAGAGCGTTGCCGCCAGGAGTAGCGCGGTCCCGGCGAGGCTCACCAGTGTGGCGTCACGGTGCGCCAGGATTTGCGGCATGATGAATCCGCCGATCAGCAGCGCGCTCAGCGCGAGGCCTAGCAGCGCGCGCAAGCCCTTGCCACGCCCGATGCCCAGGGTGAGGGCGATGAACAATGCGACGATGACGGCGATGGGGCCGAGCCGCACATGATCGGCCACCTGGAAGAATGTCTGCCCATCGGGGCGTTTGGAAACCATCACCAGGGCGTGCTGTCCCTTGCGGAACCGCACCGCTTCCAATGTCGGCCCCATCCCATTGTAGCTGACGGTGATGGTTTGTCCCTGATACTCGCCTTTGGAGCGGATCTCCAGTTCGAGTTCCTGGAAGACCATAATCAGGCCGTTCTCATCGACGGTAGATTCTTCGTTGGCAACGCTCAGCACCCGCGCCTGCACCGTTTTTTCCAGCGACGCAACCTGCGCGTTGCCGCGGATCTCCGGACGGGTGATGTGCAGGATGATGGTGAGCGCCGCAAGGGTTACGAGCAGCAGCACGGCTGCACCTTCGAGCACGTAATGGATCACGCGATGTGTGTGTGGTGACGATGACATCATTTTCGTTGACCTCCGCAGGCTATTATACCGTATTTGGTCGCGTAGTCGTTAGTCAAACAGTCGCATGGTCTTTGTGCGAAATTGTAATCCTGGCGTATAATAACCACCTAGCACTTCCAATTTCTTACTTTCATCTCTAATTTCCAGTAGGAGGTATCACAATGGACGAATTGATCAAGTTGGTATCAAGCAAGGCCGGAATTCAGGAGGCGCAAGCCAAGACAGCGGTTGAAACCGTGGTGAAGTTCCTCAAGGACAAACTGCCTGCACCTATCGCCGGGCAACTCGATGCGGCGCTTTCCAATGAGGCGCTCATGGGGCAGGCGGGTCAACTTCTCGATAAGGGCATCGATAGCCTGGGCGGCTTGCTGGGCAAAAAGAAGTAATGGGCGGTCTCGATGCATTAATCAAACGCCTGGCACAGGCAATCGGGTTATCGGAGGAGGACGCTGCCGCGGCGCTCGAGACGGCTGTGGATTATATCAAAACACAGCGTCCCGACATAGCCGCGAAGGTAGACGCGGCGCTGTCCAACGAGAAAACCGTGAAGCGCATTGGTGATCTCGCCGTCAAACTCGCCGACAAGGTGAAACCTGAGGAATAGCGTGTTCGTCAGCAGATTCAGCGGATTGAGCAGATTTTCGATTGGCAGCACAGAAATCTGCTTCATCTGCTTAATCTGCTGATTAACCTACCACGTCCAAATCGCCCACAGGCCGATCATCACCAGCCCGATAGAGAAGCGGGCGACGAATGACCATCCCCAGCCAAGGGCCATGCTCTTGGTGACGGCCCACGCCTTAGTGCGATCCTGGCGGTATGCGTATTCCACCAGATAGAGCGCGCCGAGTGTTGCGGCGATCCCTCCTAGCGGCGTGAGGAAGATGCTTCCCACAAACCCGGCGATGAAGGCGATGGCGATGGACGTCCACCGCGCGCCGCTCTGCCGGGCCTTCCCGCCCATGAGAATGTTGTCCACTACCCAGCCGATGACGGCTAACACCGTAATCACGGCGAACAGCCACACGCCGCCCCCGCCAAAGCCGAAGACGATGCCGGAGAGCAGCGCCAGCGCCCAGATCACCGTCACGCCTGGGAAGATCGGGACGACCATGCCTGCCAGCCCAATCAACATCCCGAAGAGCATAAACAGCTTTACAACAATCTCCAACCAATGGGCCATACGTTTTCCTCCAGAAAGAGCTCAAAGTTGAAGGTTGAAAGTTCAGAAGCAGGATTTCCATCCTGCCCTTTTGTTTACGATTGTAAGACCGATGTAGTTGCGCGCAAGTGGGGAAGTTGTGCGACGGGCTAACGTTCCAGGGTTCTGTTGCCTTCATGCCTAATTTGTACTATATTGGCGCGTGGAGGATTTCACAGTGTTGGAATGTCATCATAGTGCACGCGCCATTTCCCCGCTGGCGCGCGTTTCGCGGACGGCGATTCTGGGGTTGGCCTTTCTCGCGCGCATCGTGGCGCTGGACGCGCAAGGCCTCTGGCGCGACGAAGTCGATCAGTGGCGCTTTGCCTTGCAGTCGTGGGGCGAGATGCTGCGGAATTTCACCCGCGCGGGATGGAACGGCCCGCTCTATTCGCCGTTGCTGCGCGTGTGGATCGCGCTGACGGGTGAGTCGCCTTTTGCGATGCGCTTTTTCTCGCTGTTGTGGGGCGTGCTGAGTGTGGCGCTCCTATATGTGCTGGTGAAGCGGCTGGTCGCTGACACGGTGCACGGTGAGAACGCGGCTCGGTGGAGCGCGCTGCTGCTGGCGCTGTCGCCGTACATGGTGTGGTACGCGCAGGAAATCAAAATGTACACCTGGGTGCCGCTGCTGGTGTTGCTTGCCCTTTACGCGCTGGATCGCGCCTGTATCCGTCCGAGCTGGCGCTGGTGGGCGACGGTGCTGATCGCTACCAGCCTTGCCTTCTACAGCCATCTGCTGGCGGCGTTGCTTATCCCCGTGGAAGTGCTGTGGTTCTGGCTGCATCCACGCCGGCAGCCGCGCGCGTGGCAGGGCGGCGCGATCACACTGGCGCTGTTGACGCTTCCCTACCTGCCGATGCTTCGCTGGATTGCGCCGATGCTGCTCGCTGAGCGCCAAACCGGCTATCCAGCCTATACCCTGGCTGAGATGGCAACGACGTTATTCGGCGGGTGGACATTGGGCGTTTCACAGAGTCTCTCCGGCGGGCCTCTCCCGCTTTACGTCGCGCTGTTCCTGGGGATGATGGCGCTGGTGGGGATGGCGGCGCTGACATTTCGCAAGCGATTTGTCGCACTGACGCAACTGTGGCTGTGGATGCTTGTCCCGCTGTTGTTGCTGTGGCTGGTCTCGCTGCGCGGGCCGATCTTCACCGACCGCTACCTCATCTGGGCCGCGCCGGCCTTCTACGTGCTTGCAGGAACGGGACTGGCGACGATCCACAATTTCCGGCGGTGGTCGATCGTGATTTTGCTGCTGCACGTGCTGTTTTTGAATGGCGTCGGCTTGGTTCGCCAGGCGACGATCCCCATAAAACCGCAATTCTACCTGGCGACGCGTTACGTCGAAGCGCACCGTGCGCCCGACGAACTGCTGCTGTTCCAGATTCCCTACAACCACCACGTTGTGGAATACTATGCCGAGAGGCTGTTGGATCCGTGGGCCGAAGCCCCCTTCACCAACTGGCGGCAGGAGGATGGCAGTTACTACATCTACATGCCGTATGTCGATAAGGAGATGGCGGCGCTCACATCTGGTTATTCGGGCGTGTGGTTGATGTATTCGGAAGTCGCGCTGTGGGATGACCGCGAACTGGTCAAGCAGTGGCTCGATGTGCATTGGCGTCTGGTGGATCAGCAAACTTACGTCGGTGTGACGGTCTATTACTACACCAGATAGCTGAAATATCCGTGTTATCTGCGTGAATTCGCGAAGATCGGCGTTACTATATCAGGGAATGCACAACACCTGCCCGGCATTGATAAGGTGCAGGTTGTAGATGCGGTTGGCGCGGGCGATGTCCCAGATGTTGGCGTTGTATTTCAGCCCGATGGCGGTGAGCGTCTCGCCGGCCTGGACGGTGTGCAGCGCGCGGCAGCCGGGGGCAGGGGTAGGAACCGGCGCGGGGATCAGGTTCGGGCCGAACTGGCGCACTGCCGTTGGGCCGGGTGGGGGCGTCCACGGCGCGTAGGGGATCGCCAGGTGGTTGCTGGCGTGAATCCGGCGCGGGTTGATCGTGGGGTTGCAGGCCCCAATTGCGTATGGATTCGTCGCGTAGGCGCGGGCGATGGCGTAGAGCGTTTCGCCGCGCTGGACGATGTGGTAGCCCTGGACGACGGCGCAGTTCACGCCGCCGCTTGCTGCCGTTATAGGCTGCACGGCGACGGTTGCCTGCAGTATCGGCGTCGGCGGCATCGCTGTGGGGGTTGGGAGCAAGGGTGTTGACGGAATCGGCATTGGGGTTGCGGGTATGGGGGTTGGCGGCATCGGCATGGGGGTGGAACCATCTATATTGCCGGCTTGTACGGTGATTTGCGCACCGGTGAAGCGGCACCCGATGCCGTTGTTGTTCTTATCCGACAGAAACAGGTCATCTAGTGCGATGTTGGTTTGCCCGCTGCCTATACCTTTGAAGGTGATGCGCGCCAGCACACCCCCACCGTTTGCGGGCGTGAGAGGTGGCGCTAGTTGCATAACGTACGCGATTCTGCCGTTAGCAACATCGTTGGTCTCATTCATTCCACCGCTTAGGAAATCCCCCGGCGTTATCTGCGTGCCCGGCCTGTCGGGGTCGGCATCTACCACTTCGAGTAGATTGGGATCGAATGTGATAACTATCTCAGCGCCGTAAAGTCCAGTGATGTTTTCCACTTGTACCGCCATCTCAGTGGTCTGCCCCATGTTGATGGTGGCTTCATTGGGGGCAATGGTGGCTTGCGCCGCGCTCTGCGCGATAGTGCTACTGGCCCACACCGCGATCAAGGCGCATGACAGCGCCACGCTCACCCAAAGACCGCTCCCGATTTGGTGCTGTGTTTTGTGATGCTTCATCGTGTTGGCCCTCCTTTGACGCCGCGATGAAAATATCATTGTTATTATAAAGTATTTTTACAAAAGTGTAAATCTCGACTCGTACTCTTGTCTTTTCTTAAAAGCCGGGTAAAATGCACTCACGAGTCAATGTTGGAGAATAATGATGCCAGTCACGTATGATGAGTTACGCAAGGAACTCTTGGTACAAGAACGCGATCTCGCCGCGCAGTTGGAAGCGATAGCGCATAGCGTCCGCGAAGACGGGGTGGGGTACAGCAACCACATGGCCGACGTCGGTACAGAGGTCTTTGAGCAAGCGCGTGATGTGTCTTTGGCGCGTCAGCTCAGGCGTTCTTTGGAAGATGTAGAGCGCGCTTTGAGTAAATTCAATGACGGTACCTACGGTATTTGTGAGGCCTGTGGCACCATTATCGAGCTTGCCCGCCTGGAGGCATTGCCCTCCGCGCGCCTGTGTATGCAGTGCCAGTCCCGTCGCGAAGGGACACGATGAGCGTGACGGTCCGTGGCCGCCTCCTGCTGTGGGGAGGAGCGGCGTTTGTTGTGGCGCTTGACCAGCTTGTCAAGTCGTGGGTGGTGCGCCATTTGCTTGCTTATTCCCCGGTGGATTGGATTCCCCAACTCGCCCCTGTGTTTTCCTTTACCTTTGTAAAGAACACCGGCGTCGCTTTTGGCCTTTTTCCGCAGTTGGGCGGCCTCTTTACCGTTTTTTCGGCGGTGGTGATCGTGGGGATCTTTATCTTCCAGCAGGTCATTGCCGGGACTGACTTTTGGCTGCATGGGGCTTTGGGATTGGTGGCCGGCGGGGCGCTCGGCAATTTACTCGACCGCCTGACGCGCGGTTACGTGGTCGATTTCATCGACGTAAACTTCTGGCCGTTTCATGAGTGGCCGGTGTTCAATCTTGCGGATTCGGCGATCGTGGTAGGCGTGGTGATTTTACTCCTCGACGCTTTTCTCGTGCCCGCAAAGGGGGCCGTGACCGATGCCAGAACCTGAACTTGCGGTCGTAACGACGCAGATGCGGCTAGACCAATTCCTGGTGCAGACATGGCCCGAATTCGACCGGCAGTCCGTGCGTGAGAGCGTGCGCGCCGGTCAGGTGCTCGTCAACGGGCAACCCGCCTCGAAGACCGGACAGTATGTCGAGGTTGATGACGAAGTCGCTGTTAGTGGCCTCGTCGCCGGCAAGGATGATGAGGAAGCCGGGCCATTTCGCCTTGATGTGAGCCTGCCGGCGTTGCCGCTGACAGTGCTGTACGAAGATGAGGCTGTGCTCGTTGTCGAAAAGCTGGCAGGTGTGCCCACGCATCCCTCGTCGCGTTCTATGCGTCAACAGTTCCAGCAAACCCTGGCGCGGCAGTTGATCACGTTGAATCCATCCCTGGCGCACATCGGCGGCGCCGACCGCGCCGGCATCGTGATGCGGGCCGAGACTGAAGTTTCCGGTGCGGTGTTGGTCGCTAAGGACGAGGACACGTATCACCTGTTGCAGCGTTGCGTCAAACACAATCAGGTGCGCAACATTTACTCTGTGTTGGTCGAGGGGCGTTTGAGCGGCGAGGATGTGATCGATCAGCCGATTGGCAATGTAAAGCGTACCCGCCAGCGATTGGCCGTCGCGCGTGAGGGACGCCCTTCACAGACCGTTTATCGCGGACAGCGCCATTACAAAGATGAAAATCGCGACTACTCGTTGCTGGAAGTGCAACCTCAGACCTCTCGTTTGCATCAGATCCGGGTTCACCTTTCGTGGTATGGTTTCCCGTTGGTCGGCGACCGTGTTTATGGCTCGCGTCAGCAGCCGCTGTTGCCCGATCGTATTTTCTTGCATCTGAGCGTGGTGGCTTTCCCGCATCCCCGCACCGGCGACATCGTCCGCGTGGAATCGCCGCTCGCGCCTGAATTGCGCGCCGTCCTGCGCTACCTCGCCCGCCCAAAAGGCCGCTGACCTCAATGGATTGAACGGATGAAAATCCGCTAACTTTTGACTTTCAACTTGGAATTTTCGACTACTTTATGGAGGCGTCAAGATGCGTGAGTTAAACATTGCAGTGGTACAAATGAAACCCGAGTTGGCGAAAATGGAAGCTAACGTCGGTAAGATGGCGGACTTCATCGCGCGGATTGCGACGGAGCAGCCGGTCGATATTATCGTTTTCCCGGAATTGTCGGTGACGGGTTACGAGGGCGGGCAGCGCTTCGCGCAGATGGCACAGCGTGTTCCCGGCGCGGTGACGAACATCCTGGGGCAGCACGCCACCGAGTTTGGCGTGTACGTGTTGATCGGGATGGCGGTCAAGGAGAAGGTGGAGACCGTGCTTTACAACAGCGCCGTGCTTATCGGGCCGGATGGCGCGGTGGCGGGTGACTACCGCAAAGTCCACCTGCAGGCCGAAGAGCGCCTGGTCTTTCGTCCTGGCTATCGCATCGCGCCCATCGAGACCGAAGTCGGCGTGATTGGTCTGATGTGCGGGTGGGATTTGACCTTCCCCGAAATCGCGCGCAATCTGGTGCTTGATGGCGCCGAAGTGCTGTTGCTCCCGGCAGCGTGGCAGGCGAAGGACGCCGATATGTGGCGCACCTTGTTGGTCGCGCGGGCCTACGAGAACGACGTCTTCATCGCGGCGGCGAACCGCATCGGCGAGGAGCCGTCGTACACCTTCGCCGGGCAAAGCGCCATCCTTGCGCCGAACGGCGAAGTGCTGGCGGCGCTCGAAGAACCCGAAGAGGGCTACGTTGTGGTGCGGCTTGATTTGGATGAAATCCGCCGCCGCCGCGAGGAGACCCAGATCATGCTGGCCCGCCAGCCCGGCTCTTATCGTTCGATTGTGAAGAAGTATTAAGCTGTTGATCACACCAGAGGGGGCTGCAATTTCGCGGCCCCTTTTTTGTCAGCAGATTGAGCAGATTG
>DYKY01000077.1 GCA_020722365.1 Thermoflexus sp.
TCGCTCAACGACGGCACGCTGGAAGGGCTGCGGTTGCGCGATTACCCGGCGTTCTCGGTGCAGCATCATCCCGAAGCATGCCCTGGTCCGCACGATGCGCGCGGGTTCTTTGAGGAATTTCTAGCTATCAGCCGTCAGCCTTCAGCAGTCAGCGGGCTGAAAGCTGATTGCTGACAGCTAAGGGGGATACATTGCCAAAACGCACCGACATCCATAAAATTCTCATCCTCGGCTCCGGCCCGATCGTCATCGGGCAGGCTGCCGAATTCGACTATTCCGGCACGCAGGCGCTCAAGGCGCTGCGGCGCGCGGGATATAAGCTCGTCGTCGTCAACTCCAACTCGGCAACGATTATGACGGACCCGGAGCTTTCGGACGCGGTTTACGTCGAGCCGCTGACGCCGGGATTCGTCGAGGCGATTATCGCTAAGGAGCGCCCCGATGCGCTGCTGCCGACGCTCGGCGGGCAGACGGCGCTCAATCTCGCCGTCGCGCTCTCCGAGAACGGCGCGCTGGAAAAGTACGGCGTTGAGCTGATCGGCGCGTCCTTCCAGGCGATCCGGTTGGCCGAAGACCGCGAGCTGTTCAAGCAAACCATGCTCTCAATCGGCCTGGAAGTGCCGCGCAGCCGGCAGGTGAGCAGCCTGCGCGCGGCGCTGGACGTCGCTACTGAACTAGGTTACCCGCTGATCGCGCGTCCCAGCTTCACGCTCGGCGGGACGGGCGGCGGCATTGCCTACAACCTCGAAGAACTCACGGCGATTGTCAACCAGGCGCTCATCGAAAGCCCCACCGCCACGGTGCTGCTCGAAGAATCCGTCATCGGCTGGAAGGAGTACGAGATGGAGGTGATGCGCGACAGCGCGGACAACGCCATTATCGTCTGCTCCATTGAGAACCTCGACCCGATGGGCGTCCACACGGGCGACTCGATCACTGTCGCGCCCGCGCAGACGCTCACCGACCGCGAGTACCAGCGGATGCGCGACGCCTCGATTGCCGTGCTGCGCGCGATCGGCGTGGACACGGGCGGCTCTAATATCCAGTTCGCCGTGAATCCGGCGGATGGGCGCATGGTCGTCATCGAGATGAACCCGCGCGTCAGCCGGTCCTCGGCGCTGGCGTCGAAGGCCACCGGCTACCCGATTGCCAAAGTCGCCGCGCTGCTCGCCGTCGGCTACCGCCTGGACGAGATCGCCAACGACATCACCCGCCGCACCACCGCCGCGTTCGAGCCGACGCTGGACTACGTCGTGGTGAAGATGCCGCGCTTCCAGTTGGAGAAGTTCCCCGGCGCCGATCCGCGCCTCAACACGCAGATGAAGTCCGTGGGCGAGGCGATGGCGATCGGGCGGACGTTCAAGGAGGCGCTCGGCAAGGCCATGCGCTCGCTCGAACTCGACGCCACGCCCAAGCTCGATTTCGACCGCATCCCGCAATACCTGGCGAGTCCCACGCCGGAGCGCCTGAGCTACGTCTTCGCGGCGCTGCGGGCGGGCTACACCGTGGACGACATCCACGGCCTGACGTACATCGATCGCTGGTTTCTCACCGAAATGGCGCAGTTCGTCGCCCTGGAGACGTCCCTGCGCGATCTGGTCTGGGACGATCTTGACCGCGACACGCTCCTGCAGGCGAAGCTGTGGGGCTTTTCCGACCTCGAGTTGGGCGAACTGTGGGACCGCTCCGGGGAAGACGTTCGCCTGCGCCGCGCGGCTTTGGGCGTCCAACCGGTCTTCAAGATGGTGGACACCTGCGCCGCCGAATTCGAGGCTGCCACGCCGTATTTCTATTCGACGTATGGCGGGACCGAAAATGAGGCGGTCGTTATGGGCTTGGCGGGCGCGGTCGGAGACCGGTCCGAGCACATACAAGATAATACAAGCTGTGGCCGATCTCCAGACCGTGCCACCGCAACGAATGGCCGCGAGCGGGTGATTATTCTTGGGTCGGGGCCGAATCGCATCGGGCAGGGGATCGAGTTCGACTACGCCAACGTCCACGCGGTGTGGGCGCTGCAAGAGGAAGGCTACGAGGTCATCATGGTCAACTCGAACCCGGAGACAGTCTCCACCGACTACGACACCGCCGACCGGCTGTACTTCGAGCCGCTGACGGCGGAGGACGTGCTGGCGATTGTCGAGAACGAGCAGCCCATCGGTGTTGTGGTGACGTTCGGCGGGCAGACGCCGCTCAAGCTGGCGCGGACGTTGGTGGATCACAACATCCCGCTGCTCGGCATAGACTACGGGATGATCGAGATGGCTGAAGACCGGAAGCAGTTCGGCGCGCTGCTGGACCAGCTCGGCCTCAAAAGCCCGCCTTACGGGACGGCGGTCACGGTGGACGAGGCGCTACAGGTGGCCGAAAGCCTGGGATATCCCGTGCTGCTGCGTCCCAGCTACGTGCTTGGCGGGCGGGCGATGGAGATCGTGGCGAACGACGACGAGTTGCGGCACTACATCACCGAAGCGGCGCGCGTCTCGGCGGGGCATCCGGTGCTCATCGACCGCTTCCTCGAAGGCGCGCTGGAACTCGACGTGGACATCCTCACCGACGGCGAGGCCGTGTGGGTCGCCGGGCTGATGGAGCAGATCGAGGAGGCCGGCGTCCATTCCGGCGATTCCGCGTGCGTGCTGCCGCCCGCGAGCCTCTCCGAGCGCCAGATCGCCGCGGTCGAAGACGCCGCCGCGCGCCTGGTGCTGGCGATGGGCGCGAAGGGCCTGGTCAACCTGCAAATGGCGATCAAAGGCGACCAGCTCTACATCCTCGAAGCCAACCCGCGCGCCTCTCGCACCGTTCCCTTCGTCAGCAAAGCCGTGGGCGTCCCCCTGGCGAAACTCGCCGCCAAAGTTTTGGTGGGGTGTAAACTCTGCGATTTGCTGGCGAATCATGAATCAAGAATCATGAATCAAGAATCGGCGAATCAGCGAATCGGTGAATCAACAACTGTTTCCCCATCCCCCTCCCCGTCTACCGTCTACCGTCTACCGTCTACCGTTTACCGTCTACTGTCTACTTCCCTGGTTTCCGTCAAAGAAGTCGTCCTGCCCTTCCGGCGGTTTCCGGGCAGCGACGTGCTCCTGGGACCGGAGATGCGCTCGACGGGGGAGGTGATGAGCTTCGGCGCTGGGTTCCCGGAGGCGTTCGCCAAGTCGCAGATTGCGGCGGGCAATCCACTGCCTACGGCGGGCGCGGTGCTGGCGAGCCTGACCGACGCCGACAAGCGCGAGGGCATCGCGTTGATCGGGCAGTTGCACGATATGGGGTTCGCCATCCTCGCCACACGCGGCACGGCGCACGCCTTGCAGGCGATGGGCATCCCCGCCGAAGTCGTTCACAAAGTCGGCGAGGGCCGACCTGACTGCGTGGACGTGATCGCGCAGGGGCGCGTGCAGTTGGTGGTGAACACGCCTTCGGCCGCCCGCAGCGACAAGCGCATCCTCGACGCGCCGTTGCCGGTGAGTGCGCCGGAGCGTGGCGTGCCGTTGCCGTGGCAGGGTGCGCGCACGGCGGGGTATCGCATCCGCGCGGCGGCGTTGCAATACCACATTCCCTACGTCACCACGCTCGTGGCCTTGCGCACCGCCGTCACCGCGATCCGGTTCTTGCGGCATGGGACGTTGCCGGTGCGGGCGTTGGGGGTTGTGTGACACTACGGGCGGTGCTATAATGGTACTGAGAGCATAAGAAAAGCGTTGTCCATACGAGTGTCGAGGAGGGAATGATGGGACGATTAACGTTGCGACTACCAGATACATTGCACCAGCAGTTGGCGTCATTGGCAGAAGAAGAGGGTATGTCGCTCAATCAATTTATCGTTTACGCACTTACGCGACAAGTCTCTTCGGTATCTTTGGTTCGGCAGCAGGGAGGCGTGTATGCCGCGTCACCTCAGGGTTCGGGGCCGGCAGCGCATGACGAAGTCCGCGCGGTTGTTAAGGAACAAAAGACGGCTTATTCCGAACAGTTGTTGGAAGTCGATACGATTTTGCCTTTGCCGGTGAGTTTGGAACAGATAGGTTCAGTGATCCGCAGGATGAGTTTTGAGGAGCAACGACGCTTGCTGGATCTCGCGCCAAATTTGCGTGCAGCCGCGTTACAGATTCCTCATCGAACCGAAAGTCAGGCGCGTGAAGCAGTTTTGCGCTTGCAACAGGAGATCCAGGCAGAGTTGGGTGGGGAGTTGCTCTCACCTGAAGAACCGTTTCTGGGGAATATGACTCTGGGAGAATACCTTGCTTTGCCCGAAGAAGAAAAACATATACTTTGGGAGTCATGGGAAGATACAGATCTGATGGAACTCGACGAACGCGAGGTTGGTCCCGATGCGCTGTCTGCTCGCTAAGGTTGTAGCTCGATACACGCTTACTGGATTGCTCAAGTTGGCTGAAGGCGCAACGGTGACCAGGGAAGAGTTGTTCTCATTGGATTTATTTGCTCGTGCTGAGTCGGCTTCTTTATGTCTGTATATGGTGCCGTCATCGGCTCGCGTTTTGCAAAGACTGGTAGAATTACCGCGCTATTTAACGATTGTGCGCCGCTTTCAAGAACGTGTTGGGATTGTCTTCCCCACGCGCTACTACAGACGTTGGGCGCGGCGTCTGCGAGATCGCGATTTTGGACGAGAAGACGCTGCTGTTTTAGCTCTAGCCACGTTTGGCACGAATGAAGAATCGACGATTCTGGGGATGCACTTTGTGGCGACATTCGATCAACCGTTGATCAATAATTGGACCGTACAAGAAGAGAGCCTTCGAGCGCATTTGGAAATGATGCGGCGAGATCTCCCTGTTCCTTATTGTGACGCAGTGTTGCCACAGGTATTACGCCCTGAGCAAATTGTGCTTTGAGGGCATTTACGCATAATTGAGGGTGCGACTATGCTAACAATTAAAGGGAAATATCAGAAATGAACGATCTCGAATTTCTCGAAAAACTTCTCTCTATTCCTAGCCCTTCCGGCGGCGAGGACATCTTTGCCGAATATCTCATCGCGCAGATGCGCAAGCTCGGCTTTGTGGCGCACCGCGACGAGGCGGGGAACGTCGTCGGCGCGGCGGGCAATCCCGACGCGGAGAACCACATCGTGCTGCTGGGGCATATGGACACCGTGTCCGGCTTTATCCCTGTGCGCTGGGAGGGGAACAACCTCTACGGGCGCGGCGCGGTGGATGCGAAGGGGCCGCTGGCAGCGTTCGTGCTGGCGACGGCGCAGGTCGCGCCGAAGCTGGCGGATGCGCGCATCACCGTTATCGGCGCGGTGGAGGAGGAGTCGCACGGGTGGGGATCGCAGTACCTGGCGCAGACGATGCCCGCGCCGACCTACGCCCTCATCGGCGAGCCGAGCGCGTGGGACTGCATCACGCTTGGCTACAAGGGCCGCTTGCTGATGGAGTACAGTCTGACGCAGCCCGGTGGGCACAGCGCGGGCGAGTTCGCCGGGCCGGCCGAGCACGCCGTCAACTTCTGGAACAGCCTGCGCCGCTTTGCCTACGCCTACAACCAGGACGCGCTGTTGAACGGCAAGAAAGGGCGCTTCAATTCGCTCGATCCCGCCCTGCGCGATCTGCGCACCTACAGCGATGGTCTCAACGATTACGTGGAAATGACCATCGTGGCGCGTCTCCCGCCGGATTTTGGCGTCGATGAACTGCAAGCGAAGATGGAGGCCTGGGCCGGCGCCGCGAAGCTGACCTTCGGCGGCAGCGATCCGGCGTACCAATCGGACAAGAACACGCCGCCGGTACGCGCGCTGCTCAAAGCGATCCGCGCTGAGGGCGGCAAGCCGCGCTTCAAACTCAAGACCGGCACGTCGGATATGAACACCGTCGGGCCGGTGTGGGAATGCCCGATGGTCGCCTACGGGCCGGGCGATTCGTCGCTCGATCACACGCCGCACGAGCACCTCGACATCGCCGAATTCCGACGCGGCGTCGCGGTATTGGCCCACGCCCTGGCGACTTTAGCCGGTGCATCCCAATAATGCCTTGTCTAATCATCACGCTTGCGTATACTACTTTGTATCCAACATCCAACATCCAACATCCAACATCCAACATCCAATAATCATTTCAAGGAGGTATCCAATGTACAATATGTCGTCCGATGCGTTGAAGAAGTTGTATGTGACCGGCAGCCTGAAGAACCAGGGTGAGGGCTTTGTCTTCCAGGTGAAGAACCTCATCGATTCAGGCTCCATCAGCGGCATCACCAAGTTCGCGGTCGATGGCGCGGCGCGACCGCTGGAAGGGGCCACTGTCGAGCTGAACGGTAAGGTTCGCCCGGTATCGGAAATCACGTGGGCGTCGTCGCTGTACGTAGGCTACGGCGCGGTGATGACCATCTACGTGCCCGGCGCGCTGGAACCCGGCGAGCACACCATCGTGATGCAGGTGAATGTGCCCGAATTGGGGTCGCTAAGTTTCCCCGTCACGGATACAGTCGCGTAAGCGCCAGATTGACCCTGGCGGCAACGCCAGGGTTTTTTGTTGCCTTATTTTCTGGTTGAGTTCCCATGTGCTTCGTTCACCAGCGATCATGAAAACGCTTGCGCCGGATCACAATCCGGCGCTGCGGGGACGGCGGATTATGATCCGCCTTAAGCGTTGAAGCAGGACTATTTTTTAGTGAGGAGAGGAAAAATGACAAAGAAAAAGGTCTCAAAAGTGATTTTGGCGTATTCGGGGGGGCTGGATACGTCGTGTATTGTGCCGTGGCTGATCGAGAACTACGGCTGCGAAGTGGTCACGTTCACGGCGGATTTAGGGCAGGAGGAAGAGCTTTCCGGCCTGCCGGAGAAAGCGAAGGTCAGCGGCGCGGTCAAGTCCTACGTGGAGGACTTGCGCCAAGAGTTCGTCACCGATTTTGTCTTCCCCACGCTGCGGGCCGGCGCGATCTACGAGCGCCAATACCTGCTTGGCACATCGTTCGCGCGCCCGCTTATCTCCAAGCGGATGGTGGAGATTGCGGAACTGGAAGGCGCGGACGCCGTCGCCCACGGCGCAACCGGCAAGGGCAACGACCAGGTACGCTTCGAGTTGGGCGTGATGGCGCTTAATCCACGCCTCAAAGTTATCGCCCCGTGGCGCGAATGGGATATCCGCTCCCGCGAGGATGCGTTGGCCTACGCCACCGCGCACGGCGTCCCGGTGACGGCGACCGGCAAGTCCAAGTACAGCCGCGATCGCAATATCTGGCACCTCAGCCACGAAGGTCACATCCTGGAAAACCCGTGGATGGAGCCGGAAGAGGATATGTTTTTGCTCACCGTCGCCCCGGAAAAAGCACCGGATAAGCCCGCGTATGTCGAGATTGACTTCAAATCTGGCATCCCGGTGCGCGTGGATGGCGTGGCCCATGGGCCGGTGGAACTGGTCACATATCTAAACAAACTTGGCGGCCAGCATGGGGTGGGCCGCGTGGATATCGTCGAAAACCGGCTGGTCGGCATCAAATCGCGCGGCGTCTACGAGACGCCCGGCGGCACGATCCTCTACACGGGCTTGCGCGCGTTGGAGACGCTCTGCCTTGACCGCGAGTCGCTGCATTACAAGGACGTGGTCGCCGAGAAGTACGCAGAGATGGTCTACTACGGGCAATGGTTCACCCCGCTGCGCACCGCGCTGGATGCTTTCGTGGACAGCCTGATGCAGAATGTCACCGGCACAGTGCGCCTCAAGCTGTACAAGGGCAGTTGCACCGTCGTCGGGCGCAAATCGCCGTACTCGCTCTACCGTGAGGACTACGCCACCTTCGGGCAGGACGATGTCTACAAGCAGAGCGATGCTGAGGGCTTCATCCACCTGTTCGGCTTGCCCCTCAAGGTGAAGGCGCTGCTTGACATCGAGGGGGTGGGCAAATCCGATTACGAGCAGCCGGATTTCGGGACGTTCAAGCGGGATTAAGTTTTCGTCAACGGATTTAGCGGATTCGAACGGATTTTTCCGTTTCTATCCGTTGAATCCGTTGACAAAAGTGCAGGGGGACACCTATGAGCAAACTCTGGGGTGGCCGCTTCGACAAAGCGACCGACGCGCTTCTGGAACGCTTTAACGCCTCCATCGGCTTTGATCGACGGCTGTACGCGGCGGACATTGCGGGCAGCATCGCCTACGCGCACGCGCTGGAGAAGGTCGGCATCCTCACAGCGGAGGAGACGCGGGCGATGGTGGACGGCCTCCATGCCGTGTTGGCGGAATTCGACGCCGGAACCTTCGCGTTTTTGCCGTCCGACGAGGATATCCACACCGCCGTCGAGCGCCGGCTGGGCGAACTGATCGGCGAGGCGGCGGGCAAACTGCATACGGGCCGCAGTCGCAACGACCAGGTGGCGACGGATATGCGCCTGTACCTGCTCGCGCGGATTCCCGTGCTGCGCGAACACCTACTGGGCGTGCAGCGCGCCATCGTGGACAAAGCCGAGGCGCACCTGAACGTCATCACGCCCGGCTATACCCACATGCAGCCGGCGCAGCCGATCCTCTTTTCGCACTGGTTGATGAGCTTCTTCTGGATGTTGCAGCGCGACCTCGAACGGTTGGACGACCTGACCAAGCGCGTTGCTGTGATGCCCTTGGGCGGCGCGGCGCTGGCGGGCAACACCTTCGGCATTGACCGGGAGGCGTTGGCAGTAGAGTTGGGCTTCGACCGCATCAGTGAGAACAGCCTCGATTCCATCCCTGACCGGGATTTCGTCGCCGAGATGCTCTTTTGGGCGGCGCTGCTGCAAACGCACCTCAGCCGTCTGGCAGAAGACCTGATCCTCTACGCGACGGCGGAGTTCGGCTTTGTGGAACTCGACGATGCTTACAGCACCGGTTCCAGCATCATGCCGCAAAAGAAGAACCCCGACTCGCTGGAACTGGTGCGCGGCAAGACCGGGCGGCTGGTCGGCAACCTCGTGACGCTGCTGACCACGCTCAAGGGTCTGCCCAGCTCCTACGACAAGGATTTGCAGGAGGACAAGGAGCCACTCTTCGACACACTGGACACGCTGGAACTTGAGTTGCCGATCGTGGCGGGGGTCATTGACACGCTGCGTCTCAACGCTGAGGGCATGGCGTCCGCGTTGCGTGACGACCTGCTGGCGACGGAACTGGCGGACTATCTCGTGCGTCAGGGTGTGCCGTTCCGCCAGGGACATCACATCGTCGGGCAGGCCGTGCGCCTAGCGCTGGCGAAGGGCTGCGGCTTGCGCGACCTTTCCGTGGCGGACTATCAGACCATCTCGTCGTACTTTGGCGACGACGTGCACGATGTGCTGGACTTCCGCCGCGCCATCGAGCAGCGCAGCGTGCCGGGCGGCACGGCGACGGCGGCGGTCAAGGTGCAGATTGAGCAGGCCAAGGTGTTGTGGGGTGGACGAACCAGAAAATCGGCTATGTTGTTCTCGTAGTGCAAGATTACGACGAGGCGCTTCTCTTTTACACCAGCGTACTGGGCTTCGATTGGATCGAAGATACCGCGCTGGAAGACGGCAAGCGCTGGGTACTCGTCGCGCCGCCGGGAACTGCCGGGACGTTTTTGTTGCTCGCCAAGGCGACGACGCCTGAACAGGCCGCGCGTATCGGCGACCAAACCGGCGGGCGCGTGTTCCTGTTCTTGCACACGGATGACTTCTGGCGCGACTATCACGCGCTGCGAGCGCGCGGGCTTCAGTTCACCGAAGAGCCACGCCGGGAAACTTACGGCACAGTCGCCGTTTTCGTCGATCTCTACGGGAACCGGTGGGACCTTTTGGAATTGAAAGAGGCATAATGGGAAACTTTGTAAAGCCAGAACGGCAACCAGTGTTCTTACGAGTTCATGGCACAACATCATCGAGTGTGAACGCGGGTTATACTTGATTGCTGATTCTTTCCGCGCCGCTGTCCACCGCCTGGTTGGTCCGCCTTATATGCCTTGCTACGAAGTTTTTGTTGATGCAGCGATTCTATTTCGTGTGGAGTTGTTACCAGGATATGCGCGGTGGGGAGTCAACATTCAGGATGTGTTTCAATCTCACGGTGCGCCCTTGCGCGAAGCGACAGATGTGGTCATTACAAAGATTGTAGAGAGTGAGGATGTTGAGGAAATTTTGTTGGCTGTAGAATTTTCGAGTGCTTTACCTGCCGGTAACAATGCCTGGCAAAGAAATGGTAGAGCTTTGGCTTGTGCTGTTGCGGGGGTTCCTTTGACTCTGGTTTTGTTCGGTGGCTAGATGTTGATTCTCCGTTGCTTGTCGTGTGGATCACGGGTTTCAAGCCGAGGGAAGACGATTCACGGCCTGATAGAGGGCTTGTCCCATTGGCAAGAATGTTGTTTGGTGACGAAATCGAGATTCTTTCCATTGTTTCCGGCCCGGCCAAGCCGGAGATGTGGGCAATGTTGCGAGAAAACGCAGAACAACTTGCTCACCAGAATGGACTATGGGAAGCCGTGCTTCATTTGAGCAATGCCGTTCTGGCCGATAGTCCAACGCTGGTTAATAACCCGTTGACTTTGTTGCTTACTCCTGTTCGTAAACAGAATCGAGACACAATTCGCTTTCCAATTGCGTCATCTGTGACGAATTTCTCTGAACATGATGTGGATACGGTTATACACTTGCTGTTTTCTACGGAGATAGAAGCGGGAATCTTTGAGGCTATGTGTAATCCACCAGGTGGTGACTGGAGTGGGTTATCCGTGATGAATTTTCGGATAGGGGACGAATATCGCTGGACTTCTTTGCCGCGAGTCTCGGCAGTTGGTAGTAAACGGCCCGACCACGTGATTCAGCTAGATTCAGCCGAAGAAAGCACTATCTTGCTGGCAATCGAATCGAAGGATGCGCCGGCAAAAATACAGGCCAACTTGGGGCCAAAATTGAGAGTCTACGTTGAAAACCTATTGGAAATACCCCCTGTCGCTGCAAAATCAACCAATTCGGATTGGCGATTATGGTCGGGCGACGATCTGCCGGTGCGCAATATGCGCATTGTGTCGGGAGGCGCTTTTTGTTGGACAAAAGAACGTGACTTGACGCTATGTCTGGATAAATGCCAGTTCGACTTTGTGATGGCGATTGAATTTGACTCAGTTGAACAATCGGCCTTGCTCCATGTGCTGGTTCGCTCGCAGGCTGAGTTCCTTTTGCCCAAAATTCATGACTTGGCGCAACGTTTCGGCGGACGGCTCAAAGTTCAGGTACACTGACTCTATGACCGGGTCGAGGCTGGTCTTCATTAACTTGGTGAAAGGGGAATTGCCGGTTGGCAGTCCTACCTTTATCATGTATAAGTGAGAGGGAACAGGCGACTCGTATGCTCTGTCACCGGCCGTACCGTCGAATGTCAGAATCCATTTGACGCCGACACGATTTAACCGCGCCAATTCAAGATAGAATACTTCAAAATCAAAGTCAGTTGGCATGTATCTGCCTTTTGTACCGTTGTAAGGTGGATCTAAAAATGCAAAGTCGCCCATCTGGGCATTCTCAAGCGTTTGATGATAATCGGCAACGATAAACGTCACGTCTTGAATGTAACGACTCCATTGATAGATGAGTTTTGATAAGCGTTCCGGCGCAATGCCAGGGCGCGTATGATGCAATGAGTTGTTGAAGTCGCCATTTTTATTGAAGCGGATTAAACCATTGACACAGGTGCGGCTTAGAAAAAGAAAATCGTGAGGATTGCGCGTGGTGTTGAATGAATCTCGGACCTGATAATAGGCTGTATGGCCTTCGTTCTGCAATTGTCTCCAGCGCCGGTCATATTCTTGGATGGTGAGTTCCGGCTCATCTCGAATGGCTATCCATAGCTGTATGAGTTCAGGGATCACGTCGCCGGCCATCCCGATTTCACTTGTTCTGAATGGCAACATTGCGCCGCTGCCCACAAAGGGTTCGAAGCAACGTTTAGCCTCTGGGAGCAAATAGGCCAACATGGGTGCTATCTTGCGTTTGCTGCCTGACCACTTGATAACCGGGGCAAGGCTTTGTACGCACCTCTGCATTAGAATAGCTCCATTTGCAAACTTAGCTCTCTTGTTTTCAGGTAAGCCGTTTGAAAAGGTTGCGGGACTATTTGAAGCCCACTAGGAGAAAACGATGTTCGCCAAACGCTCGCTCCCCCGGTACACCCCAACGTTGCTGGCGATTCTGTTGCTGGCGACGTTCTTGCGCTTCTTCCGCCTCTCTCAGGAAGGCTTCGCCAACCTCTATTACGCCGCCGGCGTCAAAAGCATGATGATGAGCTGGCATAACTTCTTCTTTGCCTCTTTCGATCCGGCGGGCTTTGTCTCCATCGACAAACCGCCGCTCGGCCTGTGGATTCAAGCGGCGAGCGCGGCGCTGTTCGGCTTCCACGGTTGGGCGCTGCTGTTCCCGCAGGCCATCGCGGGCGTGCTCTCGGTCGTGCTGACCTACCGGCTGGCGCGCCATGCCTTTGGGCCAACGGCGGGCTTGTTCGCCGCGTTGACGCTCGCCGTGACGCCCATCAGCGTGGCGGCGAATCGCAACAACACGCAGGACAGCCTGCTCGTCTGCCTGCTGCTCCTGGCGACGTGGGCGCTCTTCCGGGCGACGGAACGCGGCAAGCTGCGCTGGCTCCTGCTCGCGTTTGCGCTCGTGGGATTGGGCTTCAACATCAAGATGCTGCAAGCTTACATGGTGCTTCCGGCGTTTGGCCTGCTCTATTTGTTCGGGACGCCTCTGGACTGGGGGCGGCGCATTCTGCATCTGATCCTGGCGACACTGTTGCTGCTCGTTATCTCGCTGGCGTGGGCCGTCGCCGTGGACATGACGCCTGCCGACTTGCGTCCCTACGTCGGTAGCAGCGCGACTAACTCGGTGTTGGAACTGATGACGGGGCACAACGGTCTGGCGCGCCTGCTGCCGGGACGGCGCAATGCCGGTCCGGCGCAAGCGACGCGCAGCGGCGGCGCGCTCCTGCCTGTGACTCCGCAGCCCGCTCAAGGCCGTCCGCAAGGTGGTCCGCCGGGAACGCCGCCGCAGGGCAACTTGCCCCAAAATGGGCCGCCGCAGGGCGCACCGCAACCCGGTGGAGCATTTTCTCACGAGACCGGTAATCCCGGACCTTTCCGGCTCTTCAACCGGCAGCTTGCCGGGCAGGTGCTATGGTTGTTGCCACTCGCTGCGATTGGCGCGGCGGCGATCCTGTGGCGCGGAAAACTGCGCCTGCCGCTCTCCCCGCTGCGGCACATCGTGCTGTTTTGGATCGTGTGGCTGCTTCCGCAGATGGCCTTTTTCAGCGTCGCCAACATCTTCCACCGCTATTACCTGGAAATGCTGGCCCCCGCCCTGGCGGTTCTTACCGGCGCGGGGATGGCGATGCTGCGGTATGACTACACCGACCGCACCGCGCGCGCGTGGCTGTTGCCGGTCGCCCTGCTGGCGACGGCGGCGATGGAACTCTTCATTTTGTGGCCTTTCCCCGATTATCGCGCCTGGCTCGCGCCGGTTCTCGTTGTCGGCGAGGTTGCCGCAGTGGGCACCCTGCTCAACAGATTGGGCAAATTCTTTCCGTTTGAATCCGTTCGATCCGTTGAGAGAAACGCTATGGTCGTAGGGTTGCTGTCTTTACTGATTGCGCCGGCAGTGTGGGCGTGGATTCCGGTGTGGCGCGGCGGCGACGGCTGGCTGCCCTTTGCCGGGCCGGATGTGCTGGTGGAGCAGCGCGTTTCGCCAACAGAGGCGGGGAGCGCACGGCTGGCGACGTTCCTGCAGGCGCAGCGCCGCAATGAGACGTTCCTGCTGGCGACGCTCGACGCGCGCGATGCAGCCCCGCTCATTTTGGAAACAGGCGCGCCGGTGATGGCCATGGGCGGATTTTCGGGCAGCGATCCGATTCTGACGCCGTCAACCCTTGAGGAACTGGTGAACGCCGGAGAAGTGCGTTTCTTCCTCTTGTCCAACGTCAATCAAAACAACAGCGTGTTCCACAACCCTTTGACCCGGTGGGTGACGCAACGGTGCCGCGTCATCCCACCCGCGCGATGGGGCGGTTTGCGCAGCGAGCAAGGTATGCAGTTGTGGGACTGTGAGGCGCTCAACCGCTGGTGAATCGCATCTTCAAATTCCAGCCAGCAGATTGCACTTGACATCGCTACTTTCTTCCTTAGAATGAAAGGGCGTTTATTCAATTTATGGAAAGGGGGATTATCGCTCATGGATATTTTCGAAAAATGTGGAGCCTATACGGCAGCCAACGATGCGCGCAAAAGCGGACTTTATCCTTATTTTATTCCATTGACCAACAACGAAGGTCCCGAGGCACGCATCGGGGATCATCACCTCATTATGATCGGCTCCAACAATTATCTCGGGCTGACGATGCATCCCAAAGTGCGTCAGGCCGCTCTCGACGCCGTCAAGACGTATGGCACAAGCTGTACCGGCTCACGGTTCCTCAACGGTACATTGGAGATGCACCTGGAATTGGAGCGGCGGCTTGCCGAGTGGGTGGGCAAAGAGCGCGCCCTTGTGTTCAGTACCGGCTACCAGGTCAACGTGGGCACGATTTCGTCACTGGTCGCGCGGGATGACTTCGTCATCACCGACAAGGATGACCATGCCAGCATCGTCGATGGGTGCCGGCTCTCCTTTGGGACGATGAAGCGTTTCCCGCACAACGACATGTCGGGTCTGGAGCGCGTGCTGGCCTCGCTGCCTGAAAAGGGTGGGCGGTTGGTTATCGTCGATGGTGTGTACAGCATGGGCGGCGATATTGCACCACTCCCACAACTGATCGAAGTGTGCAAGCAGTACGGCGCGCGGTTGATGGTCGATGATGCGCACTCCATTGGCATCCTTGGCGGCGGGCGCGGTACGGCAGCAGAGTTTGGCGTGACGAAGGACGTGGATCTGATTATGGGGACGTTTAGCAAGTCGTTCGCCTCGCTCGGGGGCTTTATCGCGGGTGACGATTGTGTGATCGACTACATCCAGCATCACGCACGCTCGCTCATCTTCAGCGCCAGCATCCCCCCGGCCAACGCGGCAGCGGCGATGGCGGCGTTGGAAGTTATGCACGAAGAGCCGGAGCGCGTGGCGCGCTTGAACGAGATTGGGGCGTTCATGCGCCGGCGTTACCGCGAGCTGGGTTTCAACATCGGTATTACCGAGACGCCGATCATCCCGGTGGTGATTGGCGAGGACATCAAGGCGCTGCAATTCTGGAAGGCGCTATTCGACAATGGCGTCTACACCAACGTCGTCTTGCCGCCCGCCGTGCCGCAGAATATGACCCTGTTGCGCACCAGCTACATGGCGACGCACACCGACGAGCAGTTGGAGAAGGTGCTGAGCGTTTTTGAGAAGGTGGGCAAGGCGTTGGGCGTAATCTAGCTGTCAGCCGTCAGCGTTCAGCGATCAGCTTTGGGGCAACGGGCTGGAATTCTCTCCGGCTTGTTGTTTTTTAGCAGGGCAATTGCGCGAGCGCCCAGGCGGCGTGCTCGCGGACCAATGCGCTGGGGTGGGTGGCTGCGGCGTGCGTCAGCACGGGACGCGCCGTTGGATCCCGCCGATTCCCCAAGACGACGGCGGCATTGCGCGCCAATCCTTGCCACGTGGCGCGCCAGAGCGGGGTGTTGCGAAAGCGCGCGCGGAATTCGGCCTCCGTCATTGTCAACAGCGCCGGCAAATCAAGGGTTGCACTGGCTGGGACAGCGGCGCCGGCGTGTGCAGCGAGCGGCTTACGATTCCATGGACACACGTCCTGGCACGTGTCGCAGCCGAAGACACGGTCGCCGAGCAGTGGACGCAGGTCTTCCGGGATCGCGCCGCGATGCTCGACGGTGAGATAGGCGATGCAGCGTCGCGCATCGAGGACGCCCGGCGCCACGAGCGCGCCGGTTGGGCAAGCATCGATGCAGCGCGTGCAGTCGCCGCAATCCGGCAGTTTGGGAACCGGCGTCGGTTCCAGATCGCTACCCAGGAGCGCCACACCCAGAAAGAGGTACGATCCCAGGCGCGGATGAATCAGATTCGTGTTTTTCCCAATCCAGCCCAAACCGGCAGCCCGCGCCCAGGCGCGTTCCAGGACGGGGCCGGTGTCCACGTAACAGCGGGCGGAGAAGGGGCCGTGCACTTCAGCGAGGCGCTTTACGAGCGTTTTCAGGTCGCGCAGCAACCAGCGATGGTAATCTTCACCCCAGGCATAGCGCGAGACGCGCCCGTGCAGCGGTGGGAGTTCGGGATGCGGTGCATCTGCATAGGATGCGGCCACAACCAGTACTGTGCGTGTTTCTGGGAGAATGTTGCGGGGGTCGGCGCGCCGGGTGACGGCGTCCGGACGCGCGAGGTAACCCATGTCTGCGGCATAGCCGCGTGCCAGCCAGTCTTGATAAGCGGCCCAGGTTGGCGTTGGACCAACCTGGGCCACTCCGATGGCCGTTATGGCGAGATCGGCGGCCAGAGATGCCAGTTGCTGTGAGTCTGGCCGCACCTCTTATTCGCCAAGCGTGAGCATCACGTTCGAGCCGCCGCTTTCTTCGTCGGCGGTGATGGTCACACTCAGGGATTCACCGTCTTTCGTCCAGGTGCCCATCAACATCTCTTCCATGTTGGTGATATCGCCGGCTGTCCATCCCTGGTTTTCCAACATCTCGGTGTAGAAGGTGATGGTGTCGGCGACCGGGGCAGGGCAGGTGAAGATGGACATAGTCCCCATCATCGTCACGTCTGCAGCGTCCGGGCACAGTTCCAGGCCTTCCGGCAAGGTTGCGACATCCGCTGGCGGTTCAATGACGATATCGGCATTGACATCGTAGATGTTCCAACTGAGGGTGAGTTTCCCTTTGCCCTCATCTTCAAATGTTCCGCTCGCGACTACTTCGTAACGTACTGCGAATTTGGGCAAATCCCTTTCGTCCACGATCCATACATCGACGCTGCCTTCTTCGATCTCTGTAGCATTGAACGCAGAGGCCATATCCCAAATTTGGTCTTTGATCTGGTAGTGCCGGGTGTTTAGGCCGTTCACGTTGTCTTTGCCCATATATTTGTAGGCATTTGAGTCTGTGCCGGAAAACATCTCTTCGGGCTTGATAAAGAACTCGCCAAACCCACTCATCGCTTCGTCTTCGCCTGCGTTGGTTTGCATCCATTCCTCACCAAAGCGCATCCATTGGGTCTGGTCGATACGGATGAATTCGATGCTTTCGCCTCCACTCAACATCGTGTACCGCTGTGCAGCGGGATCGCGCGTGGCCTCTTCCTGGATGTTGAATTCCTCGACGCTGCCATCTTCTTTGGTGAAGGACCAGGTCATATCCATGCGATAGCTGTTGAGTCCTTCCAGCGCGTTTTCGTCGAAGGTCAGTGGCACGTCTTCGTCCTCGACGGGTTTCTCTTCTGTCGTGACCGGTTCATCTTTGCCAGCGGCTGGTTCCTCTTCTGTCGTGACCGGTTCATCTTTGCCAGCGGCTGGTTCCTCTGTCGTTTTTTCTACCACCGCAGCCGTCGGCTCAGAGACGGCGGGTTCCTCGGTGGCCTTGCCGCCAAAGAGCGAGCAGCCGAGCGACAACACAAACAGCGCTGCAACCAATACGATCCATTGACGTTTCATGTGACTCTCCTTTTATCTTGTTCAAATTTCGGCGTACATCCCTTACGTTGGGTATTTTACCACACATAGCGCGATATGTTTAGGCGCAAAAACTGGACAAAGTCAGGGTTGGTGGCATAATTTATGGACGGCAGACGACTTGACTAAAGACTACCGGACTACAGACTACCTGGCTTTGCTCAGAGGGGAGGGGTATATGCTTGATATTGAACTGATTCGTAACGATCCAGAACGTGTGCGGGAAGCGCTCCGCAAGCGCAACGACGACCCCGCATTGGTGGATGAAGTTTACGCGCTGGACATCAAGCGCCGCGAGATACTGCAAGAGGTGGAAACATTGCGTGCGGAGCGCAACCGTGTCTCCAAAGAGATCGGGCAGATGAAGGATAAGGGTGAGCGCCAGGCGCGTATCGTGGAGATGCGCGAGGTAGGCGAGCGATTGGTGGCATTGGAAGAGAAATTGCGTGAAGTCGAGGCCGCCTTTGCGGAGAAGCAGATGTGGCTGCCTAACCTCCCCCATGAAAGTGTGCCGGTCGGGCCAGACGAAAGCGCGAATGTGGTCGTGCGCTACTGGGGCGAGCGCCGTGACTTTGCGGCGGAAGGTTTCGAGCCGGTGCCGCACTGGGACCTGGGACCGGAGCTGGACATCCTCGATTTCGAGCGCGGGGTGAAACTGTCCGGCAGCCGTTTCTACATCCTCAAGGGCGCGGGCGCGCGGTTGCAGCGCGCGGTGATCTTCTGGATGTTGGACGTGCAGACGCGGCAGAATGGCTACACCGAGGTCTACTTGCCCTCCGTCGTCAAACGCGAGATGCTGGTGGGGGCCGGGCAGCTTCCCAAGTTCGAGAATAACCTCTACCACGACGTGGAGGACGACCTGTGGCTGTTGCCGACCGCCGAAGTCGCCATCACCAACCTGCACCGTGACGAAATCCTCACCGCCGACCAATTGCCGCTCAACTACGTGGCCTACACGCCGTGCTTCCGCCGCGAGAAGATGAGCGCCGGGCGCGACGTGCGCGGCATCAAGCGCG
>DYKY01000078.1 GCA_020722365.1 Thermoflexus sp.
CTGATTCGCTGATTCGCTGATTCGCTGATTCGCTGATTCGCTGATTCGCTGATTCTCATTTCTCATTTCCAAGGGGGTTCTATGCGTATTCTCATCACAGGCGGGGCGGGGTTCATTGGATCGCATTTGTGCGACCGGTATCTGGCTGAGGGTCACGAGGTCATTGCGATGGATAATCTGAGCACGGGGAGCACGGACAATATCGTGCATCTGGCGGGACATCCGCGTTTCTCGTTTGTCAAGCATAACGTGACGAACTACATCTACGTCGCGGGGCCGTTGGATATGGTGCTGCATCTGGCCTCGCTGCCGAGTCCGGTGGATTACTTGAATTATCCCATTCAGACGCTCAAAGTGGGCGCGCTGGGAACGCACAACTCGCTAGGTCTGGCGTTAGCCAAGCAGGCGAAGTTCCTGCTGGCCTCCACCTCCGAAGTCTACGGCGATCCGTTAGTTCATCCGCAGGACGAGAGCTATTGGGGTAACGTCAATCCGGTGGGGCCGCGCGGCGTCTACGACGAGAGCAAGCGCTTTGCCGAGGCGCTGACGATGGCCTATCACCGCTATCACCACGTCGATACGCGCATCGTGCGCATCTTCAACACCTACGGGCCACGTATGCGCGCCGACGATGGGCGCGTGGTGCCGAACTTCATCTGCCAGGCGCTGCGCGGCGAGCCACTGACGGTTTACGAAGACGGTTCACGCACCCGCTCGTTCGGCTACGTGGACGATCTGGTCGAGGGCATCGTGCGTTTGATGGCGACGGACGTCGAGGGGCCGGTCAACCTGGGCAACCCGGTGGAATTGACGATTCTGGAATTCGCACAGTTGACGCTTAAGGTGACCGGCAGCGCATCGGAGATCGTCTTTGTCCATCCCACCGACGAACGCACGCGCGATGATCCCAAACAGCGTTGTCCCGACATCAGCAAGGCGAAGGCGGCGTTGGGGTGGGAGCCGCGCGTGCCGGTGGAGGAGGGGCTACGCAAGACGGCGGATTACTTCCGCGTGAAGCTGGGCCTGGTGTGACGACGGCTTACGTTCTTAGCGTGCTGGTCTACGTGCGCCGTGGCGACGAGGTGCTGGTGATGCGGCGCAATAAGGAGCCAAATCTCGGGCTGTGGATTGCGCCGGGCGGCAAGCTGGAGATCGGCGAGTCGCCATACGAGACGGCGCACCGCGAGTTGCTGGAAGAGACCGGGTTGGTCATCGACGATTTGCGCCTGCGTGGCTTCTGCACGGAAGTCTCTCCGCTGCCGGAGTGGAACTGGATGTTGTTTATCTACACCACCTGGACATTTTCCGGCGTTGTGCAGCCCGACTTACGGGAGGGGGATTTCGTCTGGATGCCGGTTAGTACGTATCTGAACGATCTGCCGATCCCGCAAGCGGATATGATTTTCGCCCCGCGCGTGCTGGGGACGGAAGATGGCGTGTTCCAGGCGAAGTTTGTCTACGATCACGATTTGAAGTTGGTGGAATGGGTGCAATACTAAAGCGTGTTCGCACGGCCTATCTCGCGCCGGTGATTTTGGCAGCCAGTGGGGTGCTGTGGGGCCTGCTGCTAGGGCGGCTATCGTTCCCCAACGTATTGATGCTTCTTGCGTTGAGCGTGGCAGCGGTGGGCAGTTTCCTGGAGCCGCTGGTCGGCGTGGGGATTGCGCTGTTCCTGGGGCCATTTTGGGCCTGGCTGCCGATAGCAGTCCCGCAAGTCCCTCCGCTGATCGGACAGTACGTTTTTCTACTGGCGGTCGGCGCGTGGGTCGTCCGCAGCCTGTTGCGACGCTCCTTACGTTTCCCCCATCCGCCGCTGCTGCTGCCGCTCTTATTCTTCATGGGGGTGACCTTGCTCTCGCTCTGGAATCCGGCCGACGTGTGGATAGGCTGGTGGGAGTGGGCTAAGTGGGGCCAAATCCTGCTGATGTTCCTGCTGGTCTACGAGCGGCTGGCGGAGGCCGGGGGAAAGACTCGGCTTGGCTGGCTGATCGTCATATTAGCCCTGCCCGCTGTCTTTCAGGCCGCAGTCGGAGTGTGGCAGTCTGTCTGGTGGGGCGGAGCGCCGGAGAATTTCGCCATCGACGAGCGTTTCTACCGCGCCTACGGCACTTTCCAGCAGCCCAATCCCTTCGCCGGATTCCTGGGGATGATCGGTGCGTTGTTAGCCGGCTTGCTTTTGGGTATTGTGTGGGATTGGATCGCCGAGAAACTCACAGTCAAAAGTCAAAAGTTGAAGAGTGCGTTCGATCTAAAATCCAAAATCCAAAATCCAAAATGGCTGCTGGTTCCTGCCGTTGCGCTTATCGGCGTGGGGATTTTCGCATCCTGGTCGCGGGGGGCGTGGATGGGCTTCGGGGTCGCGCTCCTGGCGATGGCGGCGGCGCTGCCCAAAAGGGGGGCATGGGGCATTTTGCTGATGCTGGCTTTGGTGGGCGGTGGATTCGGACTGTACAGCGCCGGGTTGTTGCCGGCGTTCATCGCCGACCGTCTTACCGGCTTCATAGAGTTCACCCGCTTCACGGACGTGCGTGGCGTGGCGATCAATGATGCCAACTTCTCTGTTCTGGAGCGCATGGCGCACTGGCAGGCTGCGCTGTCGATGTGGCGTGAACGCTTTTGGCTCGGCGTAGGGTTCGGTTGCTACGAAGCGGCCTATCCTGCGCATCGGCTGATCAACTGGCCGTTGGCTCTCGGCCATGCGCACAACTACTACCTTAATTTGCTGGCAGAGACCGGTGTCCTGGGATTAGTCGCTTACCTTGTGCTGCTCAGCAGCATCTTCGTGAGTCTCTGGCGTGCGTCACGCCGGACGAAGGGCTGGATGCGTGGATTGGTGCTCGGCCTGGTCGGGGCATGGACGCACTTCGCCGCACATAACTTCGTCGACAACATCCTCGTGAACAACGTGCATTTGCATCTGGGCGTGCTGCTGGCCATGAGCGCGTGGGTGATCGGACGAGGAGGTGTTGATGCGAGCGTGGATTCCTGAGGAGGTTATTGCGCTTTCATCTCCTGTGGCGCGTTATCACGTGTACCAAGGGGACAGCAACGACTGTGGCCCGTATTGTGTGGCGATGGCCACCAACACGCTATATGAAGGGCCGTTAGTCAGTGCGGCGATACTGTCGGAGGCATTGAACCGTCGCGGTTTCCCGGAGCGCATCCCTGGTTGGGCAACACTGCCGTGGGGTGTCGTCGCGTCGCTGCGCCGTCTGGGATTGGGCGCGCGCTGGCGTGTGGGGACATCCCTGAAGCGGTTGTTCGTCAACCTGCGCCGGAATTGCATCACGATTGTGATTGTGGGAGAGCCATTACGTTTCGTGGGGCGTCAATGGCAAGGCTGGTCGCACTACAAAATCCTCGTTGCCTGGAACCCCGATCGTGGGCTAGGCTTTGTCGATCCCATCACAGCGCGCGCCGACGGGATAACGTGGCAGTCGCTCGATGAATTTCGCCGGCAGTGGGCATGGATGTGTAACCAGATCGTCGAAGTGTGGCGGGCTTAGGTCGTGTGCCGTACTCTGTCACCAACGCAGTAACAGGTCTGCTTACGACATCTCCTTGGCCCGTTTCCCCATCTGCACTAACCGGTTGGCGATGGCATACTCCGGCACTTGAAAATCCTCGCTGAGTTGTTGCAAGGTGATCAGGGGACGACGGGCAGCTTTGAGGAGCCATTGTGTGGGGACAAGAAAACTCGCGGCAAAGTACTTGGCGGCATCGTTGCTGTAAGGGTAGTTCTGCTCCCAATCGGCGCTGGCGCGGCAAATTTCGCGGTAGAGCAGGCGGGCCATCGCCATACGGTATTCGTAGCGATGTTCGCCGATCCCGAAGACAAGTGACATATCGCTGATATCCACACTGCTCAGTCCTTCAGGAGGGTTGGAAAGTACTTTTTCGATCTGGACGGGCGGGCGTTTAAAGTCGTAATGCTTCACCAGTTTTACGGCCAGTTCTTCGATGCGTTGTTGATCGTTCGTTGATAGCGCCACAGTATTTCCTCCACCGCGTGCGAGTTGTCGAGCGGAATTCATTATATCCACTCTGCAAAAACAGACAAGGACTAACCACGTCCGAATTGGCGGATGAGTTGCTCGACCCCGATTTGCACGATGGTCGGCCGGCCATGGGGACACGTGCGCGGATTGGCAGTGCGTTCCAGATCACGCACGAGCTGTTCCGTTTCCTCACGCGAGAGTACCTGTCCCGCTTTGACGGCAGCCCGCTTGCAGATGCGCCGCACAATCATCTCCTCCAGCGCGGTGTGGATGGGTGACTGTTCATCACTGACTGCGATGTCAGCTAACAGGTCGGCAGGTGACAGGTTAGCGAGTAGCGCGGGTACCGAGCGCACCAGGAACGCCCCCGGCCCGAACACTTCCACTTCCATTCCCAGCGCGAGCAAGGCGGGCAGCAGTTCCTCAAGATAAGCAGCCTCGGCGACCGGCAGTGACACGGGTTCCGGCTTCAGCAGCGGTTGCGTGGCTACCTGTCCCTGCATCCACGCGGTAATGAGGCGCTCGTAGAGGACGCGCTCGTGCGCAGCGTGTTGGTCGATCAGATAGATTCCCTCCGGACCTTCGGCGATAATCACCATCGTCGCGGCTTGGCCGATGACGCGCAGTGGCGGAAGTGTGGGGGAAACGCCCGACGCCGTCTTCGGCGTCTCTGTCTTCGGCGGCTGGGGTGTGGTCGGCGTCAGGCCGTTATCCGGTGACGCAGGCGGTGTGCCTTGAATGAACACTGCTGAAGGCGCGCCCTCGGCGCTCGTCTCGGTCTGTGGAAGGGCGATTTGTCGTGCTGCTGGGGTCAACGCGGCGAGACGGGCGCGCATTGCCGTATCGGAAGATGCGACGCCTTCACTGAATACGGTCGATGGCGACTCCCACGCCCTTGCGGCCGGGGCTTCATCTATCACCGTGGCGCGGACGGCGCGCTGCACCACGCGAAACACGGCATCACCATCACGGAAGCGTACCTCCGTTTTAGCCGGATGTACGTTCACATCTACGTCTGCGACAGGCAGTGTTACACTGACAAAGGCGACGGGGAATCGTTTCACCGGCAGCAACGTGTGATATGCCTGGATGATGGCGTAGGTCAGCCGTAAATCCTGCACCCAACGCCCGTTGACGAAAAGCGTGATGTACCCCCGGTTAGCGCGATGCACGCTCGTTGGGCCGACGAAGCCGCTCACGCGAATGGCTTCTTGCGCGGTGATGGCTTCCGGGATTTCCAGGAGACTCGTTCCCAAGTCCATCCCGTAGACATTGAGCAGCGTTTCTGGTGCATTGCCGTTACCGGACGTGGCGAGAATCTCCCGTCCATCGTGGACCAGCGAGAACGCGATGTGCGGGTAGGCGATAGCGTAGCGCGTGAGGAAAGCGTCGATGTGATTGCGCTCGGTCCGCTCGGATTGCAGAAACTTGCGCCGTGCGGGCACATTGTAGAAGAGGTCCTCAATCAGCAGTTCCGTCCCGTGCGGACGGCCCACTGTGGCGCGGGCGACAACTTCGCCTCCTTCAATCCTCAGGCGTGTGCCGGTATCCTCTGTCGTGTGGCGTGTGAGGCACGTCACACGGCTCACCGATGCAATACTCGCCAGCGCCTCGCCGCGAAACCCCAACGTGGCGATGGTTTCCAGATCGGCGGCGCTTTCCAGCTTGCTTGTGGCGTGGCGGCGGAAAGCCAATTCCACTTCTGTGGTGGGAATGCCTGTCCCGTTATCGCGCACGCGGATTAGCTCGCGCCCCCCACCGCGCGTCTCCACCTCCACGCGGGTGGCGCCAGCATCCAGGCTATTTTCAACCAGCTCTTTGACAACGGAAGCAGGCCGCTCCACCACTTCGCCCGCCGCGATGCGGGCGGCTACGTCCTCGGACAAAAGATGGATCGGCATACGCGCTACGGCCTCTCCGGCATGGCGTCGGCCTCTGGAAACTCCGGCAGACTTTGCATCGACGTGACCGGGTTCAATGGCATATAGGAATCGACGATCAGCCGCACGATGTTGTTGTATTCGGTCCTGCTCATTTCGTGGTCTTCCAGCACTACGCCATAGGTCGTTGCTGCATTGTACGAGTCCACTTGTACGTAGATGATGTCCCCCGGCCTGAGCGCCACCGGCAAACGGCTGTAATTGGGTTTGTAGTAGATGTCGTACAGATACAGTATGCGCGAGTCGCCGGGAAGGATAGGTATGGCTTCGCGATCCACCCCCCAGGCCGCGCCGTAAGGGGCGATAGGATCCCACAGTTGGTTGACTTGGGTGGGCGCGGGCGAGGGGTTGATGTACAAATCGACCCAGAAGCCAAGGGCGTCGGGGACGGGGCGCTTGCCCTGGTTCTTGATGGTGATGGCGATATTACCGTCGCCGATGACGATGTCTTCAACGATGAGATCCGGGCCGATGGCGTAATTCCGTAGCACAAGGGGCAGGTAGACGACAGGCCATTCGATGACGCTGCTGGCCGTGTCCGTGTTGTTTGCCGGTGCGGGATCCTCCCCGTTTGCGCCATCGTCGGACACGCTGGCCGTGTTGGTGAGGACATAACCTTCCGGCAAACTCGAAGCGGCCCGGACGGCAAGCGTGCGCGAGGTTTGCTCTCCCACATTGAGCGGGAAGACAGGCCAGGTGACGACGCCAGGCGCGCTCTTGTAACCGCCGTCGTCAGAGGCAAGCCCAAAGGTCGTGTGCGCAGGCAAAACATCCGTGAGCCGGAGGTTTGTCGCGGTTTCACTGTCGGTGTTGGTGATGACAATCTGGTAGACCAGCGTTTGTCCAGGCGTGACGGTATCCACGCCGTTGTCCTTGCTGAGCACAAGATTGCTTTGCGCCTTTACTGTTTGCCCCTGCAGCGCCCACCAGAGCACACCAAGTCCGAGTGTCGCAATGAAGAAGACGTGTATCAAACGATGGGCTGGCGACGATAACCATTGCTTGATCAGCGTTTGAGCTTTCATAGAGCTGTCTCCCTTATGCGCGTACCGGCGGGAAGCAAGCGCCGTTATGTTTTGTGGCTGACTCTGGAACAGCAACAGTCCTATTATACTATGAATCCACCATTTTGGGCAATATATCTAACCTGAAGGGTTAGAAAAGCGCGCGGGTGAAAAATTGACAAATTGCTCATTCGAGTTACGATAGAACTAACATATAAACGCTTATTTATGGATTTAGCATGATGACCGGTGTGATGTCGGATAAAGAACTACGCCGTGTGACGAGGGGATTCCAGACGCTTCATTCGGTGTTGCGTTTGCGCATCCTGGCCGCGCTGGCGGAGCGTGAATCGAATGTCAGGGATCTGGAAGATGTGTTACGGGTCAGCCAGCCGTTGCTCTCCTGGCATTTGACGCAGTTGCGCCAGGCCGGATTCGTGACGGCGGAGCGGATGGGACGTGAGGTGCGTTATCGGTTTCAGCCGGCGGCGTTCCAGGAGTTGGTGCATACGATGGAAACGTTGTTGGGCATATCTTTATCGAATGAGGAAAAGTAAATGGAACGCTTGAAGGCTAAACAATATGATTCATTGACAGATTTTTTGCGCACGCAGGCGACGGTCATCACGCACCCGATCGCGCGAATTCTGGAGAAGTTGGGGCTGCATCCCAACACGGTGACACTGTTGGGATTTTTCCTCAATGTCGGTGCGGGTGCGATCCTTGCCAGTGGCCGTTTGGTGTTGGGAGGCGTGTTCCTGCTGCTGGCGTCATCGGTGGATTCGCTGGATGGCGCACTGGCGCGGGTCTCCGGCGCGAAGAGCCGTTTCGGCGCGTTTCTTGATTCCACACTCGATCGGGTTTCCGAAGGCGCGTTGCTCTTTGGCCTACTCGTCTGGTTGCTGCGGCAGGGCGCAACGACAGAAATCTACCTCGTCTTCCTCATTCTCCTGGGCAGTGTGATGGTCAGCTATACGCGCGCGCGCGCCGAAGGCGTCGGTTACACCTGTAAGGTCGGCATTTTGACGCGCCTGGAACGAGTGGTCGTGCTGGGTGCAGGTCTGATCCTCGGATGGGTGCGCCCGACGTTGATCGTTATGGCCATCTTCACCTGGTTCACGGTGTTACAGCGCGTCTGGCACGTCTACCGCGAGTCACGCCAGAACCCCTAAAAGCCACCACGGTGTGGTCGAAATAGTCGTATAGTCGTCAGTCTTGTAGTCGGGGCGGCAACTTGCCGCTCTGTTTTTTATGTTTGGAATGTGCAGCCCCTCGATTTATGGTACAATTTCCTCGATGAACACTCGAACACTCGCTCCTCCGTGGCATCTGATGGTGCTGCTGTTTTTTCTGCTCCCGGCGCTGCTGCCGTTGCTGAGCGGGACTGGGCTTCCCTGCACCCACGATAACGACCTGCATTATTACCGCATCACCGCCATCGATGCGGCGTGGCAGCAGGGATGGATTTTTTCCCGTTGGGTGCCCAATCTGGCCCTGGGATACGGCTATCCCTTCTTCAATTTCCGTGAACCGTTGCCGTACATCGTGGGCGCGTTGCTTTACCAGACAGGCCTCGCGCTGCCGCTGGTGCTCGGGCCGATCTACGCGGCCAGCTTTGTCGCTGCGGCCTGGGGCGCTTACGTGTGGGCGCGCGATCTCTTTGGAGAACACGCCGCATGGATTGCAGCGTTGGCTTACGGCCTGGGACCGTATCTGCTGCTGGATGCTTTACGACGGGGCAACATGCCCGAATCCGTGGCCCTGGCATTGCTGCCCTGGCTGATGGTGGCATTTCGCCGCGTCATCCTCGGCGGAGGACGGGGACCGTTCATTGCCTCGGTGGTGTTGCTGGCGGCGCTGTTCCTGAGCCACAACATCTCCTCGCTGCTGTTTGCGCCGCTGCTTGGCGGCTACGTGATCGTGCTGGCGTGGATGTATCGCGCGCGCAAAGCGTGGCCCTGGGCGTTTGCGGCGGTGCTGTTGGCTGTGCTGCTCACCGCCTGGTTCTGGTTCCCCGCCTTGACGGAGCAATCCACGGTGCAGTTGCACCTTTCGCGCACCACGCGCAACAACGACTTCCACTACAATTTCGCCTCCTGGCGCGAGATGCTTTTTACCCTGCCCACGCCTTACGACCCCGACTTTCTCAATCCACCGATGCGCGCGCCGCTCGGCATCGTCCAGACGGCGCTGGCGATTGCGGGTGTCGTCATAGGCTGGCGGCGCGCCGGTGTCTCTGCACATAACCGCGCCGACAAGGATGACTGCGCCGATGCAGACGCCGGTGAGAAGCCAGGCGACCCGGCAAACGCGCGTGAGAACGAAATCCGGGCATCCGTGCTCTTTTTCGTACTGACGGCGCTCGGCTACCTGTGGATGAGCAGTCCCGGCTCCGTGTGGCTGTGGGAAGCGTTCCCGATGCTGGCCTTCGTCCAGTTTCCCTGGCGGCTGGTGGGCCGCGCCTTGCTCCCCATCTCCCTCCTCGCCGCCGCCGCCTTTATCCCTCCCCTTCCTGCTTCCCTTAACCCGCAACCCAAAACTCGCACTCTCCTTTCCCGTCTACCGTCTACCGTCTACCGTCTACCCTTCTACCTCACCCTCATCCTAATCGCCATCCTCTCCTGGCCCAACACCTACCCGCCCAAAGGCTATTGTGCGATGACCTCGTACCCGACGATGGCCGACCTCTACGCCTACGAGCAACGCGGCTGGATGGGCGTTGACCCTGAGGGCAGCTATTTCCCCATCTGGGTGGAAGAGCATCCGACGAATACCGTCCTCGCCGATGCCTTTGCACGCGGTGAGGAGCCGGAACGCTTCGATGCCGGTGCATTGCCGCAAGAAGCGCGCGTATTGGCGGCGCATTACCGTCCTTTACGGGCGTCGATCACCCTGGAAACTCCAGCGGCATTCCAGGCGCGCTGGTTCGGCTTCTACTTCCCCGGTTGGCAGGTGGAGATCGATGGCTCACCGGTTGCGACCGCGCCTGAAGCGCGAACCGGTCTGCTGACCTTCACCGTCCCGGCGGGCCAACACGTGATCGACGTGTATTTCGGGATGACATCCGCATGGGCTACAGCAGGCATTGTCTCGGCGGTGGGTTTGCTCCTGTTCGGTTTAGCGACGTGGCAGACCAGGCCCAAAACTGCTCTTCCACATTCGCCATTTGCCATTCGCCATTCGCCATTTGCCATTCGCCATTCGCCATTTGCCATTCCCTGGGCCTTGGCGATCCTTGCTGTACTGCTGCTCGCGCTCAAACTGCTCGTCGTAGACCGCACTACGAATCCGTTGCGCTATTCCCGTCTGGCGGGGGGTGAGCTGCCGGAGGTTACACAATCGTTAATGCAGCCCTTCAGCGGGGGGCTGACGCTCTTGGGCTATGATATTGCCGTTTCCGCACTTCCCGCCGACGGCGAGGTACAAATCGACCTGTTGTGGCAAGCCCGTGACATTCCGCCTGTGGAATACCACGCCGTTGTCCTGCTGATTGGCGAGGACGGGCAAAGGTGGAGTCCCGCCGGGGCGGTGCGCCCGCGCGGCTACGAACCGACTCCGCCCACGACGATGTGGCTGCCGGGTCAGTATGCCTACGATCCGCACATTGTGGAGGCGCTCCCCGGTACGCCGCCAGGGACGTATACCATCGTTGTGAGCTTGTTCGACAGGCACACGCTGGCTCCGGCATCCGTTTTGGGCGCCGATGGCAACCCGCTCGGCCCGGAACTGACGTTGGGCACACTGACGGTGACGCCGCCACAGACTCGACCAACGTTACAGGCGCTTGAGGTGCCCGTTCAAGCTGCGTTGCGGCAATGCGACGCATTGGGCCTGTGGGCCTTGTCGGTGGACCGGTCCGGCGCCGCGCCCGGCGAGATCGTGGGTCTGCGTTGGGTGTGGGAGGCCATCGAAACGCCCGTTGAGGCACTCGAGGCAGAAGTGTTGCTGTTGGACCCCACCGGCGATGTTGCGCGTACCTGGCAGCTGCCGCTTTCGGCGGCGTGGTGGCCCACAGATCGGTGGTCTGCTGGCGAGCGGTGGGTCGGACGGCCCATCATCCGCATGCCCGGCGGCGTGGAGAGCGGCGCTTACCGCTTGCTCGTCCACTTGTCCGGTTGCGACGGCGTGCTGGCCGAAGTCCCCATCGACATCGACGCGCCCGAACGAATCTGGCGCGCTCCGGCAGGTCTCGTGCGTGCGGACGTTGTTTTCGGCGACGCTGCGCGTCTGATCGGCTACACACTCGATCCGGAAGCGCCTGTCCCCGGCGAAACGTTGGCCGTGCGCCTGGCGTGGCAGGCTGTGGCGGAGATGGAGGAATCGTACCGCGTCTTCGTCCATTTGGTGGGGGAAGATGGCCGGGTGGCAGCGCAAAGTGATGGCGAACCGGTCGATTGGACGCGCCCGACAACCGGTTGGGCCGTTGGAGAAGTCGTCGTCGAAACGCGGGAGATTGCCGTCCCCGTGACGCTCCAGCCCGGCGCGTACACGCTGCGCGTGGGTCTCTACCTGCCCGACGGCGCCCGCCTACTCACCCCCGATGGGCAGGATGCTTTTGTTCTGTGGAGTGATACACTTAACCACTAATCTTCACGCGGGTCACGACTTTGGACTTTCGACTTTGAACTTTCGACTTTGAACTTTCACCTATTCTGGAGGCATCTATGCGTAGACGTATGGGAAGCGCGTTGACCGCCATCGCGTTGGTGATTACGCTTTGGCTGATCTGGGAAAAACTGCGGATCGTGGTGTTTGTGCATATGCCCTGGTGGGGATTTTTGTTGATGGCTGTGCTGCTCTTTTTGGCCGTCGATTACATCCTCGACCGGCTGTTCAATCGCGGGTGACCCCTGACCTATGAAACGCGCGACGGGGTGGTGGGCCGTGGGGCTGTTGCTGCTGGCGCTGCTGCTGTTCTTTGCGCCTGCCGTGCAGCCGTTGCTGCGCGCCGACCTCACGTGCGGCTACGACAACGTCTTTCATCTCTGGCGCGCGGTGCAGATCGATCACTTGTGGTCTCAGGGCGTGGGGTATGCCCGTTGGGTGCCGGATATGGCTCACGGTTTTGGCTTTCCGCTCTACATTTTCACGGCGCCCGGAACGGCGATGGGGGCCGCTCTGCTGCACCGGCTCGGACTGGCATGGCCGGTGGCGATGAACACGCTCTTCGCCCTGGGGATGATCGCCGGCGGGCTGTTTATGTTTTGCCTGGCGCGCGATCTTTTTGGCGCGCACGCGGGGATGGTCGCGGCGGTCGGCTATGGCTACGCGCCGTTCCTGGCCTATGACGTCTTCAACCGGGGCAGCCTGTCGGAGTCCGTGGCCTGGGCGTTCCCGCCGTTGATCCTGTGGGCGGTGACGCGCTGGGCCGTGCGGGGCGAAAAGCGTTTCCTGGTTGCCGGGGTGTTTGGGCTGGCGGCGCTGATCCTCACCCATCATCTGTTTGGTTTCCTCTTCGCGCCCTTGCTCATCCTGTGGGTGCTGTTGATGGGATACCTGACCCGCGACCGGCGCGTGGTCTGGCGTGGGGTCTTGCTCGGCGGATTGGGGATGGGGCTATCGGCGTTTTTCTGGTTGCCGCCGTTGCTGGAGCGGGGGTGGGTCCAGGCGGACCGCCTGTTGGGTACGTGGGTTTTCGATTATCACTACAACTTTCTCTCCCTGGATCACGTCCTGGCTTTGCCGCGCGTGGCCGATCCCAATTTGCTCAACGACTGGCCGCAAAAATCGCTTGGATTGGTCCCGGTGTTGATCGCACTGCTGCCCCTGTTGCGTTGGCCGCGTCTGTCGCGCACGTCGCAGCGGATTGTCATCCTGTTGTGGGCGCTGGCGCTGGGTTATACATTTCTCGTGCTGTCCCCTTCGGTCTGGCTGTGGGAGCGATTGCCGTTGCTGCCGTACATCCAATTTCCCTGGCGCTACCTCGGCCCGGCGGCGTTCTGTCTTGCCTTGCTCGGCGGCGCGGGTGTGTCTTCCGCCTCAACGGATTTAACGAAAAATTCATCCGCTAGATCCGTTCGATCCGTTGGCAAAATTGTCCATGCGCTTGTGACTTTGGGATTGATGCTCGTGTTGATCGCGGCGAACCTCGGCTGGTTTTTACCTGCGTCGTGCGCTGCGCCGGTGGAAACCTCTATGGCGGCGATGATCGCCTGGGAACGGGCAACCGACACGCTCGGCATGACGGCCAAGGGCGAATACCTGCCGATCTGGGTGCAGACTATGCCGTCAGCCAGCGAAAACCCGCTCGCTGCGTCATACGCGGCGGGCGGTCCCATTGCCCGCTTCGATGCTGCTGCCTTGCCGCCGGGCGCTGCTGTCACCCACGCGGACTATGGCGCCTTGCGCGCCGTCATCGAGTTGACGACGCCGGCGGCGTTCCAGGCGCGCTACCTGGCGTTCTACTACCCCGGCTGGCAGGCCAAAGTGGACGGCGCGCCGGTCGAAGTCGCGCCGGAGCAGCAGACCGGCCTGGTGACATTTCCCGTTCCTGCCGGCGCGCAGCGCATCGAAGTGTGGTTCGGCGAGACGCCCCTCCGCTGGATGGCAGACGGCGTTTCGGCGTTGAGCCTCGCGTTCCTCGTGGGGATTGTGCTGGTGCGAATTGCGAATCACGAATCACGAATCACGAATCACGAATCACGAATCACGAATCACGAATCACGGATCACGGATCACGAATCACGAATTACGCCCGGAGTTGCGGTGGCGTTTGTTGTGATGGGGATAGCGATTGTTGCCGGCAAAGTGCTGTGGGTGGATCAGAACTGGATTTGGTGGCGCAGCACACGATTGCAGGCGGATGGCACGCTGACCGGCGTTGGGACGCCCGCGCAGGTCAACTTCGGGGGGCGGGCGCTGCTGCTCGGTTACAACCTCCCACAGGCGTTTGCTGCCGACGCTGCGCCGGAGGTCACATTGTACTGGCGGGCGCTGAACCCGGAAGGGCGCGATTGGCGCGTGGGGCTGGTTTTCATCGGCGCGGATGGGACGCGCTGGCCGCCTGTCGGCTTGCGCGCGGCGCGTTGGGCGCGCACACCGCCGCCCCTCGTCGAATGGCCCGCGGACGGCTACGCGCGGATGGATGACAACGTGGATGTATTGCCCGGTATGCCGCCCGGCGACTACACGGTGGCGCTGTCGTTGTTCGATTGGAACACGCTAGAACCGGCGTCGGTGTTGGGTGCGGATGGCAATCCTGTGGGGCCGGAATTCGTACTTGGGCAGGCGCGCGTCTTGCCGCCCACGCGCGCGCCGGATGTGACCGAACTCGGTGTGCCGGAGAACGCGAGCGTGCAACGGTGCGGCCCGTTGGGCCTCTGGTCGATGACGGTAGATCGCGCGCAGGCCGCGCCGGGCGACATTGTCGCGCTGCGGTGGGTGTGGGAGGCGTTGGACGCGATGCCGGTGTCCACGATGGCGACGGTGACGCTCCGTGATGCCGATGACGATGTGGCGCACACCTGGTATCTGCCGCCCGCAGCGAGCTGGTGGCCCACCGACCGGTGGCGTGCAGGCGACCGGTGGATCGGCCAGCCCATCCTGCGTTTGCCCGGCTCGCTCGCAGGCGGCGACTACACATTGCGCGTGGGGTTGCCCGGCTGCGCTGATCTGGCCGAAGTTTCGCTGCATGTCGTCGCGCCGGAGCGCCGGTGGGATGTGCCCCGCGACTTTACCGTGGCCGACGTTACTTTCGGCGAGGTAATCCGGCTGGCGGGATACGATATTGCCGGGATGGTCGCACCTGGCGATGCGGTGACGGTGACGCTGGCCTGGCAGGCGTTGGCTGAGATGGAGACGTCGTACCGCGTGTTCGTCCACCTGGTGAGCACAACGGGGCAGGTGCTTGCACAAAGTGATGGCGAACCCGCCGGGTGGATGCGCCCGACGACCGGCTGGGCCGTCGGAGAAGTCGTGGTGGATGAGCGGGTCATCGCGTTTCCCGGTGACGCTGCCCCGGGCGATTACGAGATCCGCGTGGGATTGTACGTGCTCGATGGCCCGCGTTTGTCGATGCCCTCCGGCGACGACGCGCTGACGTTGGCGGTCTTAGCAGTAGACGGTAGACAGTAGACGGTAGACGGGTTGGGGAAGGGTCAGGGCCAATAACCCAGGTCGGCGGCGCGGATGAAGGCTTGTTGCGCGTCGTCGTGGCTTCCGGTGGCTTCCAGGGCCAGGCCACGCAGGTAGTGTGCCATTCCCAGGGTGGGCGCCAGTGTAACCGCCGTATCCAACGCGGCGACGGCGCCGGTATAATCGCCCGTTATCCACAGAAACTGCCCGAGGAGCATATGCGCCTCGCCGTCATCCGGCGCGAGTTGGATGGCGCTCTCGATGGCGCGGAGCGGATAGTCCGCTTGGATAAGCTGGCGCTCCAGATAGAAGCGAGCGGCGGCTTTGGCGATGTCCGCATCGGTGGGGGCGCTGGTGAGGGCGGCGGCGATCCAACCATCGACCTCGTCGTAGCGTCCAGCCTGGGCTGTGACCTCGGCCAGCGCCAGGTACGGCGCGGGGTTGTACGGGTCGAGGCTGCGTGCGCGGAGCAGGCTCTCCCGCGCGGCGTCGGTTTTCTGCTGGCCGAGGTAGTGCGTCCCCAGCAGTAGCCAACCGAGCGGCATGTCCGGTGCGAGTGTGGTCGCAGTGATGAGCTGTTGTTCTGCTTCTGCGGGCCGGCCCATCCGCGTCAATGCCTCACCGAGCCAGGCATGCGTTTCGGCTGTGGCTGTGTTGCGTGCAGCGGCGTTGGTGAGCACGCAGGCCGCCAGCGGCCAGTTTCCATCGCGGATGAGTGCGGTCGCCAGTTCGGTGTCGGGATATGCTCCGTCGCCGGTCTGGGTGCACACTGCTGTTTCGCGCAGACGTGTATCTGTTTCGCATAGCAAAAGCGTGTCCGACGCGAGCAGGCTCCGGGTGAGTGCTGCTTCGCGGTCGTCGGGGATGGCTTCATGCCAGCGCTGCGCCATCGTCGTGGCGGCGACGCACTGATAGTCCTGCAAGTAAGCTTCGGTGAGCCGTTTGAGGGCTGTGCCGTCGTTCGGATACGCGTGCAATCGCTCTGCGGCCTCGATGGTGACCTGGGACCAGTTCCCTGCCGACGCCAGCAGTTCCAGGCGCAAGTCCGCGTTTTCCTGCGCGTCCGCGCCGCAGCGAAGCGCCTCATCGAGTGCGGACAATCCGGCTTGTGGACGCTGCCACAGCAGGTAGAGGCGCGCCAGTTCGAGGATGGGACGCGGATCGTCGGGGGCGGCCTGGATAGCCTCGCGGTAGGTGGTTTCGGCGGCGGTGTACTCTCCGGCGGCGATGTGGTCCGCGGCGGTACGCAGGGACTCGGCGACGACGTCCGGCGTGGGAGATGGCGTGGATGGCGCGCACCGTGGCGTGAGCAACAGCGCGATCAACAACAGCATCAGCCAGCCGCAGCGTTTGGGGTGGGTGGAGGGTCGTCTCATCACATCGTCTCCTTGACCGTATTCTACCACGCAATTTGCCTTTTCCTGCGCCGCTATTACAATACGGGTCACGAGTTGCGAGTTGCGAGTTGCGTGTAATGTTTGAGGGCAGAGGCTATGCATATACTGGTTGTGGATCCCAATGAACCTTTTGCGATTCTGCTATCTGAGGAACTGAAGCGCGAAGGCTATACCGTCGATATGTGTATGCGCGGCGCGGATGCACTGATGCTCGCCCGGCGGCAGCATCTTGATCTGGCGATCCTGGATATGGCTTTAGCCGATCCCGATGCGCTCGAGTTGGCGCAGGCGTTGCGCGAGACGGCCCCCACGATGCGGTTGATGCTCATCCCGCTGATGGGGGAATCGCTTTCGCCCCAGGCGGCGAAGCTTGCCGTTCAGGGGGTGCTGCCCAAACCCTTCTTCTTGCCCGAACTTCCCGGTCTGATTCAGGCGGCGTTAAGCGCGCCCAGGGATGGCGCTGCCCCTGCTACGCCTGCAAAGACGCCGCCAGGGGGGCCGGGTGCGCCAGTGCGCACGAGTACGCCTGCTAGAGCTGTTACACCAGACAGCACGGGTAAACCGGCAGAACCTGCCGCGCCGCTCGACGAGAATATCTTCGGGCCGGAGATCGGCGTCGACCCGGTTATCCAGATCGCGCCACGCGCGGAAGCGCCGAAGCGGCTTAAAAAGGTTGAGCCGGCCAGACCCTCTGTCCCGCCGCCGCCAATCCAGGCGACGCCTGCGCCGTCTCCCACCCCGGCTCGCATCGAGATTCCGCCTGGCGCTGAAGAAGGCGAGGAGGGGTACGGCATTTCCTATGACGCCTTCGTTGCCCACCGGCTTGAGGTTGAGCGGGCCATGAATGTCTTGCTCAATGACGTGGGCGCCGATGCGGTGTTGCTCACGTTTGGCGGCGGCCTGTTGACGTGGGTAGGGGGCCTGGATCAACCCGAGGCGGAGTCCATCTCGCGGGCGATCATCCACGGGTGGCGCACCTCCGCCGAGGTCGCGCGCATTTTGGGCCGCGAGCAGGTGCGCTTTGAGCAGAGCATCGCCGGAGGCGACTATATGCTGTACGCGCTGAGCGTGGAGGTCAACGCGATTATGGGCGTCGCGGTGCGCGGATCTGCGCCTTTGGGCCTGATGCGTCACCACGCGCGCACTACGGTAGAACAAATCGCCCGGCTCTGCCACGCCTGATGCTTACCAGATAACAAAGACGACAAAAGTCGCAGCACGTTCTGTTCGCAAAGACTTCGTGTTCAGCGCAGGGATTGGCGCGATCCGATGTCTCGTGAGACTTTTGTAGTCTGGCTCGAACCAGGTAATAAGATCAATGGGATTCACCGCGCTCGCGTTTGTTTTGCTCCTGGTAGCGTCTTATCTTTTGGCGTCCCACCGTTACGTGTGGGACGCTTTTCTGCTGTTGGGACTCGCCGCTTTGGGAGTGCTGTGGCGTCTGGCGCGCGTTGTTGCACCTGAGCGCAGCCCGTCGATTCAACCGGCGCAGCTCTTGCCGCGCACGCCGGCCGGAGTGGGGCGGGTGGGGGCGCTCGTTGTCGCGGCGATTGTGGCTCTGGCAGCCCGCCGGGAGGGAATCCCCCGCGACTTCACCGCGCTCTTCCTCTGGTGGCTGTTCGCCGTGATCGGTTTTGCCGCGACACTGTTCATCCCCTTGCTGCGCGAGAAGCGCGCTGTCGATCTCCCCGCATTAGAGCGCTACGGGTTGGCAGCGCTGCTGCTCGTCGCATTTCTGGTGCGCGCTGTGGCGTTGGATCGCATCCCGGCGAACCTCGGTGGCGATGAAGGCACACAGTTGTTAGATAGCCTGAATTTGGTGGCACGCCCGCTCGACAACCCCTTTGCTACCGGCTGGTATTCGGTCCCGACGATGTCGTTTCTGGCGTATGGTGTGGCGATGCGAGTTTTTGGCGCAACCATCGCGGGTGGGCGGATGCTTTCGGCTCTGGCGGGGACGTTCACCATATTGACGACGTTCCTGCTGGCGCGGGCGCTTGGCGGGCGGCGCGTGGGCTGGCTTGCGGCGCTGCTGCTCACCGTCTCGCACTATCATATCCATTTTAGCCGTCTGGCCTCCAACCAGATTTTCGATCCGCTGATCGGGACGTTGGCGCTGTGGCTGGGGTGGC
>DYKY01000079.1:0-5438 GCA_020722365.1 Thermoflexus sp.
ACCTCACCTGGTTTCGCGATCCCACAAATGCGCGCGCCCAGGTTGGCCGTGTGGCCGATGATGGTGTAATCGGTGCGCTGTTCGCAGCCGAATTCGCCCACCGTCACTTCGCCGGTGGCGATGCCGATTCCCAATGCCGCCGGTTTGATGCCGCGCGCCGTCCAGTCCGCCATCAAGTGTTGGTGTGCATTTTGCATCGCCAGTCCCACGCGCACCGCCCGCAGAGCGTGGTCAGGCTGCGGCAGCGGCGCGCCAAACAGCGCCATCACCTCGTCACCGATAAACTTGTCCAGCGTGCCCTCGTAGGCGTACAAGACCTGGGCCATCCGCCCCAGGTAATCGTTGACAAACTCCACCAGCATCTCCGGTTTAAGCTGCTGCGCCAACTCCGTCGAGCCGCGCAAGTCGCCGTAGAGCACGCTTAGCACCACGCGCTCACCTTTGAGGACGTCCACGTTGGGGTTCGCCAGGATGCGATCCAGGACATGCGAATCAACGGAGCGGCCCAACACACGCCGCAAACGCCGCTGTTCCAGACTCTCGAAGATGGCAGTGTCCATCTGGCTGACGATGGCTTTCAGCAGTCGGCGGTGATCGCCGGTAAAGCGATGCTTCAGGTCGCGGTTGACCGCGCCGAACACGCCGATGATTTCGTTGCGCAAGATCAACGGGATTGCCATAATGGTACATTGTGGCGTGTCTATGTCTTCACAGACCAACTGCGCGCGGCCGATAGCAATATCCGCCACCCGCGTCATCGTCTCGTAATAGGCCACCTTTTGCAGCAGGTCGTCGTGCGTCACGGCGCGCATTTCCAACTGCTTGCCCTGTTGATCGTACAGCATCACAAAGCCCATCTCGGCTTCGACCACTCGGCACAATTCCTGCAAGACCACATCCAACATCTCGTCGAAAGGCAAATAACGATCCCGTATACGGTCGAAGTGATAGATCGTCTCCAATTCCTTGTTGCGCTGCGTGAGATCGTGGTACGTGTAAGCCTGAACAATGGCCGAATCGACCTGGCTTTCAGCGATGCGCATCAACTGCACTTCCTGCTCGTCGAATACGGGAGCATTACGCGCCATCAAGATGAGGCCGAGTGGCTTTTCGCCCATAAAGACAGGGATCGCCGCCATACGAAACGTGGCAGGGAACTTCGACGCCATGTCGGGAGGCAGTACGTCTGCGGCTTCCCACAAGGAAATCTCGTCCTCGTGCATCGCGTCGCGGATACGGGTTTCCGAGAGAGCCTCGGCGGTGTCACGCCAGGATTGGTCGCGCTCCTGTACCACTTTCAGATCGAACGCATGCGTCTCGCGGTCCATCACGTACAGCAGACAGACGTCCACGTGGAACTGATCACACAGCACATGCGCCAGGCCGGAGAAGAGAGCCGCCGGCCCCGGAGAGACATCACGAACCCGGTCAATCGCCAAGACAACATCCAACGCTTTCTTGTGAAACGCCAGTTGTTTTCTAAGTTCTGCCTCTTTCATGATTACCCTGCCTTTCACATACTGTCTTTGGGGAGAAGCCAGCAAATATACCCTACCTCTCTATTCTACCACTACATAAGCCAAACCACAAAAAAACCTTGACCTCGACCTTCGACTTAGGACTTGGGACTTGGGACTTGGGGCTTGGGACTTGGGACTGTTTGGGACTGTAATGAAGGGTGTGACGAACGTCATTGCCGCGCGTCTTACCATCTGCTATGCTAAAGATATAGTGGTTCAGATAATGATTTTGACATTTGGCCCGTTTTTCACGCTTGTTGAGAGGTCATTTTGTCCAAAACATTATCTGAAGGACTATAGCGGCGTAGGGGTCATGATGCAGTTGACCGGCCATTGGGCAGAGACAGTGCTGAGTGTGCTTTTGGCTATAGGAATAGGCTTGATCCTGCGCATCGTGATACAAGGCGGGTAGAAAGGAGGTTGCACATAAACGGGATAGGTTTATAATGGAATTACTATCCGATGACAATAGCACAGCCGCAACATCAAAAAGCGGTTACGGGATCAATGATGATCGGGAATCAGAAATCACAGGGTCCGCTAACAGAACGGAGTGCCTTTCTGCGGTCCCTGCCGCTGTTTGCCGGACTCACCGGTGAAGCGTTGCGCTTCCTGGCCGAAGAAGCACAGGCGCGCGAATACGAAGCCGGAGCGATCATCTTTCACGCGGGGGAGCCGGGCTATACCTGTCACATCATCACCAAAGGCTATGAAGAGGCCGTTTACACCGTCGATGGCGTATACACCTTCGCCGACAGCGGCGAAACACGTTACGCGCGTCTCTATTTTGCCAACGGCGTCTTGCAGCAAGTGTTTGGCTTCACCGCCGAGGATGGCAATGGCGCGCCGCGCGAAATTCTCCCGCAAACCGGAGATACCTTCACTGTGCTGGACAAATGGCTCGATTTGAACGCACAAGGCCAGGTCACGCAGACGTCACGGCAAGCCGGTGAGACGCTGACCTTCGGCACGCAGATGTTCACCTGGACGGAACTGGATGCGCCGGCCGGCGAGTATCTCGTCGGATTCATCGTCGAAGACCTTGACGGCAACGCTCATCAAATGTACGAACAAGTAACCGTTCAATAAAATCCGGGGGAAAAATTACAGTATGACCGATTCCGAACTCGAAAAGTGCCAGGCCGCTCTCGCAGCGGTCGAGGCGCAGAGCGCCGCGCGGGCGAAGACCATCGCGCAACTCAGAAAGGAAATTCTCCAATACGAGGAAATCGAGGAAATGCTCAAGCGTCGCAACCGCGCGCTCTATCTACTCAACCAGGCCGGGCAGGTCTTTAGTTCCAGCCTAGATTTCGACGCGGTGCTGTCCGCCATCCTCGACCAGGTGCGACAGATCATGGGCGTGCGGGCGGCCTCCATCTGGCTGGTGGATGAAGCCACCAACGTCGTCGTCTGTCGGGAATCCTCAGAACAATGGCTCATCCGCGGACACCGCGTGGCGTATGGACAGGGCATTGTCGGCTGGACGGTGAAGCACGGGCAAAGTGTGATCGTGCCCGACACACGGCTCGATCCGCGACATTACAAGGGTATCGACGAAGAAATCGGGGTAGAAATCCGCTGCATCCTCAGCGTGCCGCTCAAGGTCAAACAGCGCGTCATCGGCGCGCTCCAGGTGGTGGATACCGAGACCGATTGCTTCAACCAGGAAGATATCCCGATTATGGAGTCTCTGGCAGCAACGGCGGCGATTGCCATCGAGAATGCGCGGTTGTTCGAACAAGTGCTGCGCGACGCCGAAACGAAAACCACCCTGCTCTACGAAATCAACCACCGCGTTAAGAACAATCTGGCCTCGATCATCGGGCTGCTCTACAGCGAGCAACGCTACGGCAGCGCCGGCGACCGCCAGACGCTCAACCAGGATCTCATCCGGCGCATCCAGGGCATTGCCCAGGTCCACGCGATGCTTTCGGAAACCGAATGGGCGCCGCTCCCCCTGGACGAGTTGGCGCGCCAGATCATCATGACGACGCTGCGCACACTGCCGCGGGACATCAAAGTCGGTGTTACCATCACACCCGCGCCTGTGCGGATTGCGACCAAACACGCCACCAACATGGCGCTCATCATCAACGAACTGACCACCAACACGCTCAAGTATGCCCTTGATGAACGCGATACGGCGGAAATCCGGGTACGCATTGCCACAGAGAATGAGGGAACGACGCTGTTCGAGTTCTCCAACGACGGGCCGGGTTATCCTGAAGACGTCATAACCATGGAGCGCCACAATCTGGGTCTCTATCTGGTCAAGAGTCTTGTGGAGCGCGGTCTGGAAGGGACAGTCACGCTGCGTAATGACAATGGCCCGGTTACAGCCATACGCTTCAAGAATGCCTGAAGCAAGGGGGAAAACAAAAGGGGGGCGAGACTTCGCCCCCCTTAAAATTTACTTTTCTTGCCAGTGGCGCAACATGTCCACGAGCAGCCGCACTCCAAAGCCTGTCGCGCCTTTAGGAATGTAGGGCAAATCCTTCTCGATCTGATCCAGCCCCGCGATGTCAATATGGGCCCACGGCACGCCATCGGGCACGAATTTGCTCAAGAAATAGCCGGCGGTGATGCTGCTGGCGGCCCGCCCGCCGATATTCGCCACATCGGCCACACCGCTCTTGAGCTGCTCGCCGTATTCCTCGAAGAGGGGCAGCGGCCAGACGCGCTCGTAGGTGGCATCGCCCGCCGCGCGCAGACGTGCAATCAGCGCCTCATCGCCCATCACCGCCGCCGCGTGATCGCCCAGGGCGACCACACGCCCGCCGGTCAGCGTCGCAATGTCGAACACCGCCGTCGGCCCGAATGTCCCCGCGTAGGTGAGCGCGTCCGCCAGGACCAGACGGCCTTCCGCATCGGTGTTGAGGATTTCGACAGTCAATCCCTTGAGCGAGCGCACCACGTCGCCCGGCTTGGTGGCCTGCGCATCGGGCATGTTCTCCGTCAGCGGCGCCAATCCGACAACGCGCAGCGGCACATCCAACAGCGCCATCGCCCGTAGCGCGCCGATCACCGCCGCCGCGCCGCCCATATCGCCCTTCATACGGTGCATGTTCTCGCCCGGCTTCAGCGAGATGCCGCCCGTGTCGAAGGTGATGCCCTTGCCCACCAGCGCCACCGTTGGCAGATCGTCGCGCCCGGCGTTGTGTTCCAGGATGACCATACGCGCCGGTTCATTTCCACCCTTGTTGACGCTGAGCAGTGTGTGCATCCCTAACGTTTCCAACGCGGCCTTGTCCAACACCTCGCAACGCAGACCCGTTTCCGCAGCCATACGCGATGCCGCCTCCGCAATGTGCGTCGGCGTGGCGATGTTCGCCGGGCGGTTCACCAGGTCGCGGGCCAGCAGCGTGGACTCCGCCACAATCTGTCCGGCGCGCGCCCCCGCTTCGAGTGCGGGCACGCGCGCAGCATCCAACTCCACCAGGGTGAGCGCCTCGAGATCGGGTCGCGCCTCCTCCAACTGCGTCTTCAACTCGTGGAAGCGGTACAGCCCCAGCAACGCGCCTTCGACCGTGGCTTCCGCCGCCAGCTCCGGCGCAACGCCGCCGATCCCGGCTCCGTGGATGATGGTGTGCAGGTGCGTCACGCCCAGGTCGCGCGCCTTCTTCGCCGCCGTCCCGGCGGCCTGCCGGATCACGTCCGGCGTGAATTTCTCGCGTTTGCCCAATCCAACCAGGATCACCCGCTGCGCGGGCAGCGCGCCGTTGGGATAGAGCACCGCGATCTCATTACGCTTGCCGCGAAAGTCGCCGCCGGCAATGAGCGCCCGAATCTGCCCGCCGAGCGCCTGATCGACTGCGCCCGTCGCGCCGCCAGGAACGGTCACACCCTCGAAAAGATTCACCACAATCGCTTGCGCTGTCACCGTTTGCAGCGCGCCCGTTATTACCTCAATCCGCATCA
>DYKY01000079.1:5538-18454 GCA_020722365.1 Thermoflexus sp.
CTCCTTGCCCCACCTGTAGAAGGGTTAAACATTGCTTATATGCGCCATATTATAATTGCAGACGTGCAACAATGCAAACACCAAAAGGCTATTAAAACCCCACGGTTTATCATATTTGACGAGCCTCCGCACCGGATGCAAAACCTGTCAGACACAAATATACACGAAGACGACTGTAGCCTCATTCGCTTTTCACTCAGAACGTGATATGATACCGTATAATCAAACTACAACAATCCGAGGCCAACTTGTTCATAACGTGGAGAGCGCATGAACCCTGAAGAACAGTCGCAAATCTATCAAGCTCTGTATCCGCGCCGGCAGGAGATCGTCGACGCGTGGAGGAAGTTGATGATCACGCTGAATCCCACCCTTGCTGAAGCCGCCGACCTCAATCCGAAATTGCTGCACGCGACCGAGCACCTTTTGAAGTTACTGATTGCCGAACCCTTCAGTGCTGAACCTGCCCAGGCTGTTGGCGCAAGACTGGAGACGCTAGACAATCTACAACCTGAGGCTTTGCTCCAGATCTACGAATTGCTGGCGCGCGAACTGGTTGCCGGGCTGACCACGGACCAAATTATCCTGCTGTATCCGCGTGTCACCAGTTTGATCGGCGCCGTGGGGGTGGGATGTTGTGTGGGTAAAGCTGAGCGGGCGAAAACCTTCGATATGAACGCGATGTCGGTTATGGGGCACGACCTCAAAACGCCGATCAACGCCATCACCGGCTTCTCGAAGGTCATCCTCAAAGGCATCGATGGCCCCATCACCGAATTTCAACAGCAAGACTTGACCTCAATTCACGACGCCGGTCAAAAACTACTCACGATGATCGACGAAATCTTCCGCACGGCCAAAACCGATGCCGGGAAGACGCACCTGTACGACGATGAGTTCGACGTCGCGGCGCTGATGGGCGATGTGCTGCACGTGAGCCAGCCCGTTCTCGCACGAAACAAGCAAGCTTTGGACATCCGCTGCGAGGGCGAACTGGGGACGATGCATCTCGACGCCTCTCGTGTGCGCTGGGTGTTGCTCGGCTTGCTGTACTATGCGGCCCGCCGCACGACCAACAGCATAGTTTCGCTCTCCGTTGCTCGCGAGACCGTTCAGGACGCGGATTGGTTTGTCTTCACCATCAGCGTGGCAAAGCCGATACAGACACCGGACGAGGTCGATTTTTGGGCCAATGACAAAGCCCAGGAAGACAGCGACATCGCGCTCATCACCAGCAGGCGATTCTGTGAAGAGCTGGGCGGCAGTCTGACGACGGAAGAAAGCAAAGACGATCTCGCCAGATTCGTCGTGCGCTTGCCCGCACCGCAATTGCCACAGTAAAAGTTCCTCTACCTCCCCGGTGCCAAAACGCCGGGGAGGTTTGCATTCCCCCTATGTGCAACCTTTCGGCATGGCCAACGTAAAGTTAATAAACGTCCATAAAGGAGAAAGAAACATGCAAACGAATGTAAAAGTTTTGGGCTGGCTGCATATCGTCTTGGGGATTCTGGGATTGCTGATTGGCTGTTTTGTTATCGCCATCATGATGAGCGCCGGTCTATTCTCCGGCGATCGGACAGCGATGGGGGTTCTTACGATCATCGGTACGTTGGGGGTCGCACTGACGCTGGTACTTTCCGCGCCGGGCATCGTCGCCGGTATCGGACTGCTGCAATTTCGTTCATGGGCGCGGGTGCTGGCGCTGGTTCTGGCCTTCTTCAACCTGCTCGCCGTCCCCCACGGCACGGTGTTTGGCGTCTACACCCTCATCTCGCTGCTCAACACAGATGCGGCAGCCCTATTCAACAAATAGCTGTATCAGACCTGACAGGTTTCAGAAAACCTGTCAGGTCTGGCGTGACAATAGCTGCAACGCCGCCGTCCGCTCCAACAGTCCCTCTCCCACACCGCCATCCACGGAGAGCACGCCCCCGTCGGCGAAATAGGCGAAATCGAAATGGACTGCATCCCCGGCGACCTTGCCCGGCAGCGGCATCAAGCGCGCCGTCAGGGGTTTGTGCAGGCGCACGGATAGCGCCGCCACATCGAAAAGCAGCCTGACAAGCGCGCCCTCGCTCACGTCGCCGGGCAGCGGCACGGTGTCCAGCCCCGTCCCACACACGGCAGACCACTGCAGCAATTCACCGACGTTCAAGCGCCCTTCGGCGGCGCGTTGCGCCAGCACGACGTCTTCCAACACCGGCAACATCAGGCCGCAGAACCCCACCCGTGGAAAGCGCGCCTGCCCGATAGCGTCGGTCAGCGTCGCCGCCGCGGCTAACGATCCGGCAGCGCCGAGCGGCTGTCCGGTCAGCGCCTCCATCGCCGCGCCAATGCTGCACGCCAACGTGGGAAACGGCGCGGGCGAGAAATCGATCCCGTGGAAACGCACTGCGTGCTGCACAGCAAGCCGCTTCGCGACGGCAGCCAGCCGCGCCGCCTCGACTTCGATCCGATCCCGCAGGCGGCTATGCGCGTCCGCCCAATCGGAAGCCGCAGCACTCGCATCGACCGCCAAATCTGCCGCCTCTGTGGCTATGGCGAAAGCCGGCGCGCCGCCATCGTGATACGCCGCCGGGAAGAAGGGTGTGCCGGGCAACACGTGCGCCAATGCCGCAAAGCGCAAATTCCCAAAACCCGCGTCGATGTGAGAGGCCGCGCGGATCACCTGCGCCGCCATCCGCACTGCCGCGCCGTCGATTGTGCCGCTCGCCGGGTCAACGATGTGAATCGTCGCAAAGACCGCTTGCGTCGCGGCGAACATCTCCGGCAAGCGCGGCTGCAGCGGGGCTGGCGCGGGGCCGAGTGAGACGTACTCAAAGCCATACTCGCGGGCCAGCGTCTCCACCGTGACCGCATAACGAACAGGGTCAGGTTGAAATGCGGGAACGCCATCCAATGCCAGCCGGGTCGTCTGCACCTCGAAGCCGGCATCAATGTGCGCCTGGCGGGCGGTTTGGGCAAAAGCGCCCAACTTTGCCAAACGCGTGCGCTCCTCCACGACAGATGCCGCGACCTCTGCGCCGGCAAAAACTGTGATCGAACGGATCTTCATGGTTCACCTCGTTTTTTACGCTATTATAACATTAATGAGCGATCAGCCATCAGCTTTCAGGGATCGGCAAACACACCACAGGCGCAGTCACTAGGGCTGAGATAACACGGCAAGCACTGCTAAGGCTCCCTTTTGCAGGCACAAAAGCTGACAGCTGAAGGCTGAAAGCTGTCAGCTAGATTGCAAAACACCCTGAAATCTGGTATCATAAGAGTGCATCAAGCGATTGAGCCGACCTTACACCTCGGCTGGTTTTCTCAACGGATTGAACGAATTTATACGGACATTCTAACTTTCAACCTGTAACCATTCTCAAGGAGGTGAACAATGCCAGTCATTACGATTTCACGGCAATACGGCAGCGGCGGAGACACTATCGGGAAGCGTGTGTGTGAAGCGCTTGGCTACAGCTATTTCGACAAAAACCTCATGGCGCGCGTCGCTTCCGAGGCGGGTATTTCCGAGAGCGATATCGTCGATTTGCCTGAGCATACATACAAAATGCGCGGATTTTTCGACAAACTGTTCGGACGGCGACGCTCAGCCGTTGAAGCCTGGACGAGCGTCACGACTCAACCGACCATGTCGGTGGAAACGCTCGACGAAGCGCACAGCGTCAGCTTGATCAAAAACACGATCATCGAGGCGTACAAGCACGACAATGTCGTCATCGTGGGACGCGGCGGGCAGGCCATCCTCCGCGAGCAGCCGGGCGTCCTCCACGTGCGCATCATCGCGCCGCTCGGGGCGCGCGTGTTGCGCGTCCAAACGGCGGAGAACGTCAGCCTGGATGAAGCTACGGCGCGGGTCAAACACAGAGATGAAGCCGCTGCCGCTTATCTGGAGCGGTTCCACGATGTCGATTGGGATAATCCTCTGCTCTATCACCTCATCATCAACACGGGCAAGTGGGAAACCGAGGACGCCGTCCAGATCATTCTCAACGCGCTCGTTCATTTGCGCATGATTGCCAATCAGTAACGCGAATGTCGGATCGGCCACCCGCGCATGTAGACCACGATAGCCAGCTCTTTGCATCACGCTCAGAGAGCACGCTCTCCGCAGGCGCGTTAACCTGCATGGCCAACATTGTTGTGCCGCGCGCGTATCCCGCTGAGACGGTGATCGTGGTCGAAGGCGAGCCGTGTGAGGCGGCGTACTTCATCGTTGAGGGGAACGTCGAAGTCTACCGCATGTCGTTCCAGGGGCGGCAACAAGTGCTGGTGCGGCTCGGACCAGGACAGGCGTTCAACACCGTGCCACTCTTCCAGGTGAACGGGTGTAACCATGCGAGCGCCATCGCGCACACCGACGTTACCCTCTACGCGCTGCGCAAGGAGGACTTTCCGCGCGCGCTCCGCGATTGCCCGGATTTGGCGCTCGTCATCCTGCAAGACTTCGCCAACCGGCTGGCGCACCTCACCGACCTGGTGGAGGACCTGGCGCTGCGCTCGGTGCGCGGGCGTCTGGCGCAGTTCCTCTTGCAGCAAGCTAACGGGAGTGCGGTCACACAGAAATGGACGCAGGACGAAATGGCCGCGCATCTCGGCACAGTGCGCGATATGATCGGGCGCTCGTTGCGCGCACTGACCAACGAGCGGATGATAAAGCTGGACCGTGGACGCATCGTGCTGCTCGATCGCGCCGCATTGGAGGCTGAAGCGCAAAATTAGAGCCGGCCGACCATGAATCAAAAACGAATAGGCATCTCAGCTAACGCGAGTTTTTGGTTTAGCCGGTGCCTAAATTCGTTTATTCGTCACCTCATTCGTGGTCGGCATTTACACCCGAGGAATTACCCCAAATCAGACTTTTGTCGTAGCGCAACCACCGCCTTTCTGCTATGCTTGGAGCATCACCAGAAAGGCGGTTTGTTATGGTAGATCAATGGACGTTACCCGAAATCGATCTGGCGTTGTGCACGCGCTGTGGGCAGTGTGTCGCGCAATGCCCCACACAGGCCGTCGAGATGCAGGCAACAGGGCCGGTTATTGTCCGCCCGGCGGATTGTACCTACTGCACAACCTGCGAAGCCGTCTGCCCGGTGGGTGCGATCACGTGCGCGTTTGAGATCGCGTGGGACAAGAGCGCATTTTAGATTTCCGATTTTGGATTTTGGAAATATGGGGGAAATTTGCTATGAGTGAGTCTATCAACAACCAGACACAGCGACAGGAAACACTGAAGAACATCATCCGGCGATTGCACGCGGGAGCGAGTGTGGACGAGGTCAAGGCGCAGTTCGCCGAGCTGCTGGCGGGCGTCGGCGGCGATGAGATCGCACGCATCGAACAGGCGCTCGTCGCCGAGGGGCTGGATCCCGATCAGATCAAGCCGCTGTGCGACGTGCACGTGGCCGTCTTCCGCGAGTCGCTGGACACCCAGGCCGACCCACAGACGATCCCCGGCCATCCAGTGTTCACGTTCCGCGCGGAAAACCTGGCCGTGGGACGCGTGCTGAACAACGTCAGAGCGGCGCTGGACAACTACAAGGCCGCGCCGGGCGAGGCAACGTTGCAGGCGGCGCGGGAAAGCGTCCACAAGTTGCGCGAGTACGAGCGGCACTACCTGCGTAAGGAAAACATCCTCTTTGCCTACCTGGAACGCTATGACTTCTCCGGCCCTTCGAAGGTGATGTGGGCCGTCCACGACGACATCCGCGCCGGGTGGAAGAAACTGACTGCACTGCTCAACGCCGGACCGGGCGAGGATTTCGCGGGATTTGCCGCGCAACTCGATGAGACGTTCGCGCTGGTGGATCAAACGCTCCGCGATATGATCTACAAGGAGCACAAAATTTTGTTTCCCGCAGCCATGGCGCGCTTGAGCGAGGCGGATTGGGGCGAGATTCGCGCCCAAGAGGCGGAAATCGGCTATGCCTACATCGCGGCAGGCCGCCAGTGGCAGGCACGCGTCGATCCACGCGAGGCGGAAGCACAGGCTGAGATCGGCGTCGCGCCGGAGGGCCTGATCCCGCTAAACGTCGGGGCGCTGTCGGCGGAACAGATCAGCATGATGTTGACTGCGTTGCCGGTGGACATTACCTTCGTGGATGAGAACGACGCGGTGCGCTTCTTCTCGCAGACCCGCGAACGCATCTTCCCGCGCTCACCTGCCATCATCGGGCGTAAAGTGCAGAACTGCCACCCGCCGCAGAGCATGGGCCGGGTGCAGCGCATCCTCGATGACTTCCGCGCAGGTGTACGCGATGTGGCGGAGTTCTGGATTGAGATGCACGGGATGTTCATCCACATCCGCTACTTTGCGCTGCGCGACGCGGCAGGAACGTATCGCGGCGCGCTTGAGGTGACGCAAAACATCGCCCCGCTGCGCGCGCTCGAAGGTGAGCGACGGCTATTGAACGAGGAGGCGTAAATAGACACATCCGTCGAAATCCACCTGTACGGCAAGCTGCGACGGTACGCGCCGGACCCGCGCGCCGACCGCGTCAAGGCCTCGTCGGGCTATGCCTTCCTGCGCATCCAACAGGACGCCGCCGCCATTGCAGGCTCGCTGCAGAAGCGCGGCCATCCCTTCGACGTCCCCACCCCACCAAGACGTTACCGGGTTTTCGATGCCATGCTGCTGCAGATTCTTTACCGGCGCGGCGACTTGAGCAAGCGCGTCTTCACCGACTTGTTCAAGAAAAACCCAATTGCGCGCATTTTCCGCTTTCTCGACGAAGAAGGCAGTGTGGGAGAAAACCTGCGCCTGATGGCTTCCGTCCCCCCGGAACCCTTCGTGCGCGCGTGGATCAAAACGCAGATTCTACGGACGGCATAGGCCCACCTTTGCCAGCAGCGGCGGGCCGAGGACGATCAAGCCCACCACGACAGAGGTGATGGCGATTACCAGCACCGCGCCGGCTGCCACGTCCTTCACCAGTTTGGCGAGCGGGTGATAGTCGGGGCTGGCGAGGTCCACGAGGGCCTCGGCGGCGGTGTTCATCATCTCGATGACGAGCACCAGGCCGATCATCGAAACCAGGATCGCCCACGATGTCCCCGGCAAGCGCAGCCACAGGCCCATGAGCACGACGAGCGCCGTCGCCACAAGGTGGACGCGGAAATTTCGCTGCGTGCGAATGGCGTAGAACAGCCCTTCACCCGCGCACTTGAAACTAAGCCAGAGGTTGCCGTTACGATGCGGACTCAGATGAGGAGGCATAGCAACGCGACCTTATTCGGGGAGCGCAACAGCCGCGCCGAGTGCGGTGAGGATGGCGGCTTGCGCCGCCCACATCGCGGCCTTCTGCGCCGGTTCGGCGTGATCGTGACCGAGCAAGTGCAGGACGCCGTGGACTGTGAGGAGTTGCAGTTCCTGCACCAACGTCCCGCCGGCGGCCTCAGCTTGCTCGCGCGCCCGGTCAATGGAAATGACAATATCGCCTAAATACCGGGGGAAATTGCCGCCGCCACCCGCGAACGGTCCGCGCGTGTCGTCGGCGAAGGAAAGCACGTCGGTTGGCGCATCGATGCCGCGAAAACGGGCGTTCAAATCGCGCAGGGCTGTGTCGTCGGAGATGACGACCACCACCTCACACGCCTCACGCACGTTCTGCTGCGCCAGGGTCTCCAGCACCGCTTTGCGCAACGGTTTGGTATCCACCGGACCAACATGCTCTTCGACTTGAATATCCACAGTATGATGCTTAACTCCACTAGGCATGGTTCGGATCCTTGCTCTCTTTCGGTTCAGGATATTGTATACGCGGGTGGAACGCCCCGCGCAGCAAATCGATGTAGGTCGCTTTCACGGTATGTAACTCCTGCATCGTAATCGGGCAATTGTCCAACTGTCCGTCTGTAAGGCGCTGCTCAAAAATTGAATCGACCACCGCCGTCAGCTCCTCCGGCGTGGAAGGCCGGCGGGCGCGGGTTGCCGCCTCTGAGCCATCGGCCAACATCACCAGCAAGGTCTCGCGGCTGCGCGGTGTGGGGCCAGGATAGCGGAACTGCGCTTCGTCCACCAGATCGGCCTCGCCGCCGGCCTCATCGATGGCCTTGTGATAGAAATAACTCGCCCGCGTCGTGCCGTGGTGCTCGGCGATAAAGGCGGCGATCCGTTCCGGCAGATGGTATTCGCGCGCCAGCTTGAGACCGTCGCGGATGTGGCCCTTGAGCACGTCGACGCTGGTGTAGGGGTCGAGGCGGTCGTGCGGATTGCTCAATCCCTGCTGGTTTTCGATGAAAAAGTACGGGCGCGCCAGCTTGCCGATGTCGTGGTAGTAAGCGCCCACGCGCGTCAACAGCGCGTTGGCGCCGATGCGTTCGGCGGCCTGCTCCGCCAGACTCGTCACCATCATCACGTGGTTGAAGGTCGCCGGGGCTTCACGCAACATGCGTTGCAGCAAGGGATGGTTGGGGCGGCTCAACTCGGTCAGGCGGAATGTCGTCGTCAGATCGAACAGCGGCGCAAGCAGGAACAAGCCACCGACCGTCAACCCGCCGGAGACCAATCCCGCGACCAGACAGACGCCCACCTTGAGTGCCATCTGCGTCGGGTCCGCACGCACATCATCGGACATAAAGGAAAAGAGCGTGAGTGCGCCGGCCACGCCGCTGAGCAGTCCGGAACGGAAAATGGCGCCGGTTTGCTCGTAACGCGGCAGCGTCAAAGCGCCCACGACGCTGCTCAATGTCACCAGAACCGCAAAGCCGAGTGAGCGTCCGGCAAGCCAGCCGCAGACAGCCCCCATGTAGATCATCACCCCCACGGCAGATGGCAAGCCTACCGTGGTGGTCAAGAGCATCGCCAGCGCCGCACCGGGGAAGAGGTAGGGCAGCAGCTCGCCTGAGGTGGTCAAGGCGCGCGCCAGGAGTAAAAACAGGATCAACAACAACAACAAGAGTACTTCAGAACGCGCTTTAGTCAGGGTCTCAGATTGGAATCGCCACAGATACAGACCCAGGCTAAACGTCGCCGCGCATGAGAGCAGGAACGCCATGCCAAAATCGAACCAGTTCCACTCCTGAGCCACCAATCCCAATTCGTTTAGCGCCTCCATATCCAACTCGGAGACGATATTACCCACGCGCACAATCATTTCACCGCTTCGGAGGGTAATAGAAGTGGGACCGACTGCCTCCTGCGCTTCCTGTCGCGCGGCTTCAGTCGCGGTTTCATCGTAAAAGGCGTTGGGACGCAGAAAACGTTTGACCAGGTCGCTTACCACAATCGCTTCATCCTGCTCGAGATCCAAGGCCACACGCGCGGACACACCCGCACGCACACTTTCCAGGTCCTCCTCACGAATGCGTTGTTGCCGCATCACCTGATCCAACAGGTCCAGGAATTCGATCTGGACACGATTCCAACTCGTATCGGGCATCTTCAGGATAAGGTTCACCGTGCTCAACGGCAAATCGACCAACTCCGGCACGGCCAACGTCCAGGCATAACTTTGCGGTTCGGAGGCATAGATGTCGGCCCGCAATTCGCGGAGATAGGCCAGGACCTGGCGCGCGCGGTCGTATTGTTCCCGCGCGATGTTGAAATCCGGGGTGGTATAGACCGGTGCGACCTGGCGCACGGCCTCGCGCTGTGCCTGCTCGGTGCGAATGTCGCTGATATAGGTCAAATCCTTCGGCGAGCGGATGTCCCGTGGGACCACGTCGCCGGGAACGAGGTCAAAATCGTTGGGAAACGAAAAAACCAGAACGAAGGCAGTCAACAGCGTCAGTCCAAGTCCGAACAGGACCTGGCGGAGGATAAAGCCGCGTGTGACCTTGCGCGTACTTTTCATAATACCATCGTTAAGTCACATAAAAGCACAAAGAGGAGCCCCGCACCGGGGCCCCTCTTGTTTGGTTGCATATCGTTCAAACACCAGGGGTCAGGCGGAAAGCAAATCGCGGACAATTTGGCTAACCATACGCCCATCGGCCTTTCCCTGAACCCGTGGCATAAGCAATTTCATCACTTTCCCCATGTCTGCCGGAGAGGCGGCCTGGGCCTTGGCGATAATTTCTCGCGCAATGGCCGTTAACTCTTCTGCAGTCAAAAGTTGGGGAAGATAAGACCGGAGAATGGCAATCTGCGCTTCATCTTCCGCGATCATGTCGGCGCGGCCAGATTGACGCACCATCTCCAGCGCGTCTTCACGCCGGCGAACCTCTTTGCGGATCACTTCAGCGATGGCAGCATCGTCCAGATCGCTGCGCTGTTCGACTTCGGCCAACTGTACGGCGGTCAGCGCCATGCGCAGCGCCAGCTTGCGCTGCTCGTCGCGCGCACGCATCGCGTCCTGCAAATCGTGTTGAAGCTGCTCCTTGAGACTCATCTCTCACCCGCTTTTAGTACTGCTTGCGATTGTCTTTCAGCGACGTGCGGCGGCTCTTGCGCAGCTTGGCCGCGCGTTTGCGCTTCCGCACAATGCTCGGCTGCTCGAAATACCGTCGCTTGCGAATCTCAGAAAGGATGCGGTCGCCCTGCACCTTTTTCTTGAAACGACGCAACAACGAATCGAAGGATTCATTGTCATCCGCATAAACAAAAGTCACGCTTCTCACTCCCTTCGTGCTCCCGGCATCACCGGCTAGGATTTTCTACTGCGCGGGTTATTATAACGGCTGAGGGGGGATTGTCAAATGCTCGACCATGTGACTAGCCAAACACTTGCTGAAAGAAAGCGTCTTTATCCAGACTTTCCTGCCAGACACGATGCCGCTGCACCGAATCCAGCGGACGCGAGCGCGCCAAGTCGAGGAAGCGCGTTGTCTCCACCGGGCCGAGCGCGCGCAGCAGCGTCTCTATAGCCCGGCGAATGAGTTCTTCTTCCTGTAGATACTGATGTTCTATCACCGTCATCGCAAGTTCTCCTTTTCACACAACGCCAGCGGTGTCCCATACCAGCAATGCACTGCTAACCGCCGGCATTGGCGCAGCAAACGGTCATCACAAGTCACAAAGTCGGCAGAGGCGGACTCCGCAAATGCCAAATGGGCGGCATCGGCCGGTCCAAGTCCCTGGGTTGCCAACAGTTCCGCCCGCGCGCGCACCTCGTCGAGATTTGCCGATATCCGTTGACCTACCTGGCGCAACAAATGGACAAGGTATTCCCGTTCTGTCGCATCGGGAATCGCAGCAATCTCCACGTCGTGAACCGGTGATACCACAAGTATCAAGTCAGCAGTGCGAACGTGACTCAGGATCAGTTGGACGGCTTCGGCTTCCAAACGGATGCGCATACGCGTCTGATCGTCAAAAGGGCGACACAACGCACACACGTCCAGATAAACCTGTTTGACTGATAACGACACGTTCACTCCATTCGCTAACGTTGATTTCATTATACTTTAGTTTCCGCTAAATAGTGCAGAGGAAAAAGGTGGTAATGGGCTCAAAGTATGGTAATCTAGTTATGCTGGACCAAAAACCAGACCAGGAGGCCCATTACCATGATCCTAGCACTTTTAAGAATTCTTCAACTTCACTGATATCATGAAAATAGCTCGTAATCTTTTCCTCAGTATGCCCTGACGGATCATTGTATCGCAGCGGATTGTTGAGTGCATACGCATACCGGTTGAGACTCTGCGGATTGGCCGGGCTGAGGATCATCGTATCCGCCTGGATGAAGCGGCCCAGCGCCAAGCTGCGTCTACGCAGCCGTCGTAGTAGCGGGCGTTGTAAAAGTACAAGCCTATCTCAACGTCGTTGATTTGCCCGGTGAACTGTCGGTCGGTGAGCGTGGTTCCGTAAGTATAGCGCGTTCCACCCCACGGATGATGCGCCTACAAAACAGGCGTGCGCAGTTCCGCAACTTTGCCACCGGTGCTGTTCGCGGTGAGCGACGTGGATCCCAGGTGATCGCGCCGTTCAGGTCAATCTACAGCGGCGACACCTCACCAATCATAAATCACCGCCAGCACACGCCCATCCGGCGCAGTCACCTCAACCTTCACCCCGCCGGGATAGGCTGTCTGTACCGCTTGCAGTTCGGCCAGCCGCTCCGCAACGAAGACGAACCGCGCCGGACGGTTGGCGACCTGCGGCATCTCACCGGGCAGCGCGTTCACACCGGTTTGGTCGCGCAGCATAAACGCCAGGGTGCCGAAATCCCAATAGAGCGCCGGCGGCCCAAAGAAGTAGATGAGCGGTTGCTCTTCCTTGCTGTCACAGGCTGTCGGCGTTGCCACGCACGCCGGATGCGGATACGCCTGGATGACCCTGGCGAATGTGGTGGCAACCTCTGCCGTGGGATTGCCGTAGGTCCGGCGCGGTGTATAGACGTTGAAATAGAAGCCGAGGTTGAACAACACTGCCGTCAACAGCAGCGCTCCCCAGGAAACCCGCGCAACATCGGAAGATGATATCCGGTTGGATCGCGTACGCGCCGGTACGCGTTCCACCAACTGCCAGAGCGCGTCCGCACCCCACGCGGCCAACAACATCACCGCCGGAATCAGCAGCAGCCCCCGCTGGCTACTCGGCGGGTTCTCGGTCAGGGTCCAGGCCATCACCAGCGTGGACGCATACCACAGCAGCGCCAGCGCGCGGGAAGGCCAGCGCACACGTACCAACGCCGCGACGAATCCCACGATCATGAACGCCCCGGTGATGAAGTCTGCCAGCGGCAGTTGTGGAAAATACCAAAAGGTCGGATCGAACGTATAGTGAAACGCCGTTGCCGACTTCCACAGTTGTTCCAGCAACAGCGCCGCATCCGATTTGCCCGTGACGTTTTTCGCCAGCGCCATCCAGCCGGAAGCAAAGATGCCCACCGCATTGTAACGCTCTGTCAGCGCCGAAGGATGTACAGTGTACCAACCGAGCAGCGGCAATGTAACGACCAGCCAGCCGCCCGCGAACAGTCCCAAACCGCGCCAATGCCGGGCCAGGAAACGCGGCTCAACCAGC
>DYKY01000080.1 GCA_020722365.1 Thermoflexus sp.
ATCGATTTGACATTTCGCCGGTTCGTGGTTAAATAGAAAGCGTTAAAGGCTGTGAGCGGGAAGAGTACGTATCAAAGCGGGGTTGCAGAGAGCCGGAGCAAGGTGTGAGTCCGGTACCAGCGCCGATACCGAATGGGCCCAGGAGCCGTCCGCCGAAAGCTGGACAGGGATTGTCCTGTAGCAAGTAGTCCGGGCCGGAGACGCTACCGTTATCAGAGCGCAGGGCATCGTCGCAAGACCGTGCTCGCAAGAGTGAGGCTGGCTTGATTCACGGACGCGCTTTCACAAGCGCGTTTTTGTTTGGGAACAAGCGCCTAAGTTGGGTGGCACCACGGGCAATCAAACGCTCGTCCCGCAGAGGGATGGGCGTTTTTTTGTTGTCAGCAGATTTAGCAAATTGAGCAGATTTTCTGATTCAATGATAAGAATCTGCTTCATCCGCTTAATCTGCTGACAGAACTTATATCTTTTAGGAGGATCTATATGGATCAGAAAAAGCGTATCTTAACCGGAGACCGCCCTACCGGAAAGCTGCACTTGGGACATTACGTGGGCAGTTTGAAGAACCGTGTGGCGCTGCAAGATGCATATGAATGTTATTTCATCATCGCCGACCTGCACACCCTCACCACCAGGCCGGAGAAGGAACACGTTCTGGCCTTGGGACAGAATATTTACGACGTCGTGCTCGACTATCTCGCGGTGGGCATCGACCCGGAGAAGAGCGTCATCTTCCTGCAATCGGCGCTGCCGGAGAGCTTCGAGTTGACGCTCATCTTCGGCGATCTGGTGACGCTGCCCCGGCTGACGCGGCTGCCGAGCATCAAGGATATGGCGCGCGCCGCCAACATGGACGATGAGACGGTGCCGTTCGGCCTGGTCGGCTATCCCGTGCTGCAGGCGGCGGACATTCTGTTGCCGCGCGCGCACCTCGTGCCGGTGGGCAAGGACAACGAGGCGCACGTCGAGATCACCCGCGAGATCGCGCGCCGCTTCAACCGTCTCTACGAAGCGGAGGTGTTCCCGCTCCCCGAGGCGCTCATCGGCGATGTGCCGACGTTAGTGGGGACCGACGGGCAGGCCAAGATGAGCAAGTCGCTCGGCAACGCCATCATGCTGTCCGACGACGCCAAGACGGTGGAGGAGAAGGTGCGCACGATGTACACCGATCCCAACCGCATCCGCGCCGACATCCCCGGACGGGTGGAGGGCAACCCCGTCTTCATCTACCACGACGCCTTCAATCCCGATCTCGATGAGGTGAACGACCTCAAAGAGCGCTATCGCCTGGGCAAGGTGGGCGACGTGGAAGTGAAGCGCAAGCTGGCCCGCGCCATCAACGCCTTCCTTGACCCGATCCGTGAGCGCCGGGCGACCTACGCCCAGCAGCCCGGTATGGTCGAAGACGTGCTGGTGGAGGGCACGCGCAAAATGCAGGCCCAGGCGCGCCAGACGATGGGGATGGTCTACGATGCCATGGGGCTAACCGGCCCCCGCCTGCGCGCCGCCCTGCAAACCGGCGCCGCGTTCAGTCTGCTCACATGATAGCAGCAACTCTGGTCAGCAGATTGAGCAGATTTTAGGCCGTCCTTGAAAGCGCACGAAAATGCCAATCCGACTATCCGACTAGCGATTACGTGACTGCACGACTACGTGACTGTTCTCGGAGGAAAGCGATGTACATCACCCAGGTAAAATTGCACAGCGAATATTATCCGACCGACCGGTACTACCCGTTCAACATCCCGACCCTGCGTCGGACGGCGGCGTTAGTCTTGAAAAAGCCGGTGGTCTTTTTCGTAGGCGAGAATGGCTCGGGGAAGTCCACGCTGTTGGAGGCCCTGACCCGCAAGTGCGGCGTCCACATCTGGGACAAGCAGAAGCGCCGCGCGGGCTACGACAATCCCTACGCCGACCGGCTGGTGGATTTCATCGACGTGACGTGGGCCAATGGGCACGTTCCCGGCTCGCTCTTCCGCGCGGAGACCTTCCAGGAGATGGTCGACTTTCTCGACGACGCGGCCCTGTGCGACCCCGGACGGCTGGCCTACCAGGGCGGTCATCTGCTCAACACCCTCTCGCACGGGGAGGGGATGCTCACCTATTTCCAGGGCCGCTATCACATAAAAGGGCTGTATTTTTTGGACGAACCGGAGGCGGCGCTCTCGCCCGCGAGCCAGATCAAGTTCTTGAAACTGTTGCAGCTTTTGGCGGCGAGTGGACAGGCGCAGTTCATCATCGCCACCCATTCGCCGATTCTGCTGGCGTATCCAGACGCGCAGATTTTCAGCTTCGATGAGGGGCATATCGAGGAGGTGACGTACGAAGAAACCGCACATTACCGCATCTACAAGCAATTCTTTACCGACCGTGGCGCATATCTTGCGAGTAGTCAGTAGCGGGTAAAGAGTAAAGAGTAATCAGTAACTCATTACTCATTACTTCTTACTCATTACCAATCACTAATCACCAATCTAAGGAGGAGTCGAAATGAAACAGTATAAGTATGTGCTTCAAGAAAACGAAATGCCGACCCATTGGTACAACATCATAGCGGACATGAAGTCGCCGCCGCCGCCCTATCGTCACCCGGTCACGCTGGAATTGCTTAGCCCTGACGATTTGGCGCCCATTTTTCCGGCAGAACTGATCGCGCAAGAGGTCAGCACCGAGCGGTGGATCGAGATTCCCGACGAGGTATCGGACGTGCTGAAGATGTGGCGGCCTTCGCCCCTTTACCGGGCGCACCGGTGGGAGAAGGCGCTGGACACGCCCGCCAAGATTTACTACAAGTGGGAAGGCGTCAGCCCGGCGGGGAGCCACAAGCCGAACACCGCTGTGGCGCAGTGTTACTACGGCAAGAAAGAAGGGCTGGAAGGCTTTGCGACCGAGACCGGCGCCGGGCAGTGGGGAAGCGCGTTGAGTCAGGCTACCAGCCTGTTCGGGCTAAAGTGCAAAGTTTTCATGGTGGCGGTCAGCTACCAGCAAAAGCCCTACCGCCGCATTATGATGGAGACGTGGGGCGGGACCGTCGTGCCGAGTCCTAGTTCCGAGACGAATGCAGGCCGCGCGATCCTGGCAGAAGATCCCGAATCGCCGGGCAGCCTGGGCATTGCCATCAGCGAGGCGATTGAGTACGCAGTTACCCATCCAGGCTACAAATACTCACTCGGCAGCGTGGTGAACTTTGTGCTGTTGCACCAGACCGTCATCGGCCTGGAAGCGATGAAGCAGATGGAGATGGCGGGCGACTACCCGGATATCCTTATCGGCTGCGCGGGCGGCGGCAGCAACGCAGCCGGCCTGATCTTCCCCTTCATGCGGGACAAGCTCACCGGCAACAAACCGGACATGCGGGCGATCTTCGTGGAATCCACCGCCTGCCCCAGCATGACGCGCGGTATCTACGCCTACGACTGGGGCGACACCGCCAAGACCGGCCCGGTGGCGAAGATGCGCACCGTCGGCCACGACTTTATCCCCGCGCCGGTGCACGCGGGCGGCCTGCGCTATCACGGGATGGCGCCGAGCATCTGCGCGCTGTTGCAGCAGGGGTACGCCGAAGCGCGCGCCTACCACCAGATCGAGGTCTTCGACGCGGCGCACAGTTTCGCGCAGGCGGAGGGCTTCATCATCGCGCCGGAAACCGCGCACGCCGTCAAAGCCGTCATGGACGAGGCGCTGGCCTGCAAGGAGTCCGGTGAGGCGAAGACCATTCTCTTCAACGCCAGCGGGCATGGCCACTTCGACCTGGCATCGTATGATGCTTACCATCGCCAGACGTTGACGGATTACAAGCTCGAAGAGGCACAGATCGAGCGCGCGTTGGCGAAGTTGCCTAAAGTTGCTGAATAGTGGGGGTATGGTGCCCTTGCAGGACTAGAGGTAAAGGGGTGATTTTTGTGGTGGGCATTGCCCGCCACAAAAATCACCCCTAAAAATCAGGCTTCCAGCGCCGTCAGACGGCGGGTTTGCTCGTCTAGCGTCAGGGCGTCGATGAAGTCGTCGATGTCGCCGTCCATCACGGCGGGCAGGTTGTACGAGTTCAATCCGACGCGGTGGTCGCTGACGCGGTTCTGTGGATAGTTATACGTGCGGACTTTCTCGCTGCGCTCGCCCGTGCCCACCTGGGAACGGCGCGCCTCGTCGATTTCGGCGTCCTGTTTGGCCTGCTCGACTTCGTAGAGTCGCGCGCGGAGGACGCCCATTGCGCGCAGTCTATTCTGCGTTTGCGAACGCTCGCTCTCGCACGTCACCACCATGCCTGTGGGCTTGTGGGTGATGCGGATGGCGGTCTCGTTCTTCTGCATGTGCTGTCCGCCTGGACCGGAGGAACCGTAGGTATCGATCTCCAGGTCCTTGGGATCGATGTTGATTTCCACGTCATCGACTTCCGGCAGCACTGCCACGGTGACCGTGGAGGTGTGGATGCGCCCGCTGGACTCGGTGACGGGGACGCGCTGCACGCGGTGCACGCCGCTCTCGAACTTGAGACGCGAGTACACGCCTTTGCCCCGTACTGTGAAAACCACTTCCTTGTAGCCGCCGATGCCGGTGCGGTTCTCGCTGATCAACTCAGTTTTCCATCCACTCTGGCGTTCGGCGTAACGGGTGTACATACGCAGCAGGTCGGCGGCGAAGAGACCGGCTTCGTCGCCCCCGGCTCCCGCGCGGATTTCCACGATGACGTCGCGTTCGTCACGCGGATCTTTGGGGACGAGGAGCTGGCGCAGCTGTTGCTCCAGCGTTTCCCGTTCCGCTTCCAACCGGGGTAGCTCGTCCTGCGCCATCGCGCGGATGTCTTCATCCGTGTCTGCCAGCATCTCCCTGGCAGCGGCATATTCCGCTTCGACCTGCTTGTAGCGATGATAGATGCTGACCGTCTCTTCCAGGTCCGCGCGCTCTTTGGCGTATTCGGCCACTTTCTCGTAATCCTGCGCGACCTCCGGATCGGCCAACAGGCGCGTCAATTCATCGAACCGCGCTTCGACTGTATCCAATCGCGCTAGCATGTGCTCGCTATCCATACCAACCTCTTCAGTTAAAATAGTCCGATAGTCTTTAGTCTGGTAGTCCGGGCAGCAACAGCTAGGCCTTGCTTATTGCGCCACATGACAAACGGCCCGCGTACTGCCAGGCCGTCATCGACGATTCAAGTGGGCCCACCAGGATTCGAACCTGGAACCGACCGGTTATGAGCCGGCTGCTCTAACCCTTGAGCTATGGGCCCAATAGAGCGGGCGACGGGGATCGAACCCGTATCATTGGCTTGGAAGGCCAAGGCTTTACCATTAAGCCACGCCCGCATTTGCAAAGGGCATTATACCATAGATTTAGGACGATAAAAGCCTTAGAACCTATCCGAAAATTGTCTTCTTTAACGCTTCAGGCAGATCATAATCCGCCGTTGCCGCATCAGCGCGGGATTGTAATCCCGCGCAAGCATAGGCTTTTGGAATTCTCGGACGGACTCGTAATGCAGGAATCAAAATATGCATAAAGACAATATCAGGTTATAATATTGGATAGTCATCAGTCATTATCGAGGAGCTATCATTGAATACTTTCAATCCTACAGAACACCCGCACCGGCGGTACAACCCGCTGACCGGCGATTGGATCCTGGTTTCGCCGCATCGCACAATGCGCCCGTGGAAAGGCCAGGTGGAGCATCCGCCGCACGAGGATCGCCCTAGCTATGACCCGGCGTGCTATCTTTGCCCCGGCAATGCACGGGCCGGCGGTGTGACGAATCCGGTGTACACCAGCACCTTCGTATTCACCAACGACTTTGCGGCCCTGTTGCCCGATACGCCGGACGTTGCCGTTCACCAGCATCCGCTTTTGCGGGCCGAAACGGCGCGCGGGACGAGCCGTGTGATCTGTTTCTCCCCACGCCACGATCTGACCCTGGCGGAGATGCCACAAGCGGATATCCGCACGGTCATCGATGTGTGGGCCGAGCAGACGACCGAATTGGCGCGGCAGTATCGCTGGGTGCAGGTCTTCGAGAATCGCGGCGCGATGATGGGATCGTCGAATCCGCATCCTCACGGCCAGATTTGGGCCGGAAGTGCGCTGCCCAACGAACCGGCCAAAGAGGAACGCGAGCAGCGCGCGTACTTTGCGGCGCACGATGAGCCGCTGTTGCTGGCGTATGCGGCGGTCGAAGCGGCGGAGGGGGTGCGCGTTGTCGTCGAAAACGCGCATTGGCTGGTGGTAGTGCCCTACTGGGCCGTCTGGCCGTTCGAGACGCTGGTCCTGCCGCGCCGCCACATCACGCGCCTGCCGGACCTCGACGACGTGGAACGGGATGCGCTGGCGCAGGTGCTCAAGCGGTTGCTCGTCAAGTACGATAACCTGTTCGAGACGTCGTTCCCCTATTCGATGGGCTGGCATGGTGCACCGAGCGATATGGACGATGCTGCGCATTGGCAATTGCACGCGCACTTTTACCCGCCGCTGTTGCGCTCGGCAACGGTGAAGAAGTTCATGGTCGGGTATGAGATGCTCGGCGAAGCGCAACGCGATCTGACGGCAGAGCAGGCCGCCGCTCAACTGCGCGATCTGTCGGAAATCCATTACCGGGCGGGATAACGATGTTCACTTCTATCCGTTGGCGTATGATTGTTCCCTTCACGGTGATTATCCTGATCACCGCGCTGGGGTTGATGTTGTATCTTTCCGGGCAGGTGCGGCGTGTTCGCCGGGCAGACCTGGAAGCACAGTTGTTGATCGAAGCCCATCTTATGGCCGACTATGCTGCCGACAGTCTGGCGGATCCGGTTTTGAGCACTGAAGATGTAACGGAGCAAGCGAAGCGATGGGCGTCACTTTCTGGCAAACGTGTGACGATCATCGGGATGGACGGCACAGTGCTTGGCGATTCGGAAGCGGACCCGGACAACATGGAGAATCACCTCTACCGCTCCGAGGTTTTGCAGACCATCCGGTCGGGCGAGGGGATCGCGACGCGTTTCAGCCGCACGCTTGGCGCGGATGCCTTGTATGTTGCCGTGCTCGTTCGGCGTGATGCCTCGCCTGGGGGTGAACCACTGGGCGTGATGCGCGTCTCCATGCCGCTGGCTGAGCTTGAAATGCCGGTGGGACGCTTAAGCCGGACGATTATGTTTACAGGATTGCTGGTGGCCGTTTTCGCCATTGTGCTGGCGACGTATGTGGCCTCGCGCACCATCAATCCAATCCGCCAGTTGACCGGCGTGGTGGAGCGAGTCGCTCAGGGTGACCTGCGCGCGCGTCTCTTGCCCACCACGCACGATGAGATGGGGCAGCTTACCCGCGCCTTCAACACGATGGCCGATGAGCTTCACGACAAAGTGACGATGTTGGCGCAGGAACGCGCCTTCCTCTCCGGTGTGTTGAATACGATGGCCGATGGCGTCATCATCACCGATGAGAACGGCCTGGTGTTGCTGACGAATCCCGCTGCGCTGCGGATTCTGGCCTTCCCCGGCAAAGGGGCACAGAGCCGCACGTTCGCGCAGGTAACCCGTGATCGGCAACTGGTGGAGCTATGGGATGCGTGTCGCCAGAACGGTGTGGAACAAACCGCTATGGTTGAAGCTGGAGGGCGTAACGCGTTCCTCCAGGCGGTCATTACCCCGCTCAACGAATCTGCGCCGCCTCGTTTTCTAGTCATTTTGCAGGACCTCACTCGCATCCGCCAATTGGAGACGATCCGCCGCGATTTCATCAGTAACATCTCGCACGAATTGCGGACACCGCTGGCGTCACTCTCGTTGGTTGTTGAAACATTGAAGGACGGAGCTATTGATGATCCCGCCGCTGCCCAACGTTTCCTGAGCTTCATCGAATCCGAACTCAGCACGCTGACGCAGATGGTCGAGGAACTGCTGGAACTTTCGCAGGTTGAATCCGGTCAGGTGCCCTTCCGCCTGAAGGTGACGCCGGTTGCCAAGTTAATCAAGAAGCCCGTGAAACGTCTTTCCCCGCAGGCCGAGCGGGCGAACATTGCTGTCGAGGTGGATATTCCAGAGGACATCCCGCCGGTCCTGGCCGACTCGCGCCGCATCCAGCAGGTGGTGATGAATCTGCTGCACAACGCCCTCAAATTCACCCCTGAAGGGGGTCACGTCACACTCAAAGCTGAGGTTGCAGGGCCGGAGGTTGTGATTTCGGTGAAGGATACCGGCGTAGGCATCCCGGCGGATGATGTACCGCGCATCTTCGAGCGGTTTTACAAGACCGATCGCGCGCGTGCGGATGACGGCGTGGGGCTTGGCCTGTCGATTGCCAAGCACATTGTCCTGGGACACGGCGGGCGCATCTGGGTAGAAAGCGTAGAAGGGCGTGGCAGCACGTTCTTTTTCTCGCTGTTGATCGGCGAATATGGTCAAGCGGAAACTGACGAGGGATAATTTGTTGTGCTGGAGGGATGTGAATGTCAGGATCGGCCAGGCGACATAGAATCACAATCGGATCAGGTCTGGGAATCGCTGCCGGTATTATCGCTGCGCTGACGTGGCGGCAGCGCTTGCAGGCTCGGAAAACATCACCGCTGCGCTGCGCCGGTAACGGACGTGTGGCACTCATCACTGGGGCTTCCAGCGGGATCGGTGCGGCGTATGCGCGCGCGTTGGCTCACGCGGGCTACGCATTGATCCTGGTGGCGCGGCGTGAAGCGCGGTTGCAAGCGCTGGCCGAGGACCTGACCCGTCGATATCACGTACCCGCTGAAGTGCTGGTTGCCGATCTCGCCGACCCTGCCGGTGTCGCCCGCGTCGAAGCGCGTATTGCAGAAACCGGGGCGCTTGCTTTCCTGGTGAATAACGCCGGATTTGGCATTCGGGGAACATTTGTCGAAAACGATATCGCAAGCCATGAAGCGATGATCCACGTGTATGTGAACGCCGCCGTTCGCCTCACACGTGCGGCCTTGCCGATCATGCTGGCGCAACAGCACGGCGCGATTGTCAATGTAGCCTCGTTTGTGGCGTTTTTCCCCGTTACCGGCAGCGTTACGTACAGCGCCACCAAGGCTTATCTCAAGAGCTTTACCGAGGGGTTGCACCAGGAATTGGTCGGAACCGGCGTGCGCGTTCAGGCGCTTTGCCCCGGCTTTACCCGCACCGAGTTCCAGAGCGCGGGCAAGATTGACGAGCGGGGAATTCCTGATTTCGCGTGGATGCCCGCCGAGTCTGTGGTCGCACAGTCCTTGCGCGATCTCGACAACGGGCGGGTGGTCTCTGTGCCCGGCCTGGGTTATCACCTGTTGGCGGCGCTCTGCGTTCTGATTCCACGTGATCTGCTGTATAGTCTGGGCCGCTGGGTGCGACGTTACCGCGCCGCCGCGGTGACATCCTTCGACGGCTTTCACAAACGCACGTATGCCGGCTTCTCTGACTTTATGGCCGATGTGCGTTATATGTCGCACAATCGCGAGCAAATTCGCGCCGCGATGCGCCTGATCGATGCACCTTTCCGCGAGCGTCTGATGCTGGCGGTGACGCAGGTTAACGCGTGTCGTTACTGTTCGGAGTTTCACGCCAAGCAGGCGCTCAGAACCGGACTCTCTGAAGACGAGGTGCGGGACTTGCTCGATGGGGACGCTGCGCAATGTCCGTCGGATCAACTCACCGCCATTCTCTACGCCCGGCATTGGGCCGAAGCGGCGGGAAACCCCGATCCCGACATCCGCCAAACGTTGATGGAGACTTATGGCGCGGCTAAAGCAGCGGCCATCGAAATGGTTTTGCGGATGATCAACGTCGGTAATCTGTCCGGCAACACCTTCGATTATATCTTGTATCGTATATCTGGCGGGCGCCTGGGACGCTAGCGCCTCCGGATATGGGCATGGGCATATACGAGATCTTGGGAGGAACGCATTGAAATTACTCGGTCGCCTTTTTCGAAGAGCGCCCCAATCAGTGATTGTCGTTTCGGGTCTGCCGCGCTCCGGCACCTCGATGATGATGCAGATGCTCGAAGCCGGTGGGCTGGAAGTGCTCACCGATCATCTTCGCCAGCCCAATGAGGATAATCCCAAAGGCTATTATGAATTCGAACGGGTTAAGAAATTGCCCGAAGGGGATACACATTGGCTTAAGGATGCCGAAGGCAAAGTCGTAAAGATCATCTCGGCGCTGTTGATGCATTTGCCATCCGATCATACGTACAAAATCCTTTTCATGCGCCGTAGCATGGGGGAAATTCTGGCTTCGCAGAAGCAGATGTTGGTGCGCCGGGGCGAGCCGACCGATAAAGTGGACGATGCCGAGATGGCGCGCTTGTTCGAGAAGCACCTCCGCGAAGTACAAACCTGGCTGGATCAGCAACCGAACATCGCGTGCCTGGATGTCGATTACAACGCAATATTGCGCGATCCTCGTCCTCAACTGGCGCATGTGCTTCCGTTCCTGGACCGTGCGCTTGATCTGGAAAAGATGGCGGAAGTCGTCGATCTGGCGTTGTACCGTCAAAGAAAAGAATAAAAGGAGAGCAGGCATACAGGCGGGTAAATACTTTCTATCAAACCGCCGCACGCGCATTTATCTCGATGCGATTGCGGAGACCGGCGGTCAATACGGCTTTCCCACGGTCCTCACCTTAGCCGGCCTACACGCCTGGCTGGAGGCGCTGCCGCCGTATAACGACGCCCACGAAGTCGATTTTGTCGATTTCGGCGCGCTCAACGCGATGCTGGTGAAAATGTACGGCCCGCGCGCCGGGCGAGCGTTGACGCAATGGGCTGGACGGGTTTCTTTTATGGCGCTCACACCGTACATGGACGACCTCTTGAACGTTCAGGCCGCGTCTTTCCAGGCGCAAGCTCCGGCAGATCGCGTGCGGGCCGTGCTGGAGATCGTCGTCGATAGTCGCCGGCTCGGCAATATGGAAGCGTCGTTGCAAACCTCGGGCGATCAATTTATGTACACGCTCGATCCCTGCCCTTTTTGCTACGGCCAGCATAACGCTGCGCATGCACTATGTTACGGCGCGGTAGGCTTTCTCCAGCAGGCCATTGAGTGGGTGGGAGCGGGTGATCTTTACATGGTCGAAGAAGCATCCTGTGCCGCCACCAAAGACCCGCAGGATGCCGGCTGCGTGTTCGTCATCCTCAAAATGGAGCAATACGATGAATGATCCCTGCAAAGCTTTGGCGGAGCGGTTGGATGCGTTGGCCGCGCAAGTGCGCCGGACATTGGAAACCCCAGCTCAAATCGCAGCTCGTTTGGGTGGCGATGCGTCGGCATTGCGCAAGCAACGCAAAGAAATGGTGCGAGGAAGAGATTCTGCCGCCGCCCGTGGCCTGGACCTGAACGACGTCCTAAGAGAATCATGCGTGAAGCGTGATGCGTGAATGAGCCTTTCACGTATCACGCTTCACGGGCTATACCACTACGCTACCAGTTAAACTGATCGATGTTGTCTGCGTTGTAGACGAAGGGGGGCCCCAGCAGGACGTTGACGCCCAGGTCGGCATCTTCCTGGATGGTGTATTCGCCCAACTTGCCGGCCGTGAACTTCTCACCCGCCACGCCCTTGATCTCCCCGGTGGCGAGGGCGTGAAGGACGTAGATGGAGAGGTAGCCCAGGTCGCCGGGGTTCCATAGGGCAAATTCGGGGGAAGCGCCGTTCTTGACGTACTCACGCATCTGGTTGGGCGTCCCCAGGCCGGTGACGAACACCTTGCCGATCAAGCCCGCATCCGTGACGGCGCGCGCCGAAGCCGCAATGCCGACGGTGGTCGGGGCGATGATGACCTTGAGATCGGGGTATTTCTTGAAAAGCGCCTGCGCTTCGTTGTAGCTCTTGGTGTCATCGTCGTCGCCGTAGACCACATCCACCAGTTCCAGCTTCGCATATTCCGGCTTTGTCAGCTCTTCTTTCATCACTTCGATCCAGGCGTTCTGGTTCGGAGCGGTGGAGGTGGCGCTGAGGATGGCGATCTTGCCGCCGTCCGCGCCGGTCAGGTCGAGAGCCATCTTGATTTCAATGGCGCCGATGTCGTGCAATACAGCCTGGTTGATGTGCAGCACGCGCCCTTCCTTGCCGATGGCCGAGTCCCACGAGACGACGGGGATGCCCGCCTTGATCGCGTCCTTGCCGACAGGCACGAGCGCATCGGAGTCGTTCGCCGAGATCGCCAAACCGTTTACCTTCTGCGCGATCAACGAGTTGATGAGCTGAATCTGCTGCGTCGCGTCGGCGGCAGCCGATCCCTGGTAGGTGACGGTCACGCCCAGTTCCTTGGCGGCCTCTTGCGCCCCGTTGTTCGCCGTATCGAAGTACGGGTTGCCGAGGTTTTTGGGCACCAGAACAAAGGTCAGTGGGCCGGTGGCCTTCTTCCCACACCCGCTCAGCGCAAGGCTGAGCACCATGGCCAAAGCCAACACGAAATACAACGTACGGTGTTTCATAGTTTCCTCCTGTGTGAAATGAACTAAATTTTCTACGAGCATCCGGCTCGCAGTTGATTGAAGCCGAGTTACGAATCACGATTCATGATTCAATATTCATGGTTCTATTTGATCAGCACTGCCTCGCGCGACCAGAAGAAGAAGGCGACGAAGGCAATGAAAACGACGACGAAGGCGATGATGGCCCAGAGCGAGTGCCGCTGCAGTTTCCGTCCGCTGCCGGAGAATGTATGGGCAACGTTCGGCAGCAGGATGGACAGGATCAGCAGCAGGCCGATCACCACGCCCTGCACCTGCCCCTGGATGTTGAGCAGCCCCATCCCAAAGCGCAGCAGGCCGATCAGGAAGAGCGAGAGGACCGCGCCGCTCATCGTCCCCGCGCCGCCGTTGATGTCTACGCCGCCGAGCACCGCCGCCGTGATGACCGACAGTTCCAGCCCATTGCCGATGTCGGGCCGGGTGCTGCCGAAGCGCGCTGCGAGCACCAGCCCGGCCAGCGCCGCCATAAAGCCGGAGACGGTGAAGATGATGACCTTGATCCGGGCGACCGGCACGCCGGAATAGACGCTGGCATTCTCGTTGTTGCCAATCGCAAACAGGTAGCGCCCGAACGTGGTCTTGTGCAGCACCAGCCCAAAGACGACCGCCAGCACGCCGAAGAGCGCCACCGAGAACGGGAGCAGCGTGCCGAGGAGCTTGCCCTGGCCGATGTAGGTGAAAGCCTCCGGGTAACCGCGTGCGGCCTGGTCGCCGAGCAGCACGTAGGCCACGCCGCGATAGAACGCATACGTACCGAGCGTCACCACCAGCGGCGGCAGCTTCATCCGCGCGACCAGTGTCCCGTTGACGAAGCCGGCGAACGTCCCCAACGCCAGCGCCGCCAACGCCGCAATCCAGATGTCGACGCCGGCCATAAACAGCCAGCCCATAAACGAGGCGCACATCCCCAGATTCGACGCCACCGACAGGTCGATGCCGCCGGTGATGATGATAAACACCATCGCCAGCATCATGATCCCCATCTCCATGAAGTCCGACGAGGTGCGTGAGAGGTTCTGCGCGTCCAGGAAGTAGGGGGAGAGCGCCGTGTTCAATGCCACGACGATGACGATCAGCCCTACCAGCATCCATTCCCAACGCTGGAACCGCGCCAGGAACGTCCGTGGGGGCGCCGCTGCGTTGATCAACGATTTCGACAAAGTGTCGCCTTCAGCAGAACTTGGTACCGTCATCCTTGTTGACTATATCCTCTGGACTACAGATTTAACCACGAATCTTCACGAATGTGTTCTTTTTGATTCGTGAACATTCGTGTGGATTCGTAGTTTATTTCCCCTTCGCGCTGCGTGCGATCAGGTTATCGACGACAACCGCGATCAGGATGAGCAAACCCTGCGCCGCAAGCTGCCAAAACGGGGAGATGCGCACCAGCGGCAGCGCATTCTCGATCAGGCCGAGCAGGAGCGCGCCAAGCAGCACGCCGGGAACTGTCCCCACCCCACCGCTGATGCTCACGCCGCCCACGACCGCCGCTGCCACCGTCTGTAACTCGAAGCCGAGCGCCGTGTTGGTCTGCGCCGACTCGAACCGCGAAGCCCACAGCACCGCCGCCAGCCCGGACGCCAGCCCGCTGAGCAGGTACACCAGAAAAACCACGCGCTGGCGGCGAATTCCGGCCATCTGCGCGGCTTCCGGGTTGCTGCCCACCGCGTAGATGTCGCGCCCGGTGCGGGTGTAGTTGAGGAAGAAATAGACGAGCGCGGCGAAGACCAGCGCGATGATGACCATGTTCGGCAGGCCTAGCGGCGTCCCTTTAGAGAGCAGCTTGAAGCTCCGTGGCAGTTCAAACGAGTTGATCCACGTGCCCTGACTGTAGAAAAAGACCATGCCGCGATAGATGCTCAACGTGCCGAGCGTGGCGATGATCGGCGGGACCTTGCCGTAGCTGATGACCACCCCGTTGAGCGCGCCGAGCGCCGCGCCGAGCGCCATACCGAGCAGCACTACCGTGATCACCGGGAACTCCGGCGACTGCTTCATCACGAACGCCACCATCATCGCCACCAGCCCGATCATCGAGCTGACCGACAGGTCGATGCCGTGGGTGATGATGACCATCGCCTGCGCCAGCGCCACGATGGAGAGGATGGAGATGTTCAGCAGGATGTCCTTGAAGTTCGTCATCGTCAAAAACGCCGGGGCGCGCAGCGCGACGAGCGCGCCCAGGATCAGGATGAAGATGCTGATCCCGGCCTCGCGGAAACGTGCGATGGCCCTGAGGCGATGTGGGCGTGGGGCGGTTTGCGCGCTCATTGGACGTCTCCTGCACTGACGGATTGTGTGGCGGCGGAGATAATCTTCTCCTGCGTGGCCTCCGCGCGGGTGAAGTGCGCGGTCATACGGCCTTCGCGCATCACCAAAATGCGGTCGCTCATCCCCAACACTTCAGGCAACTCCGAGGAAATCATCAGAATCGCCATGCCTTCAGCGGCCAGCTTGCTCATCAGGGCGTGGACGGCGGCTTTCGTGCCCACGTCGATGCCGCGCGTCGGCTCGTCGAGGATCAGGATGCGCGGTTTAGTCTCCAACCACTTCGCCAGCACGACCTTCTGCTGGTTGCCGCCTGAAAGCTCGCGCGCCTTCTGCCAGATGTGGCTGGCGCGCACCTCCATCTGCCGGGCCGCATTGAAGGCTTTGTCACATTCGACTTTGTCCTGTAGCCAGCCGTGGCGGGCGCATTGTTCCAGCACCACCAGGCTGAGGTTGGCCGTGATCGACATCGGCGGGATCAGGCCGTGCGCCTGCCGGTCTTCGGGGACGTAGGCCAGCCCCAGGCGGATCGCCTCCTGCGGCGAGTTGATCTGCACCGGCTGGCCCGCCACCTGGATGCTGCCCGACGTGGGCGGCGTCACACCGAAAATCGCGCGCGCCACATCCGTGCGGCCCGCACCGACCAGCCCGGCCATGCCAAGGATTTCACCCTTGCGCAGTTCAAAGCTGATGTTCTCGAAGACGCCGGGGTATGACAGGTTCTCCACTTTGAGCGCCACGTCGCCCGCCGGCACGTCCTGCTTGGGGAACAGATTGGAGATCGTCCGGCCCACCATCAAGCGGATCAAATCGTCGCGGGTGACTTCGGATAGGGGATGCGTGCCGACGTAGTAGCCATCCCGCAGCACGGTGACGCGGTCGGCCAGCTCGAACAGTTCTTCCAACCGGTGAGAGATGAAGATGATGGCCGTGCCTTCGTCGCGCAGCCGCCGCACCAGCCGGAACAGGTCCGCTACCTCGTTGAGCGTCAGCGATGAGGTCGGCTCGTCCATAATCAGGATGCGCGCGTGCAGCGAAAAAGCCCGCGCGATCTCAACCATCTGCTGTTGGGCGATGCTCAGATGACGGGCTTTCTGCTTCAAATCCAACCGCACGCCTAACGATGCCAGCAGCTTCCCGGCTTCGGCGTAGAGCTTGCGCCAGTGGATGAGGCCGCCGCGAGTGGTAGGTTGCCGTCCCACGAAAATGTTTTCGGCCACATCCAGATCGGGAAACAGGCTGAGTTCCTGGTAGATCGCCGCAATTCCGGCCTCGCGCGACTCGCGCGGATCGTTGAAGTGGACGCGCTCTCCGTTCAGGACAATTTCACCGCCGTCCGGTTGGTGGACGCCGGTGATGACCTTGATCAAGGTGGATTTGCCCGCGCCGTTCTCGCCGAGCAGCGCGTGGACTTCGCCGGGCCGCAGGTTGAAGGGGACCCCGTGCAGGACTTCCACGGTGGAAAAGCGTTTGGTGATGTCTTTTAATTCCAGGCAATAGTCAGTCATCGCTTTTACAAATCACCAGAGGGATATTGGCCTCTTGCAGCCGGGCCTGCCACTCTGCACTGATGCTGTCGTCGGTGAACAGGCGGGTAATTTGAGAGGGACGCGCAAAGGGCGTGAAGTCCTCCTTGCCGAACTTGGAAGCGTCGATCAGGGCGAACAGTTGTTGCGCCGATGCGATCACTTTGCGCTTGAGATGCGCCTCGGCCATGTGCTCGTCGGTCATCCCGCGTTCGAGGCTGAAGCCGCTGCACGAGAGAAACACCTTCTGCACGTGCAGCTCTTCGATGACCCGCTCGCTGAGCAACCCGGTCACGGACGAGTAATCGTGGTTGACCACGCCGCCGAGCAGGATCACGGTGTTGGAAAAGTTTTGCGCCAGCTCCCGCGCCGTGTCGAAGCCATTGGTGATGATGCGCAGCCGCTGCCGCCCGGCGAGCGCGCGCGCCAGATAGTACACGGTGCTGCTCGCGTCGAGCAAGAGCGAATCGCCATCCTCGACGAGGGTCGCCGCTTCACGCGCCATCGCAAACTTGGCCGTGCTGTTCTTTTGGAAACGTTGTCGAAACGAGGTGTTTTGCAGCGAGGCCGGCTCGTTCAACACTGCCCCGCCGTGAACCCGCATCAGCCGGCCCTGCTCTTCCAGCGCGTTGAGGTCGTTGCGGATGGTGCCTTCCGATACATTCAGGGCCACCGCCAATTCAGGGATGCGCATCCCGGGCTGCTTTTGCAGATATTCCAACAAAGACTGCCGACGTTCGTACGTGGTCACACAAACGTCCTTTTGCGAAACTTGATGAATTTTGACGAAGTTACATAAAACATATTAAGGGATTTTGGGGAATTGTCAAATTTTTGAACTTTTCGACAAGTTTCAGCAACGACGTAGACTACAAAAGTCTCACGAGGCGCCTGCTTGAGCCAATGTGTACGCTAAACAACAGGTCAGCAAAGTGCAGTACGTGTTGAGACTTTTGTAGTCTTCAACATTTTCGATCTACTGAGTCTGGTTCCGGCTCGGGGGAAAGCCCTAATGTGCGGCTAACCACGCCTCCACATCGCCCAGCACTTGCTCGCGCTCCGGCTCGTTGAAGACCTCGTGATAGAACCCCTCGTAGATGTTGAGCGTCTTATCCACGGAGCTGACCGTGTCGTACAAAAGCTTCGCGCCGGCCGGATCGACGAGTTTGTCTGCGCCCCCTTGTAAAATCAGAAGCGGCAAGGTGATTTTGGCGGCTTCGGCGTTGAGTCGCTGCACTGCCCCCATAAGTTCTGCCGCGAGACGCGCGGTGGTTTTCCCCGTGTATACCAGGGGATCATTGACATACGCCTGCACCACGGCGGGATCGCGGCTGATGCCCTCGGCAGCCAGGCCGAGCAACCCCGCTTTAGGTAGCAGGGTCGAAAGGAGCTTTCCCAAGAAGAGAATCGCCGGCGAGGTATTGTCCGGGACTTTTGCCAGCGGCCCGGAGAGCACCGCGCCTGCCAGTTCATCTTGGTGATCGAGCAGGTACACCGCGCCGATCAACCCGCCCATGCTGTGCCCGACCAGAAAGACCGGCGTGTCGGGATGCTCCAGGCGGATCAGGTCGAAGTAGAGCTTGAGCGTGACCGTGTAGTCCGCGAAGCGATCCACGTAGACGCGCGTCCCCTCGGATTTGCCATGCCCGATGTGATCGAGAGCGTAAACGGCATACCCAAGCGGGACGAAGTGGTTGACGACGTTCATATATCGTCCGCTGTGCTCCGCTAGCCCGTGGACAACCAACAGCACGGCCTTGACGTCCGTCTCCGGCTGCCAACACTGGTAATAAATCGCGCTATCCCGTATCCCGGCAAAAAATCCGTCTCGGTGTTCCATCATGTCCTCCTCTGCAAGTCGTTAAAAGTTGAAAGTTGAAAGTTGAAGGTTGAAAGTCAAGAAATTCGTTCGATGCATTCGCCAAATCCCTCTTAAAATTAGTGAGGATTCGTGTAGATTCGTGGTGAATTGCTGCCCTCCCTGTCTACCGACTACTGTCTACCGTCTACCTGAGCGCCGCCGTGATTTCGTTGCGATTGTGGAACAACTGGCGCGCGCCGATGAGCGTGTAGCGCTCGCGCA
>DYKY01000081.1 GCA_020722365.1 Thermoflexus sp.
AGCGTGTTGGAACGCGCGCACCTGCAACGGCTCGCCATTGTGAGCGGCGCAGGGCTGCTGTTGGGCGCGCTGGCTTTGACGATCAGGCTCACCCTGCGGTTTGGCTTCATTGTTGCCCTGGGACTGGTCGCCATCTTTGGCTTGAGCCGCCTGATTCATTATCTACGCCAGGAAAGCGACTGAGAACGCGATTTTCGAATCGCGGCGACTTTACGGGGTCCGGGCCTGCCCCGAATCCACGTCGACCATCAACGAGGATACATCCACCGCTTCAAACGCCGCGCCTGTAATTTGGTGCAATTCGTGCAGCTCATCGTTGTCCCAACGCTCATCCGGCGCGCCGGAAATATACCAGGACGATCCGTTGTCGGCGAGCATCATCCCGTATTTCTTGAGCGCCCGTAGGATCACCTGGACGTTAGGCGAGAAGCCGCTAATGTCGAAGTCGGCCTTCAGCCGGAAGCGCTGTCCCATCGGCGGGTACTGCGTCCCGGTGAGGTTGGAGGCGTAGTGGCGCGCGGGCCAGACGTAGGCGCGACGCGTCTGAGGCGCAGTGAAACGCAGCGCGTGGCGGATATCCCCGGCAGTCACCTCCTCGTAGCGCACCAGTCCCGGCAAAATGGGCAGCCCGGCAGCATCGGCAGAGGTCCACGTTTCCGGGCGGAGCGCGTGGCTGGAAAGGTCGAAAATCGCGCCGGAACCGGCCGTCCAGGCGCTACCGCCATCGACGGGAAAAGCGTAGTATAACTCGTACAGCACGCAGTCGTCACGATCTACGACCAGAACGTGCCGGTCGCCGTCGCTATCCGCCCCGCCTTCGATAGGCGCATCGGGCGGGATGGGATAGGGACCGGGGTCACTCTCGTCGTCGTACTCAAACGTCACCGGCACGAGAGGCTGCGTTCCCGGCACATCCACGTAAGGAATGCCGATCGGTCCGCCTTCCCACAACCCGGAACCGAAGTCCGCGTGAACATGCGTGCTCGCGCCAATCGTGGCGACGTAAGCGGCAGAGTTCGCATCGAGGGGCAGGGTGTCTACCGGCGTGTTCCAGATATTGTCGGCAGGGAAAACGCCGCATCCGGCGACGAGCGGAACAGGATTAGCGCGCATAACCAGCGGCAGATAAACGAACGAGTCATCCGCAGGCGCATGGTTAGCAGGAAACACCGGTTGTTGTGAATCTTCCGGCTCGCGTTCTGCCACCACGCGCGTAAGCGCACATCCGCTCAACAAACACACCACACAGCAAAGCGTCCCCGTCCCGTCGTCGCTCACTTTGGGCGTGGATAGCGTCGGTGCGGTCACCGAGACGGTGGGAAGTGCAACTTGACGCACAGGCGCCGCGCCAGTCCGCGCCTGTAGCAGCAGGATGATAATGATGAGGATCAAGATGAGCGTCACCACCAATTTGAAGATGTTGTACGCCCGGATACGCTTGGATGTTCGATCAGCAGCCATAATTTACCCTCCACGACTCGCGCGGGTCACGGTCACCCGGCCAATCTGACTATGACCGGGCACGCCCACCCTTCAGTTTGCGCTGAAGTTCGTCCAATTCCAGCCACTTGCCCTCGGCAGCCAAACGCGCCTGTTCCGGCCAGGTCTCCGGATTCGCCAGGCGATAGCGTGGACCGGCCTCTTCGAGGCACTTTCGTAGTTCGTCTATTGCCGCTTCTGCCAGGTCGGCAAAGGTGTAGATACCGTGCGCGTTGAGAATTTCAGCGATCTTGGGACCGATCCCCTCGATCTTCTGCAAGTTGTGCGCATCGAACCCGGCCAGAGCCGCGAGCGAACCGGTACGTTCGGCCATGTGGATTTGCGTGTCAGATAGTGAGGCCTGTAGCTGCTGGACCTCGGTTTCTTTAGCCGATAACTGCGCCTGAACGCGCGACAGAGTATCATGGCAATCGCGCAGTTGGCGTTCGCAGGCTGCCAACTTCTTCTGATCATCCTCCGCAGCAACCAATTGGGCCTCAAGCTGGCCGGCTTTGGCCTCCATCGCGGCTAACTCAGTGCGCACCTCACCTTCGGGAACTGAGGCCGTGCGTCTGCGCCGCCAGTAGTAAAAGTCGATGAGTAGTTCAATCAACCAGCCCGCGAGCAATCCGATGAAAAGACTCAGCCAGTTCATGAATCGCCTCCTTGTAGGCTAAAATGGTGTGAACTAAATGGACACAAAAAACGGGGTTACACCACACTCATAATTATACAAGTAGAAACGGAAGAGTACAATCATGGGAGGCAGCCGTGTTTTCTGTTTCCGATTATATGGTATAATGTGTGTGAATGGCTTGTTACTTTTTATTGAGGCCATGCTCACTCACGAAAGGAGGTCAATAGCTATGGGCATACATCTCTACCTATCGATGATTCCAGAAGCGCTGATTGCTTCCATGTTAACTCCTGAGGAGTTTGGTGTCTATTATGCTGTGGGGAGTGAGAAGAAATCCCATGGGCAGGCGATTTTCTTTGAGCTTGACCCCGATTTTCGCCATCCGGAACTGCCCATCGACGAAGGATTCCGGCGTTGTGTTCCTCACGAAGATGGCCGTCCCAAGAACTCGATCTACATTACCGTCTATCGTGCACTGGAACGGGTTGCCCTCGATGCCATTCGCCATCTCTACCTGGTAACCCAGGATGGCCGCGTACTCGGATTAGAAGGCACATCCCTCAATATCCCCGACGATACCGGTGGACTGCATCTTTACCAGGAAATCGCGCCGGTCAACCCGCTTATCGTCAGTACGCTGGGAGCCAAGGCGTTCTACAACTTGATTGTGAAAAATCCCACCTCACTTTTGACACTCCCGGCGGTCTGCTTCGCGGAACTGCGGCTTGGCGAACTGGCAAGCAATCCTGAGTATGGCAGCGTGGGCGACTTGCCCTATGCGAATATCGACCATTTGCGGCAATGTTTGAGCGATCTTCGCTCCAAGACTGTTAACACGAAGATGGTCGACCGGCTCAGTTCGCCGGCGTTCCCTTATCGCATGTTGAAGAGCGGCGTTTTTGTGGGTAACACAGAAAAGCTGATGTTCTTCCCGCTTCCTTCGCAGGAAGAGTTACGCACCCGGCACTACCGCTGGTGGCGCTCGGCGAATATGTAGCTTAACCCGGCAGCGCTTCTGTCAATGTGCTGCCCCTTTTATCGGATCACGAAAGGCTCATGTTCTCTTACGGCTTTTGAGTCGATCCTGACTGTACCGTTGAAACGACCGCGATCGAGGTTGGCCTGTCCAACGGGTACAGTACACGGCGATTGAAAGTTCAGAGAGCTTGAGCCTATTTGTGTGAAAGACCTATCATATATATTCTGGAGGATTGGAGGAAAAAGATCATGAGTAACACACTGTGGTTGGTTTTAAGTCTCATTGCAGGCATCATTTCTGTTGTCGCTGCCTTTACTTACTTCAAGTGGGTTCTGAAGCAGGATCCCGGGAGTGAGCGTGCAAAGCGGGTAGCTGGTTGGATCCGTGACGGGGCGCGGTCTTACTTGAAGAAGTTGTACGGCGCGCTGGGGATGCTCGCGGGAGGCTTGGCGATCATCATTGCCATTGTCTTTGGGCTGCAGAAGGACTTTGGGTATGGCTTGACTATGGCGATCACCTTCATCTTTGGCGCGTTGTGCTCGACGATCGCTGGATATATGGGGATGACGGTTGCCGTTGAAGCCAACGTACGCAGCGCCACTGCCGCGAATAAAGGCTTGAACCCCGCCTTTAACGTGGCCTTCAAGGCTGGCGCCGTGATGGGCCTGGCGATGGTCGGCTTGGCCCTGATGGGCATGAGCATAGTTTTCCTGATCACCGGTGATGCGAACCTGGTGTTGGGCTTCAGCTTCGGCGCTTCGACGCTGGCGCTGCTGGCGAAGGCCGGCGGCGGCATCTATACCAAGACCGCCGACATCGCTGCGGACCTGGTGGGCAAAGTTGAGGTGGGTATCCCTGAAGACGATCCCCGCAACCCCGCCGTCGTCGCCGACAACGTGGGCGATAACGTGGGTGATGTCGCCGGTATGGGCGCCGACATCTTCGACAGCTACGTCGCCAGTTCCGTGGCGGCGATGCTCCTCGGCGCGGCGTTGACGAAACTCAGCCCGGATCAGCGCACCCTCTACACGATCTTCCCGCTGATTCTGTCTATGCTGGGTGCCTTTGCCTCGTTGATCGGTGTGCAATTCGTGCAGGTGAAGGAAGGCGGCAAGCCCGGCACTTCGCTGAATAACGGCACGATTTACACCTGTATTATCTTTGGCGTAATGGTGATCGCCGTCGTTCTCCTGGCAGACATTGACCGGGCTGTGTTGTGGGCGACCCTGGCCGGTCTCATCGTCGGCGTCATCATTGGCTTCACGTCCGACTTCTTCACCGGCGACGACCGCCCGCCTGTGGTCGAAACGGCGCGCGTATCCACCTCTGGTGCGGCCATCAACATCATCACCGGTTTCAGCTACGGGTTGATCAGCATCGCTCCATCCGTCGTTGGTATCGCAGCGGCAACGTTGATTGCCTACTTCCTGGCCGATCAATCATCCATAGTGAACGGCGTCTACGGCGTGGGTATTGCGGCCGTGGGTATGCTTTCGATTAGCGGTATGATCGTGTCGTCCGACGCTTACGGGCCGATCGTGGACAATGCGCGCGGTATCGCCGAAATGGCCGGGATGCCCGAAAACGTCATTGAGGTGGCCGATGTGATGGATGCTGCGGGTAACACCGCCAAGGCGATTACCAAGGGGTTCGCCATCAGCGCGGCGGCTCTGACGGTGCTGGCGTTGTTCTCCGCATACTCCAGCGAGATCGCGCTGGCCGTAGAGGAACTCGGCCTGCAAGCGATCGATATGACGATGAGCCTCGCCAATCCGATAGTCATCGCGGCAATCCTTCTGGGCGCGCTCACGCCGCCGCTGTTCAGCGCGCTGACAATGCTTTCCGTGACCCACAACGCCTTCGATATGATTGAGGAAATCCGCCGCCAGTTCCGCGCTGATCCCGGCATTTTGGCTGGAACGGTGGAACCGGATTATGTGAAGTGCGTTTCTCTGGCTTCGCAGGATGCGTTGAAGGCGCTGGTTCTGCCGGCGCTTCTGGCAGTGGTTTTGCCGTTGGTGGTAGGCTTCATTTTGGGGCCGGAAGCGCTGGGCGCCTTCCTGGGCGGCGCCATCGTCACCGGCATCCTCTTTGCGCTGTTGATGGCGAATGCTGGCGGCACCTGGGACAACGCCAAGAAGTACATCGAAAGCGGCTTCTTCGGTGGCAAGGGGTCTGATGCGCACAAGGCCGGCGTCGTGGGCGATACCGTGGGTGATCCTTTCAAGGACACAGCCGGGCCGTCCCTGAACACACTGATCACCGTGATGTCGCTCGTCTCTTCGCTCTTCGCGCCCATTATCGCGGCGTTCCACCTCTTCGGTTAAAACAAGTCGATACAGGAAGCTCAAGGAGCTGGCGCATCTCTCGCCAGCTCCTTTTTTGTGATCAACACCATCCTTCGTGGTAGCCCGTCTCGTACATCGCGACGATGTTTTCCGGCGGGCTGATCGCCTGGATGTTGTGGCATGGCGCGAGGATGTAGCCGCCATCTTTCCCCAGGATGGCGAGGTTTTCAATCACTTCGGCTTGCACATCCGCTACGGTACCAAAAGCCAACGTCTGCTGGTTATCCATTCCCCCGTGGAAGATGAGCTGGGCGCCGAAATCGCGCTTCAGCCCCTGGCGCTCCATCCCTTTGCAGCGCCATTGGATGGGGTTAAGCACATCCACACCGATGGCGATCAGATCGGGAATCACCGGACGTATCGCGCCATCGCTGTGGGTGAAGACGTAGCCGCCGCCCTCGTGGACCAGGTCCATCATCCGTTTCATGCGGGGCAGCAGAAATTCGCGGATGTGACGCATCGAAAAGAGCAGCCGCTCCTGCGATCCCAAATCTTCGGCAACATAGGAGAATGTCACCTGTCCCGGGATCTGCTCGTAGATACGGCGCGTATTCTCGTAGGCGAAGTCGAAGAGCTTGTCCAGGCAGTAGTGGACCATCTCCGGGTTGAGCGCCAGGTCCATATAGGCTTGTTCGAGGCCACGTAGTTCTGCGTAAGTCAGGAAAGGTTCGGATCCGCCGCCGCGCACTGGACGGTGTTCGTTGCCTTCCAGCTGCTCCGGGATGATGGAATAGTCGTACCAATCGGCTGTAGGCCAGGTATAGTTGTCCGCGATCTCCTCCACCGACGTGTACTGCGCCAGTGGGTGATACACGACCTCGCTGTACACACCGGTGCCGTAATCAATATCGCGGTGACGGCAGCCGTATAGATCGCATCCGGGCTCCAACGGCGGGCCAACGTAGCGCGGGCCAACATCCAGTGGGCGGTCGATGTGTAGCCGGGCCAACATCTCGTCCACGGTGGCGCAGCCCAGATGACGCATCAGCTTTTCCGTCGCCTCCGGCGTGCTCCAGTAATCCATCGGCACGCGATCCGGCTTCTCACGCCGTAACACCGCAAGCCAGCGTTCTTTGGGGGTCATCGTTTCTTTCATTCAGTAGCTCCTTTCACAACGACAGCTCTCCAAAAGCACGGAGAGTTTTTGTCTGTTCTGCCAGCCCATTTTGTTTTTCCCGCTGGCTGAAGACGCGTCCTTGAATCTCGGGGGCGACTGCGCTCTGTAGAATCGCCAGAAACGGTGCATCTACGATGGGATTCATAAACCCAGCGAACAACATCCCCGCCCCACGCCAGCCAGAATCCAGTGGGTGAAGTGATGCCGACGATCAGCGTCCCTGGTCCCATTCTTACCAGGCCCGTCAACAAGGTGTAAACCTTGCGGCGAAACCCGCCCCACACGCTCAACGTCAATCCGCCCGCGATCAAGAACTCGCACTCCGGATTGAGCTTTCGCGCCAGAGCGAGCATCGCCGGGCTGATGTCAATGCCCATCACGGTGAAATTGCGCTTGAGGTTGTAGGCGTTTTTACCGCCACCGCAGCCCATATTCAGCAAGGCGTGAGTTTCCCGCCGGGCGTGCTGCCGGATCACCTTTGTGACCCGTTCACACCACACGGCGTAGTCGCCGTCGGGGTCGCCCCAGAGCGGCCAGAGCCAGGATAGGTCATCGTACGGCGTTTTTCATTCATTTTGAAGGAGTGTCTAGCTCTTGCATATCTTGACTGATTATCCTGAACGCTCTTTGAGTCAAGCCTGGATAGTGTCTTTGGGAATCAAATTTTCCAGTTTCTCCAACCACGTCGCAAAGTGCGGACATTCTGCGCGTAGACGGTTCATTCCAAAATATATCCCGCGCAAAAGTTTCTTCGGTGTGGCCTTCTACGATCAGGTTAACGCGTGCATACCCATTCATCGTGTTGGCCTCCCGCCTAGAACGTTTTTCTCCCACAGTTCACCCAGGGCGTATTCTTGCAACCAGTCGGACAACGAATCTGCATCGTGAAAATGATAAACTTGCCAGCTTACCAGACCTTTGAAAACGTATTTTGGAACATCTCGAGCCTTTGCTGCTTCAGGTAGACGGCTTTCAAGATGCCCTGTCCCCAAGGGTTCGAAGAAAGTTTTGAGCATATCTCCATAGAAAATGCAGGTTTCTTTAGCAAAAAACAACCGATCATCTACTGTCGGTTGCCACACGCATTGATAACCATTGCCCCCAAAGTCGAGTTGTACAGTAATCTGCTCGGTCGTTTTTTGCCCAAAATGTAGCAATTGCATTGGCGCCACCTTGCTGTCGTACAAAATTTTGAAAATTCCCGTTAACCATTTGGTTGAACAACTTGAATAATCCAATCAAGTTGCTCTTTCCAGCGCCATTCGCACCGATCAATACATTCAAACGCTGCAATTTCAGCTCTTGTAATTCACGAATGGATTTAAATCCGGCAACTGATATTCGATTTAGACGCATCTTTCACCTCTGTTGTTCTGTACTCCTCCCAAAAACACCTCTGGCTCCTTGCGCGCGCTGTGATTTTCGTACAGCCACGCCGCCGTCCGCAGGATGTGATGTCTTTTAGTTCCAGGAGTGCGTCTTCGAAGGCGCGATTGCCGTAGACGACCACGAGCACCGCCGGGGTGTCGTTGCCCCGCACGCGGTACAGGCGTTCCACTGCGACCTTCGGCAAGCGCCCGCCATACACCGGCGCGCCAAGCAACGATATGGTTTCCTCACCGACCTCGAACGTCCGGCCCTGCATACCCGGCGGCGTCAAGTCGAGATGGATCACGTCGCCCACATCAATGCCCTGGGCTATGCCGGTCAAAATCCGCTGTGTCGTGTGCGTCGGCGAGAAGTATATCAGTTGCGCTGTACAAATGGTCATGGGCCCTCCTGGAAAATGGTAAATCGCAAATGGGGTCTGAGCTACTAAGATGCCGTCTAAGGGGGTGAGTGTCTAACGCCAATTTTCTAGTTTGAGGCTGTATCCCAGCTCTCGCACACGGCCATAATGTTCTTGATTGCCGGTAACCAATACAAGGTTATGCTGAATCGCAATAGCGGCAATCAATGGATCGGCGCGGCCAATCGGCTGTCCACCTTTGACCACTTCTACAACAGTGATACTTGATATGGTATAACGTCTGAATAGTGCCCGATAAGTTGTCGCCCGGGTAACAACATTGCGGTCGATACCTTTAAGGATTTCGGAGAAGATATCAGTATCGATGAGCGCCCTATCCATTGGATAACCTCAGGGGCATATTTTCGCGGGATTGCATGGTCGATGCCACAATTTGATCGATCAATTCTGGCTCCTGGGCAAACATACCCAGGAACGGATCCTCAGTATCCAGCATCGTCGCCAGCGTATTGATGATCTCTTTGATCAAGGCTTCCACGGTGGACTGGCGCTGATTGGCGACCTGTTGGGCGTGTTTCCAGGTGACTTCATCCATTTGTAACTGCACAGTGCTCATGGTTCCTCCTTAAAGCCGAACTGCCTTTAGCATAACACATCCTGTGCTGAAAAACAAGCTGTCAGTCCCACGCACACAGCGATTCCACATACGCCGCCGAACCATCGCGCAACCAGCCGTCGAGCTGCGCCGGTTCCTTGAGCTGCTGCCCGCGCAACCGATGGACGACGACGTACTGCGTCGTCATACCCGGCAGCGCGGTCATATCGCCCCAGAGCTTCTCGAACTGCGCCACGGGGAACACGTCCTCCTGGCCGTGACCCCAGCGCTTCTTCACGTCCTTCAGCGTGATATAGGTGGGCATCCGCGCAGCAACAGCGCGCACCGCTTCATCGATTTTACCCGCGTCGTGGAGATCGTCCCGCGTCAGCTCGAAGAGAGCGAGCAATTTGTCGATGCTGATCCACATCGTATTGCTGTTGTAGTACGAGAGCTTGAACTCGTCCTCCTCGTGCGGCAATGCCATACCTTCGATCAGGCGCAGGTTGCCGTCCACGCGGGCCAGCCCGCCGCCGCGATCCTCCACGCGCCGCGTGATGACCTCGATCGTCATCGTTGCGCCGGAAGCGAGATGTTGTCCGAGAACCGTCGCATCGACATCGGCGCCTACCGTATCGATGTTGTGTAGCATCAGCGTTTCAAGCTGCGGGCGTTCGGCCAGTACTTTTGCCAGGACGCCGTTCTTGAGCAGGTTGGGGATTTCGAACCAGTGGCCGACGGGGTGCAGGCACTGCTGCGGCACGTTGTCGCGGTAGTCGTTGCCTTCGCCCATCTGCTGCGCCCAGCCGATGAGGGCGGCGTGCAGGCTCTCGAGTACCTTCTGGGCCTGCTCGTCGAGCAACTGCTGTGGCATTTCCTCCCAGGCGAAGCGCAAATCGCGCGCCATCGGAATCAGGCGCAGGCCCACGGCGCGTCCCGGCGAGAGATAGAGCGGCCCGGTGTACCCGTAATTGTCCCGCTGCGCCAGGAAGTCACGGATCGGTTCGTGCGTGAGGTAGCTGGTGGTGATGATATGGGGGATCGGCATACCGACCTGGTCTCCCACGCGGCGGCTCTTCGCCAGGTGCACCTCGATGAACGAGCGATGCTTGCCGCCGAGCTTGCAGAACGGGTGCAGCGCCTTCACCACGCCCGCCCCGTGCGTCCAGCGGCTCCCTACGCCGGCGGCGAGCGTCACCACGGCCACACGCCCTTCGCGCAGTGCCTGTAATCCGTAATTGGTAATTGGGGACTGGTGATTGGGGATTGGGAATTCGCGAATCATGATTCGTGATTCATGATTCATGGTTCGTGATTCGCAATTCGCAATTCGCAATTCGCAATTCGCTACGTCGCCCGGATACACATCCTCGATGACCGTGCTTGCCGAAAGGCGGTTCTGCGCCAGGCCGATGCGCCCGCTGCGCAGGTCGGCGCGAATTTGTTCGTGCTGGATGCGGTCAAAACCCAACTCTTCCAGCAACGCGTCAAGGGTGCGCTGGCTCACGTCTTCCTGGTCGGCGCGCGGGATGATGCGGTCGAACAGCGTCTGCACCATACCGGCGAGCGCCGGGTTGGTGCGACACGCTGCGCCAAAGCGGTCGAGTTCGGCGCGCCGGGCGTGGGTGAGGGCGTAGCGTTCGCGCTTGAGCAGCGCGGGGACCAGGAATGCGTAGTAGCTTGGCGACATCAACGCCTCAGTCCCGGTGCGCAGTTCGGCCACCGTCCCGTGCTCGTTGATGGCGAAATCGTAGACCACCGGCTCCATCGCGAAGGGCAGCGCGTTTTCCAACTCGCGCTTGGTTGCCAGCATCATGGCGAGGAGACGCTCCTGCGCCTCTGCGCGGCGGTGCGGATCGAAGATGAAGCCCATCCCCCCGCCGGACATCCCGCCGAGCATCCAAAAGCCCCAGAAGTCGTCGCCGAATGTTGCTTTCGCCCGTTCAACCAGCGTGGTCGTGTAGAGGTTGTTGGCCCAGGGGATGATGGTCTGGATCGGATCGAAGAAGTTGCGCGTGGTGGCGTCGCCGATGCTGCGCACGTCGCCCTGACGCAGCAGCCCCACGATTTCGTCGTAGATGCCCATCGCTTTCTGCCGTCCGATCCACTCGGCTTCGGAGCGCAACAGATATTTCTCCGTCACCATCTCCAGGATGGGACCAACGTCCTGCGCCATCCCGCCGTGGACGAGGACAAGGCTCTTTTGCAGGCGTTCGCGGGTGTCGGCGGAGACTTCATCGTACCCCATCAGGTGATGACCGGGCAGCAAGCGTCCACGGCTGATGCCGTATTCGGGATCGTCGGGGCCGGCGAGTTGCCCGGTGATGAGCTTCATGCCGGGCCAGACGCCGCCGGAGTCCTGCCACCCACCGCCCGATCCGGCGAGCCATTCGCCCAGGATGGCGCGCGCGGCGACGAGACGGCGTTCGTGCTCCTGAAGCATCCCTGTGAGCGCCTGCGTCTGCCCGGTGGCGCGCATGCAGACGGCGATGAGGCACGCCAGCAGGCTGGTGGAGACGGCCAGCCGCGAGCCTTTGGGGATGCCGTTGACCTGGCTGACTAGCTCGAGGCCGTATGTCCCCCCTTTCGTTCCCCCCGCGGGGGAGAAAATACCGGTCTCCCCCCTACTGGAGGGGATGAGACGCGCGAGCAGGTCTTGCAATCGCTCGCCAGAGCCTTCCATCCCCGGCGGGATGATGCCCGCCGCGATGATGGCGGCTTTGAGCAGGCCCAGGTAATCGCGCGCGTAGTCGAAGACCTCGGCCAGGTTGGTGATTTCGGCGACGGCGCCGAGATCGACGCTCACCAGCCGCAGCAGCGGTTCGTCGATGACGCGGATGTAAGCTTCGACGGGCGGGCGCGGCGCGGGATCGCGGCCATGCACCGCCAGGTCGATGGAGACGTTGAGGACGCGCGCACCTTCGGGAAAGTCCATCCCCAGAAAAAAGATGTCGCTCCATCCACTGTGCGAGAGGTCCATACGGACGGGCGTCGCTTCGTGGAGAACGGGGAACAGCCCTTCGGCGGAGCGCTGCAACAGCTCGCGGCGCACGCGCAGCGGGTGATCCATCGGATGGCCGGTGCGGAACATCCACTGGTTGCCGCGCACGGAACGCACGCTGCGGCGCACCTGATCGGCCAACGTCTGGAAACCCAGGCGGTGGTAGGCCTCGGCCAGCGCGCTGGAGATGGCCTCCGTGGGGCCATCCGCCGTTTGCAGGGCCAGGAAGCAGTCGATGGCTTCTTCAAAGCGGCGCTGGAGCAGGTGTGTGTAGCCGTCGTAGGGAATCAGAGACCTGACAGGTTTTCCGAAACCTGTCAAGTCTGGAGATAACTTATCCGGCAAGTGAAAGCGGTGGATCGCATACAGGAAAAACAGCGCGCGCACGCGCTCGTAGAGGTTGTCGCTGGCGCGGCGGAAGGCTTCGAGCGCCGCGCACTCGTCGAGGAGTTCCTTCAACGACGCGGTGCGGCAGAAGGCGTCCAGCGAACGGTTGCGCACCTCCGGATCGCGGGCTGTGATGATGTCGATCAACCGGCTGCTCATGCGCCCCTCCGTAATTCGCGGGTTGCCAGCATCTCCACCAGGCGGGTAAGGATTTCCTCGCGATCCCCACCGCTGAGCGCAAGCGCCAGTTGCGCGATCACCAACCCGTATTTCACGCCCACGTCGTAGCGTAGCGCCCGCTCTTCCAACGCCAGGTACTTCTCGCGCGTGGCGAGTACGGCCAATGCCTCGGATAGCGTGATGCGTTGATTCGCTGATTCGCTGATTCTTGTTTCGCTGATTCTTGATTCGAGAATTTCCATCACCGCCGGCGTGAGGACGTGCATCCCGAAGAAGCAAAGGTAGTGGCCCGCGCGCAGGCCCGGCACGATCAGACGCAGTTCGGCCTCCGTGGGGGTGGGCTTTTCGATGACGGTGTCGATCTCGTAAAGGTCTTTGCGACCCGGCACACGTTTCCCGCCGACGGTCCCGTAGTAGGGGAGCAGGTTCTCGCGCGTTGCCTGGACGGCGGAGACGGCGCAGTTTTCCGCCTCGGCCACGGCGACGAGCTGCTGTGCGCAGCTTTGGGTGTCGGCGCTCACGTAGAGGTGATCGCCCACCAGGTGCAGGAAGGGTGCATCGCCGACGAAAGGTTTGGCGCAGTAGATGGCGTGCCCGTAACCGCGTGGATCGGTCTGCGGGATGAAGTGCAAACGCCCGGCGTGATCGCCCACGGTGGCGGCATAGGGGCCTTCGTCGCCCGGCGCGACGACGACGGCAATTTCGTCGATGCCTGCGCTGAGGGCCTCTTCTACCAGGATGGCGAGCACAGACTTCTCCGCGCCATCGCGGTCGGTGAGCGTTTGCATGGGCAGCGTGCGTTGGTTGCGTCCGGCGGCGGTGATAACGGCTTTTGTGATGTGCATAAGAACCTCCACTGTGCGATAGTTTCATTACTCTGTCAGCAGATTAAGCAGATTTAGCAGATTTTTCCCTGTCGACAAACAAAAAATCTGCTTCATCTGCTAAATCTGCTGACGAAAAAGGGCACAAAGTATACTTATTGCTGATTTTGCCGGGAGCGGATGCGTTCGATGGTGCGGTAGGAGGCGTTTTCCAACTCCAGGCTCCAACTGCTTGGGCGTTGCTGTAGACGGCGCAAGGTTTCCGCGTCGCCGATGTAGAACAGGGCATCCAGCGCTTTGTGTTGCAGATAACGACGCTCGTCGGGCAAGGGATTCGTGGGTAGGTTCAAGGTGGAGAAGTCTTCCAGCGCGATGTCCGTAAAACGGCGCGTGGCGGCGGTATCATACAACTCACCGACAGCCTGCATTGCGATACCTTTCAGCGTGACGTCGGGGAATTCGTCGAGACAACGGTAGAGAAATGCCCGCGCTCGCCCATCCTGCGGGCGGATTTTGCCGATCAAATAGGCCAGATGCGTATACCACCGGCCGGCGTTATCGCGTGTGATGGGATTGAGCCGCCGCTTTTCATCCTCGGCGCCGAAGAAGGGGATAATCACCTCCTGGGTGACGATTGCCGGATCGAGCAGGGTGAGAGCGGTGGCGGCATTGCTGCGCGTCTCCTGGCTGAAGTGCGGCGAGAGAAACGCGCGGATGAGCACGCGCGCCGCCACGTCGGTTTTGAGATCGCCCAACGCAAAGGCCGCCACTGCCCGGATGCCGATGTCGTGGCTCTCCCTGGCGATCAGATAGGGGATCAGTTCTTTGACGCGACCGTTCTGCCAATCGTTGAGCACCTCGGCCAGTTCTGGCGCAAGCACTTCGATTTCGTCGTAAGGAGGGGGAAGCATACGCCGCAGGGCCATAACGGCGGCCAGGCGCACATCGCTATCTTCGTAGACGGGCGTTCCAGCCGCTGACGTTGCAACCGGTTGGTAGGCAATTTCTACCAACCGTGGGATGGCTCGGGGGTGTTTGAGCTGTCCGAGCGCCTGGACAATGCGGATGCGCCGGCTGACGCGCGGCTCGCGGGTTATGTCGAGTCGCCAGAGCAGAGTGCTGACGATGAAGCTGATCAGCGATTCGTCCTGGCGCTTCCCCTGACATTCTCGAATGCAGTCCGCGGCCAAGAAGACTTGTTCGCCTTCGCCCAGGGCCACGCCATAGAGGATTTCTTGAATGAGCTTGAGAGGGTTGTCCATCAACGCGCTAAGCAGGATGAGTGTTTCGGCCCACCAGTAATAGCGTGTGTGCCGGCCGAGCGTGGCGGCGATGTCACCCAACATGGCCTCAAAATCCGGGCGTTCCAGGAGCGCCTGCGCGCAACAGTACGAGCGGATGTTGGCGCGGGCAAAACGCAGCGACTCTGCTCCCACCGGGGCCAGCAGTCCGTGGGTGGTCAACTCCTGGTAGAGCGCCTCCAGGCTGTACCCCCGGTTGCCGCGCACGCCGGCCATGATCTCGAACGCTTCATCGATGCTGAGCGTCGTCTTGAAGGTCGTCTGCATCTGCCACGCCAGCGCGTAGAGCGTCTTGGCGGCTCGCGTGCGCATCCCCTGGTCCACGGCGATGTCCATAATCGCGTCATCCACCAGGTCTTGCAGCACTTGCGCGTGGGAACGAGGGATTTTGCCGTCCTGCGCTTGCTTCAGCATTTTGAAGAGCAGCCAGGGGATGCGGGCCAGGTCGAAAAGCTGCGTCTCTTCCAGACTGGCGTAAAGTTGTTTGGCTGCCGGTTCCGCCAGGCTTTGGGTAAGGTAGTGCTGGATGTTGCGCTCCGACAGGGGGAGCATAATAAGCGTGTGGTGGATGGTCAGTGGCGCGATGTCGAACTCATCCGTGTTGAACGCCACGATGTATTCGTGTCGCGCGTGATGGCGGATAAAGTCCTGCAGAACAGCGCAGAAACGACGGCGGCTGTGGTACGGCAACACCTCGCTGTTGTCGAACAGGATGCGCAGGATCGGGCCGGTGTACGCTTTGAGCACGTCGCTTGGCCGCTGTTGCGCGTCTTGTTCCCAGAAAGGCTCGAGAGCTTGCAGAATCAGGGTTTCCAGCACTTTCTCGTCGATGCGTGCACCCTGGGGCATGGTTTGCAGGTCTATATACACAGGGATGACGAGCCGGGGCGCGTTGGCTTGCAGCGATTGTTGGGCTGTCATCTGGGCGATGTGGCGCATCTCGGTGGATTTGCCCATACCGGCGTCGCCGACCAACGCGACGGTGCTGGGAGCGTGGGGGTCTTGTTCTGCTTTGACCGGCGCGAAGATGTCCAAAATGGTCTCGCTGAGACGACGTCCGGGCGTGTTTTCTTCCACCACTGCGTTGAAATCCATGCTGTGCAACGTCCCCGAAAAATGCCGCACCTCCAGGGGAAGATAAGCGCCGCCTGCGGGCAGGGGATTGAGAACATCGGCGAGCAGCATAGCTCGCAGCGCGCTGATGACCGGGTCCGCGGCGAAGAGTTGGCCGTCATCCAGCCGCATAAAGAGGGCGGGAATGGCCCACGCCTGTGGATCGTTTTCCAGCAGCAGGAACCGCGCGTGGTTCAGTGCGCGGTCGATGCTGCCGTGTTCCAACAGATCGCGGTAAAAATCCTGGCTCAGCTCGCGGGCGATTAACGGCGCGATAATATCCTGCATGGCGACGATAGCCGGGATACCCGCCTGTACCAATTGAGGAGCCAGTCCCACATAGGGATTAGCGTTCTGCGGGTCGCGTTTGGCGCTGTCACAGGAGGCCAGGAAAATCAGATGCGGCGGTGGATTGATGGCGCCCAGTTGCGCCACAACTTCCGCATCGCGGCGCGCATCGGTGAATCCGTTGGCGCCTTCCAGGAACAGGGTGGTTATCCCCTGCGCGCGGCTGAACGCCCCGTGGCCGAGGAAGTGCAGGATGTGGTAGCCCGGCGCGGTCGCCAGCTCGCGGATCAACGCATCGAGGGTGGCAGGAGCGTCGCGCACGACATAGCCGGTCTGCTCAAGGCGCGCGCGTAACTCGGCGTTGAGGCCGGTTCTACCGGGCAGCAGGGTGACGTGCAGTTGTCCGGTACGTTGCAGGCTGTCCACTGCGACAGCCAGTGCGTCGATTTCGTGATCCACGTCAATGGGTGCCATCCCCTGGTCGATGAGATCGGCAGGGTTGGCGATGGCGACGAGCATTCGGATAGGACGTGTGCCGATGGGAGCGGGGGCGGCGATTTCCAGTCCCGTGTAGCGCGAAAAAGGCGTCTGTGCGGCGGTACTCAGCAAGCAGACGGTATTCTGTCTTAGCTCGTGGAGGCGTTCCCACAGTAGCGCGTGCAGTTCCGGCGCACCTGGATCGATCCATAGGCGCAGGCGCAGTTGCTCACCGCGTGTCTCGGCGGCCCCGATAGCCCGGTCGTAGGCGCGGCGGATCGCACCGGAGAAGAGCGCATCGAACAGCGCCAGCCCATAGGCGGGTACGTCGTCCTCGGCAGCCTGCAATGCGCCGTGATCCAGGCGCATCTCGCCGCCGGCGAAATGCACCGTGCCGTTCATCCAGGCTTCGACGGGGTAACATTGCCGCGCGTCATCCAGCGGATGAATGCGGATTAAAAGATCAGTATGGTCGCGTTGTGCACTCTTGGGCATAGGCAATTCCTTCCAACCTTCATTCGCCACCTTCGCGAGGGTATGCACTATTATACGTCGTCTCTAAAAGATAGAAAGCCTGTCAGAGGAGCGCAAATCTCAAGGTGATAGGACCGTCTTGTGTATCATTCCTGCAAGAATTTATTGCTTGAATGACTTAGAAAAACCCCAAAACTTATGGTATTTTTTCCGTTTTTCTTGTATAATTGTTTTTATAGTGTAGTATCTTCAATCTTTTTTTATGCAAACTAGTTTGATTTATAAAATTGCGTTTCTCCGTATCTGTCTCTTAATTCTTTGCTCACGAGGAGGTATTTATGAACTGGGTGATCTTTTGCGCAGGTGTCATCATCGGCTGGATAGGAGAGTTGTTCATTGACTTTTTCTTTTGGCGCCACAGGCATTTTGTTGCAACCTCGGAACTCGAAGTGCGCGCCGAGTTAGCCGCGATGGAGGTCAGGACGGGGCAACTTGAGGCGCAGCTCATCGGCCTCAAGGAAGACCAAACGCACTACGAATATGAAATGCAACTCAGTCGTGACACTTTAGCGCGCGTGCATGAGCAACTGGCTGCCAGGGAAGCCGAAATCCGGCAGTTGCAGACTGCTCTTGCGGATGCGCACTTGCATCTTGCCGGACAATCGAGTTCTCCGGTGTTCGGGCCTGGTCCAGAATCCCCCGACCTGGAGAAAATCGAGGGGATCGGCCCCAAGATTTCCAGGCTCCTCAACGCACGGAGCATCTATACCTTCGCCGATTTAGCCGAGGCGAATGTGGAGGAGTTGCAACAATGCCTTGAGGAGGCCGGTCCGCAGTATCGTCTGGCGAATCCGGCGACCTGGCCTGAGCAGGCGCGTTTGGCTGCCGAGGGCGATTGGGAGGCTCTGGCTGCGCTTCAGGCTAACTTGAAAGGTGGCCACGCTCAGCCGGTGTGACGCTTCCCAAATTGGGTTGGTACGCGCATCTCGTGGAGGAAGATGATGTCCTATTATCGCACACCTAAAAGTATCAAGGCTTACAACTGGTTCAAGCTTGCGGGTACGTTGATTTTGATCAGTATCTTTGCCATGCTGTTGTTACGCCAGCAACGTGCGGCAGCCACGGCGCCCGTGATCACCCCCATAGTCAAAACTACAACCCCGCTCGTTATGCCCACAGCCACTATGCAACCCTCGCCCACGCCGCATCCGCCAACGCCTACCGCCACTGCACCGACTCCGTCAGTCCCGGAGAAGGTGTCTGCGCCCACTGTGGAGCCAACGCCTGTACCGCCGCAGCCCCCAACACTGACTGAGCCGCAGTCCGGGGCGCTTATTGCCGGCAATCTGG
>DYKY01000082.1:0-7435 GCA_020722365.1 Thermoflexus sp.
GTTAATGTGCTAAGTAAAATCAAATATGCATATTTATATCAACGAAATGAGAGTGCTAAAGCAATCAACGCATCATTGAAATTGAGATTTCCGTTGGATGTTTGCATCAGGTTGAGTATAGCATCGTATAACCTCGGGACCTCATCGAATATCCAGGTAATGTTTTCCGACGGGATTTTGGTTTTCAATGGGTGAAACAGCATCGCTATATTACCCTGATAATGCTGTTCTTCTGCCCTACGGACGATGACGCTAATGGTTTCCGCGACAACGCAGTCGAGATAGACCAGACCGTAACCTGCATCCGTAATATCATTCACCAAAGCTTGCGCTTGAGCATGACGATGATCGCGTGGATACAACACTCCGACGAGAACTGATGTATCAATGACAACGGGAGGCAGGTCAAGGATTGTCATAAAGGGCCTCGGTATCAGTCAAAGCATCTCCTTCAAAGTCAGGTGGCATAATACCAACAAGCTCTCTAAGCGTCTCTGCCGGTAAGGTGATTGTAGGATAACGATATGCTGTGGATTCTGTAGAGACAGTCGCCCGCACTTTCCCCGTCTTGAAACGCAGAAACTCGACAAAGCGCGCCAAATCAGGCAAAATATATTCTGGAAGCATCTCAATGGCTTGATATAAAGCCGTGCGTTGTGTTAAATCTGTCATAATCACCTCCCTACCACTTTTATTATACTACAGCTTGACAGCTTTTTACTATTCGCGATTGACATCTGAAGAGAAGCCTCTTACAATGCACCCACATCAAAACTTACAGCCGCATAGCGGAGCGTGGAATAAGGAGAGTTGAATTATGCAAGACATCGTCAACATCGGCATCCTCGGCTTTGCCCACGGACACGTGAACGCCTACTGCACCCGCTGGCGCGAGCATCCGGAGATGGGGATCGACATCGTCGCCGGGTGGGATCACAACGCGGCAAGGCTAGACAAAGCTGTCGCGGAGTATGGCCTCCGACCGTACACCGACGTTAGCGCGCTGTTGGCAGACGCCGACGTGCAAGCGGTGATGATCACCGCCGAAACATCGCTGCACGCCGACCTGGTGGAGCGCGCGGCGGCGGCGGGCAAGGCCATCGTCCTGCAAAAGCCGATGGCGCTCACGCTGTCAGAGGCCGACCGTATCGTCGAGGCGGTCAATCGCAGCGGCGTGCCCTTCACGATGGCGTGGCAGATGCGCGTGGACCCGCAAAACGTCCAGATCAAGACGTTGATGCAGTCCGGCGAACTGGGGCGGATTTTCATGGTGCGCCGCCGCCACGGGTTGGGCGTCCACCTGTGGCCCAACTTCGCGCAGATGTGGCACTTCGATCCGGCGCTCAACCGCGACATCTGGGCCGACGATGCCGCGCACGCCATCGACTTCATCCTCTGGCTGCTGGGCGAGCCGGAGTCGGTGACGGCGGAGGTCGTCTCGCTGTACGATCCCGAACGCCTGCCGATGGACAACGGCGTCGCCGTGTTCCGCTATCCCAACGGGCCGTTGGCCGAGGTGACGTGCTCGTTCGTCACGCCGGCGATGGAGAACACGGTCGAGGTCATCGCGGAGAAAGGCAGCATCGTGCAGAACTATGGCGACGTGCCCAGTTGCAACGTCCCCCGCCCGGCGGAAGCCTGTGGCCTCAAGTGGTACACGGTGGAGTGGAAGGATTGGACGTGCAGCGACATCCCCAGCCCAACCAATCACGGCGAGCGCATCGCGGGATTGGCGGGACCGCTGGCGGAGTTCCTGCACGGCAAGCGTCCGCCCATCGCTACGGCGGAAGAAGGCCGCGCGGCGTTGCGGATGACGCTCGCGTGCTACGTCTCCGTCCGCGAGGGGCGGCGGGTACGGCTAGATGATCCGGCAATTGATCAAGTGTAAGATAGCCCTTTGACTTTTACCGCGCCTGTGCGAAGATTGAGGTGAATTCAGTCTTAAGGAGGTACGTATGCCTTTAGTTACATTTTCTTCCAAGACAATGCCTGAATCCAGCGAAGCTTTGCGGAGCATCCTGCAAAACGCACTAGACAAAGCCTCGCCCATCGAAGATTTCATCCAGGTTGTGCGCGATTTGACGCGCTTTGAGCTGCAACATCAACTTGGTTCGCAGGAGTTCTTCGAACGCTTTCAACAGGGTGAGATGGGAGATCGTATCGAGTACATGCGGTGGGCTAACAAGTATGAGATTTATCAGGAGATGAAAGGTAGTATGGAACATCTCTTTGAGTTGCTCACACAATACGCACTGCCTGTATCTACACTATGACTCAACTACATCATTATCTGGCTCGTTTGCAGAGCACGCTGCAATCCCGGTATGAGATTGATATTGAAGTTCTGGAGATTTTTGACCGCTCGGATAAAGTCGGGCAATCCAGCGAACTCTACGCAGTAATACGTTTCTATGACAACTCACGGCTGCAAATTGTAGAGAAGTTAAGCGTTGAAACTTACGCGCTTATCAAGACACGCTATGCTTATCACTATCAAGATGCTGATGGTATGTTGATCTTCCGCTACGACAATGCCCCGCATCATCCAGAAATTGAGACCCACCCGCATCACAAACACGATGGAGACAAAGTCATCGCTGCCTATCCGCCCGATATCAGCGAAGTTCTACAGGAAATTGATGCTATTCTATACTCTGAACAAGAGTAGTTTTTTCGACTAAATCAGGAGAACACTATGCCCAGACGACGCAAACCCAACATTCTGTTAATCGGCATCGATTCGCTGCGCGCGGACCACATGAGCTGCTACGGCTATCCCAAGCTGACGACGCCGCACATCGACCGCTTTGCGCAGGGAGGGACGCTCTTCGAGCGCACGTACAGCGCCTACATCCCCACGACCAGCGGCTACGGCTCGATGCTCACGGGAATGGACGTATTCAACACGCAGATGGTGGCGCTGCGCCACAAGGGGCCGTTGCGCCCGGAGGTGGCGACGCTGGCGGAAATCGTCAAGGCGGAGGGCTACAACACCACCTGCGTCGGTTTCCGGGGCAATCCGGCGGCGCGCGGCTTCGACACGTATCTCGACTACGCGGGATGGGGCAGTTGGAACGAGGGCCGCAGTCCAAAAGCCGAAAACCTCAACGCGGTCACCATCCCCGAACTGAACCGGCTGGCGAAGGAGAAAGCGCCGTTCTTCCTCTTCCTGCGCCACATGGACCCGCACGCGCCCTATCTACCGCCCGCGCCCTTCGAGCGGATGTTCTACCACGGCAACGAGTGCAACCCGCGCAACCACTCGATGGACCCGGTGATGGCGTTCAAGCCGTTCCGCGACTTCTTCGCCACGTGGATGCCGCCGGGCATCACCGACAAGGACTACGTCATCGCGCAGTATGACGGCGCGGTGGCCTACATGGATGCCGCCATCCAGACGATCCTGAATGCGGTGGAGACGCTGGGCCTGCTCGACAACACCATCGTCGTCATCAACTCCGACCACGGCGAGACGTTGTACGACCACGACTGCTACTTCGATCACCACGGGTTGTACGACCAGACGCTGCACGTGCCGCTGATCCTGCACTACCCGGGCAAAGTCCCCGCCGGAAAGCGCGTGAGCGGCTTCAATCGCCACCAGGAACTGGTCCCCACCCTACTGGAGTTAGCCGGCATCGAAACGGACATCGCCTTTGATGGCAAGAGCCTGATGCGGTTGGTTGACGGCTCGGTGGCGTCCTACGATAGCGAATTCTACATCACCGAATGTACGTGGATGCGCAAGCACGGCTGGCGCACGCCGGAATGGAAGCTCATCGTGGCGCTGGAGCCGGATTTCCACTTCAAGCCGGAGATCGAGCTGTACAACCTGGTCGAAGACCCCGGCGAAAACAACAACGTCGCCGAGGCCGAACCGGATGTTGTCGCCATGCTCCGCGCGCGGATGGATGCCTGGATCGCCAAACGCGAAGCCGAGACCGGCCTGCCCAACCCCATCCATCACCAGGGCGATTGGCACGGGCACGAAGGCGTCGGCGCGTTCACGAGTTCACAGCAGGCGTATGATACGCTGCACATCGGCGATCCCACACAGGCAGCGAAGTTACAGGCAGGAGAGAAGAAGTAGAAACCGGGAAATTGCTGTTTGTGTCGTTCAAAACGCGGGAGGGAAACGATGAATGGTACGAACGAATATGTAAAAAATATCCAGGATGCGCATAAGCAAGGCAACGAGAGCCAAACGGACCTGGTGGCTGAGATGATGAGCCGTTATCCCGGCGAATGGATCTTCTTTGAAGTCGTATCAGAAGATGATTATGGAGCGCCCTATACAGGCCGATTGATCACTCACGATCCAGACCGGGAAGTTGTAGAAAATGTTGTCCGTGAACGCCGCGATCTTTATGACATTGCCGTGTGGTACAGCGGTGAGTTGGTACCAGAGGGAGAACTGGTGCTCCTATGAATGTCACCAATCGCTTCCCATTGGTGGGACTGACGCAAGGTATGGTATTGACGGTTGGCGATTTCTACAGCCCTACGCAACGGTTACGAGCCATTCTGCTGCTGGATACTGGTTCATCAATCACAACTCTGACGCCTACGGCTATGCAGCGTTTGGGCTTGGACCCGGAAAAGCCCCAAGAACGTCGCCTTACGCATGTCTGGGGCGGCGTGCATGAGACGCCAATCCTGATTATGCCACGGTTGCGCGTCTTTGGACAGGAACGATGCGACATTGAGGTTGCCTGTGGCGATCTTCCTCCCGCGATCAAACTTGACTTGACGGCGTACTGGGACTCAACTTTTTACAACATTTCGATCTACGGATAAATTTTAGAGAAGCATACATCGAGCTATGCTAAACCACAACAGGAGGATTTCAAAAATGACGCTCAACGTCGCTATTGTCGGATTGGGCAATATCGGGAACACGCACGCGCGAGTGTACCAGCAGCGCGATGACGTCAAAATCGTCGCGGTGTGCGACATTATCAAGGAACGCGCGGACAAGGCGTCAGCGACCTACGGCTGCCCGGCCTTCTACTCCGTGCAGGAGATGCTGAAGAGCGGCATCAAAATCGACGCCGCCAGCATGTGCACCGCCGGGAAAGAAAACGGCGGCGACCATTACGCCCCCACGATGGAATTGCTAGAGGCAGGGGTCCCCACCCTGGGCGAGAAACCGATCTCCAACGAGATCGCCAAAGCGGAGGAAATGGTCGCGCTGGCGAAGAAAAAGAATCTGCGCTATGGCATCAATCTCAACCACCGCTTCACGCCTGCCGCGTTGCGGGCCAAGGAGTGGGTGGAGGCCGGGCGGTTGGGCGAGCTCAACATCATCAACATGACGATGTGGATCAACAATCCCAACGAGACCTCGCCGTGGTTCCACATCCGCGCGCTGCACCCGCACTCGCTGGACGTGATGCGCTACTTCGGCGGCGATGTGGAGAAGGTGCAGGCATTTTTCAAACGCGGCCCGCGCGCCGACGGCCCGGGCGGGCGGCGCGTCTGCTGGTCGAACGTGCAGGTGAACCTGCTCTTCAAGAACGGCATCATCGGCCACCTCACCGGCAGCTACGACGCCGGCGGCAGTTACGGGCTGGAAACGCTCGAAGTCGTCGGCTCGGAGGCGCGCTTCGTGCTGCTCGACGCCTGCGAGCACCTCACCTTCTACCCGCGCTTCAGCCGCCAGACCGAGACCTACGACTACCTCGGCGGGATGATGAACTTCAGCGAGACCTTCGGCCGCCGCATCGGCGTGTGGGTGGAGCAGAACATCGCCAGGGTCAAGCCGGAGGCCATCGACGCTTCCGGCGCGGATGCTCTCCACGTCCAGCGCATCATCGAGGCGATCATCGCCTCGTGGGAAACCGGGCAAGTAGTGACGTTATGAATCATGAATCACGAATCATGATTCATGATTCATGATTCTCAAAGGTGCGAGGCAAAAATGACCACCATCACCATCATCGGCCGGGGGCACTCCGGCACGCGCGCGATGTCCCACACGCTTTCGGCGAGCGGCGTCTTCATGGGCCGGCCGCTCAATGTCTCCGGCGACCTGCTGCCGCCGCAGACGATGTACGACGCCTGCCGCGTCTTCGCCCGCTACGTCGATTGGCAGGGCGATCTCTCGTGGAACTGGGATCGGGCGCTCGCCGCCAAAATCCCCGACGAGTTCAAGTTCCTCATCCACACCTACCTGACCACGGTGCGGCTCCACAACGGTGAGCACAAAGGCTGGAAAATCCCGGAAACCACGCTCGTTTTCCCGTGGATTACGCGGATGTTCCCGGAGATCAAGTACATCTTCTGGATCCGCGACCCGCGCGACAGCATCATCGGGCGGCACCTCACCGACGACCTGCACGACTTCGGCATCGACTATCCGCCTACCGAGGACGAGCGGCTGCGCCGCGCGATCTCGTGGAAGTACCAGTACGACCTGGTGCAGGCCATGCCCAAACCCAAATACTGGATCGAAGTGCGCCTGGAGGACTTCGTGTTGCATCAAGACGAGACGCTGGCGCGGTTGGAGGCCTTCCTGGGCATCCCGCTGGCGAAGATCCCGGTCAATCCGGAGGTCATCGGACGGTGGAAGACGGACGAGAAGCCGCACGATTTCGATTTCTTCGCGCCGGCCATAGCACAGTACGGCTACGCAAGCGTGGAACAGGCGCCGGTCTAAGGGGAGCGAAATCCAATGGGTCATCCCCACGTCATCGAAAGTCATGCTATACTGTAAGAAACGATCTGGGAGGTATGCAATGCAAACAGCAGCACAGAGAATATCTACCGGCGTGCTTTACTCGATTGTGCGGCGGGCGCGATTGGCTGGGGTGTCACGACGGCCTTTGACATTGACCCTATCTCCAGAGGAAAGCACAGCATTAGCAGATGTTCTGACGACAATTCTTGAGGATGATCAATCCTGGTATTGGACCGAAGCCTGGCAAGCAGGCGAACGGGCAGCCGAAGACGATATCGCAGCAGGTAAAGGGGAGGACTTCGAGACTATGGAAGCCTTCCTAGAAGACATGGGACTAAATACAGCACCCCTCTTTACATATCAAACGGATGCGCGGCATACCGGGCGTGTGGGAAGGTCGAGTCGATATTCACTACCGTTTCACGTTTCATTATGAAGGTGACACCGCCGTTTTCCGCAATATCGGTCCCCACGATGTATTGGACCAAAACCCATAACAGATCGGTTCTCGACCATGGCATCTGTCCGTGAAGTCTTTAACATCACCGTTCCCGCGCTGGGACACATCCCCGCGCGGGAACAGCCTTGTCTGTTGTGTGGTCGCCGCGAGATCATTCCACTCAACGCTTTCGTGCTGAATAATCAGCGGTTTCACACCGTCCGCTGCATCCACGACGGGATGATGTGGCTGGACCCGCAACCCACTGAGCAGTTTTATCAGGAATTGTATGGCAAATACTACCACACAGCCAAGCC